>CAZWXG010000120.1:0-7365 GCA_964637825.1 uncultured Acidobacteriota bacterium
TGCCCACCGTGTCGAACAGGTCCATGAAGAGGAACACGACGATGAAGGCGATGAAATCGGGACGCAGGACATGGCGGAAGTCGAACTGGAAGAAGGCGTGATCCTGCGGCAGCCCGAACGCGCCGGCGAACCGGATCTTGCCCCACAGGACCCCCAGGGCGGCCGAGAAAAGAATGCCCCAGAGGATCGCGCCCTTCACCTTCCTGGCCTGCAGGACCGCCGTCACCAGCAGCCCGCCGAAAAAGACGGCCACGTGGGGCTGGGCGAACGACTTGTTGAGCATCACCAGGGAGCCCGGGGGCGCATCGAGGATGACGCCCGCGTTCCTGAGCCCGATGAAGGCGATGAAGAGGCCGATCCCCACGGCGATGCCGTTCTTGAGGCTGGGGCTGACGGCGTCGATGACGGCCTTGCGGAACCGGAGCAGCGACAGGAGCAGAAACAGCAGCCCGGAGAGGAAGACGATCCCGAGCGCGGTTTTCCACCCGTCGGCGACCCCCGCCGCCGTCACCGCCATCACCACGGTGACGAAAAAGAAGTTCTCCCCCATCCCCGGCGCCTGCGCGATCGGCAGGTTGGCGTAAAGGCCCATCAGCACCGAGGCGACGAACGCCGCCAGGCAGGTGGCCAGCATGGCCGCGTCGAAACTCAACCCCGTCGGCTGCCCGGCGAAATCGGTCGAGAGCACCGCCGGGTTGACGAAAATCACGTAGGCCATGGTGAGGAAGGTGACGAGCCCCGCCAGGATCTCCGTGCGCGCGGTGGTGTGGTGTTCCCTGAGCTTGAAAATTCTTTCGAGCATCGTGCCCCCTCATGCCGGACCCGACAGTATACATCGTATTGCAATTCCCCCCCTCTTTCGTGACAATACCGGTGTCCCGGGAAGCCCATCGATCGGAACAATCGGACAGCACAGTCGCATAGAGGCCCTGACATGAAGATGAAATTTCCGGCCGTCGTCCTGCTGGCGCTCGGCGCCCTTTCCGTCCCTTCCGCCCGCGGGGCGGACCCATCCGTCCGCCTGTTCCTGGCGGGAGACTCGACCATGGCCCGCAAGGCCCCGCCGCCGGAAAACCCGGAGCGCGGGTGGGGGGAAGCCCTGCCGTTCTTTCTCGACAACTCCATCGCGGTCGACAACCGGGCCCTGAACGGCCGGTCGACCGTCAGTTTCCGCAGCGAAGGGCATTGGGACGCCATCCTCGCCGACCTGAAGGACGGGGATTGGGTCCTCATCCAGTTCGGCCACAACGACCAGAAGGCGAACGACCCGGCCCGTTACGCGGAGGCGCGCACCGCCTACCGCGAAAATCTCACCCGCTTCATCCGCGAGGTCCGCGCCCGGGGCGGGAATCCCCTCCTGGCTACGCCCATCGTCAGGCGCTCCTTCGACCGGAGCGGGGATCTGATCCCGACTCACGGCGATTACCCGGAGACGGTTCGGCAGGTGTCCCGGTCGGAAAGTGTGCCGCTGGTCGACCTGCATGCGCGCACGCGCGCACTGGTCGGGAAGCTCGGAGAGGTCGGTTCCCGGGATTTCTACCTGTGGCCGACCGCGGGGCAGTATGCGCGCTTTCCCCAGGGGATCGAAGACAACACCCATCTCTCGTCATGGGGAGCGTCCCTGGTGGCGCAAATGGCGGTCGAGGAAATCACCCGCCTGCAACTCCCGCTGGCGGCCCGGGTACAACAGCCGGTCCCCGATTTCGGCGCCGTCGAATGGATCCCGCTCGCGCCCGCGGCGCCCGGGGACACCGAAACCGAGCGGTTCGAGAACGAGCGCGTTTCCAACGTGCGCCGCCCCGGCCTGGGCGTCTTCCGGTCGACCCTCGGGAGCGCGCCGCGGGCGGCCGTGGTCCTCTGCCCCGGCGGCGGCTATTCCATCCTGGCGATCGTGAAGGAAGGGTACGAGATCGCGCGCTGGTTCAACGCGCTCGGGATCGACGCCTACGTCCTCAAGTACCGCCTCAGGGAATTCGGGTATCCCGCGCCGCTGCAGGACGCGGCCCTGGCGATCCGTTTCCTGCGCGCCACCGCGGGGGAGCGGGGGCTCGACCCGGCAAAAATCGGGATCCTGGGCTTTTCCGCCGGCGGGCACACGGCCGCGATGGCGACGACGCTCTACGCCTCCCCCGACGCGCGTACCGGGGGGCCGCTCGATAAGGTTTCGGCCCGGCCGGACTTTTCGGTCCTCGCCTACCCCGTCGTCACCATGGCCGATCCCCATACCCACCGGGGCTCCCGCGACAACCTGCTGGGGAACTCCCCGGCGCCGGAGACGATCGCAAAGCTGTCGCTCGAGCGCCAGGTATCCGCGGACACGCCCCCGGTGTTTTTGTTCCACTCCGCCGATGACGAGGCCGTCCCGGTGGAAAACAGCCTTCACTTCGCCCTGGCGATGGCGCGCCACGACCGCCCCTTCGCCCTCCACGTCGTCCCCTCCGCCCCGCACGGGATCGGGATGCGCCCCGGCTTCGGCCTGGCCTCCGCCTGGCCGGAGGCCCTGGCCGCGTGGCTCGCCGACCGTGGCCTGGTCCCCGGGCCGGCCCCGGCCGGGAGTCCGGGGAAGTAGCGCCGGGGATCGGCTCCGATCGCCGCCCCGTGGAGTATCATCGGGGTACCGGAATAAATAGGAGGAAGACCATGGGTGAGCCGGGATGTTCCCACTGCAGCTTTCGCGCCCGCTACGACGCGAAACCGGAGTCGTTCCTGGGGCGTTTGTGGCGCTGGCACGCCAATTTCTGCCCCGGATGGAACTCCTACATGAAGTCGCTGCCCGGAGAGGAGAAGAAGGCCCTGGTCGAGGCATACCGTTTTCCGGCCGGGAAGTTCGACTGACCCCGCCCAGGCGGCCGCACGCAACCGAAGGATAGTGCGTGAAATCCCCGCCCGCTCGTAATAAGATCGCCCGTGCCGGCCCGCAGCGGTCGGCACGTAAACGCCCTTTTAACGGAACAAGGAGAATCCGAATGCTGTCATTGAAAGAGAATGTCCTGGAAACCCTGAAAAACGGCAAGCCCGACGCCTTCGTCAACGAGTGGGAACCCTTCCCGCAGGTGTGGGACCCGGTCTTCTACCACCTGTTCAACGTGGCTCCCGGCGGCGAGGCGATCAATCCCTGGGGGGTGAAGATCTACTGGGGGAAGAACGAGCCCGGGATCATGCCCATCGTCAACGCCGAAACCAAGGTCTGCCCCGACGTGACCCGGTGGCGCGAATACGTCAAGGCCCCCGACCTGCAGGCCCTGAAACTGGACTGGACCCAGGCCAAGGCCGACGCCGAGAAGATCCGGGCGGAAGGCAAGTTCGTCCATGTCTGGCTCCCGACGGGGGTTTTCGAGCAGCTCCACTTCCTGATGGGGTTCGAGGACACGCTCATGAATCTCCTGGAGGAGCCGGAGGCGATGCACGAGCTGACCGCCTACATCAAGGACTGGAAGCTGCAGCAGATCCAGATCCTCGTCGACAACCTGCACCCGGACGTCATGAATTTCCACGACGACTGGGGGGCCAAGCACGCACTGTTCATGAACCCCGACGTCTGGCGCGAGTTCTTCAAGGAGCCCTACAAGGAGATCTACGGCCTGATGAAAAAGCACGGCGTCATCACGATGCACCACGCCGACTCCTTCTGCCAGCCGATCGCCAAGGACATGGTGGACATCGGCATCGACATCTGGGAGGGGATCCTGCCCTCCAACGACATCCAGCAGGTCAAGAAAGACACCGATTACAAGCTCACGCTCATGGGGGGGATCGACGCCTCCATCGTCGACCGCGAGGACTGGACCGAGGAGATCGTGCGCACCGAAGTGGCCCGCGCGTGCAAGGAATACCATGAGGGGGGCATGTTCATCCCCTGCCTGACCTACGGGGGGGAAGGCAGCATCTTCCCCGGCGTCAACGACTGCATCATGGACGAGATCCGGAACCAGAACAAAATCTACTTCAAATAGTCCCGCTTCTCCCCGAACCCTCGCGATCCTGGGGGGGGGGCGACTCCGGCGCTGGTGCCGGGGTCGCCCCCCTCAACGCTCATGCAAAAACGGGTTCTGAATTTTAACTCCCAGGATTGTCTGCCCGGCATTGAGATCTTCGCTCAGGACCACGGCACATCCGGATGATGCGGCTGCCGACACAATCAGGGAATCCCAAAAGGACAGTGCATTCAATATTGAGCAATCAACGGCTTCCTGAATGAGCAGGGTGGAAACCTGCACGACCTCGAATGCCCCGAATGTCTTCAACACGCTCTTAGCCACCAGTGGATCCACCCCCAGCTTGCGCGTGGTCGCAACATAGAACTCCTGTATCACCTGGGTGGAAACAACGCCATCGCCCGAATCAGCGAGCCTCGAAATGATTTCCCTGCTTCTCGCCTGTTTCCCGGGAGACCCCGAATCATGCGCATAGACAAAGATGTTGGTATCGATGAAGGACCTATCGGACATGAAGATCCTCGCGATTCCAGCGCGTGCCCCGGGAATTGCCCGGGTGCGCATCCATCAACCGGAACATCTCCGTTACGGCAGCCTTTCTATCCGAAAGAACCGTTTTCCGCAACAGCTCGCGCACCAGAGTGTTGAGCGTCGTGCGGTGCCGCCGTGCATATTCGCGCCCGGCCTCCAGGGTCTCTTCATCAATTGCCAGCGTTATATTTTTCATATATACATTATATGCGTGCACATATTATGTGTCCACATACAATACATCCCCGTATGGGGTAATTCGACCGGGCAAACGCCCACGAAACCCCTCCCCCAACCACAGCGGCCGAATATAAAAGGCGCCCGATGCCGAATCCGGGAATTCACAACTTTTGTTCACAATAATTATCATTTATGTTAATTATTGTATATGAAGTACGGTTCGCTGGTCGAGTTAGTCGGCTCCATGGAATGCTTTGATCTGCCTTTGCTGGTCCAGGCCTTCGACGAACCGCGCCAAGCCATCCGGGTCCAGTTGTCCCGGTGGATGAGCGACGGCAGGATCATGGGCCTGCGTCGCGGTATCTACACGCTCCCCGACGCCTACCGCGGCGCAACGGTGCTGCCGGCAAGCCTGGCCAACCAGCTCTACCGGCCCTCCTATCTGAGCGGCGTGTGGGCCCTGGGTTTTTACGACATGATCCCCGAGAGAGTCGTATGGCTGACCAGCGCGACCTCCCGGGTGCCCCGCCGTTTCGACAACGCGTTCGGCGTTTTCGAATATCGCCACATCAAACAGGAGGCGTTTTTTGGATATGCCGCGGTCCCCTACGGCGACCGCTCCCTGTGGATCGCCGAACCCGAAAAGGCGCTGCTGGACCACTGGCATCTCACCCCCGGCGAGTGGACGCGCGCGCGCCTGGAGGAAATGCGCTACCAGCACTGCCAGCAGGTGGACAAAGACAAGCTTCGGGCCTATGCCGATCGGTTCCGGAGTCCGCGTCTGCATCGGGCCCATGAACGCTGGCTGACGGTGACGGCCGAAGAAGAGAAAGGGACGGTTACCCTATGAAGGAACAGGCGCTGTCGCTCGTACGCACAACGAAAGACCCGGGGCAGGGGCTCAACCTGCTGCGCGAATACCTGCAGACGCTCATCCTGCGCTCTCTGCATGAGTGCGAAGCTTTCCGCAGCCTGGCATTTGTCGGCGGCACCGCGCTGCGCTTTCTCCATAACCTGCCGCGCTTTTCGGAAGATCTCGATTTCTCGCTGGAGTCTGAAAACGGCTATGCCGGCATGGAGTGGATGGCCAAGGTCAAACGCGATCTCTCCCTGGCGGGCTTCGATCCCCACGTCACCTGGAACGATCGCAAGACCGTTCATACCGGATGGGTCAGGCTGGCAGGGATCCTTTATGACGCCGGCATTTCCGGAGCGCCGGAGCAGAAACTGGCCATCAAGCTGGAAATCGACACCCGACCACCCTCGGGCGCCCGGTGTGAAAAAACCGTCGTCACGCGCACGGTGACGTTTCTGGCCCGGCACTATGATCTGCCGTCCATGATGGCGGGAAAGATTCATGCGGCCATCACGCGCAAATACGTCAAAGGCCGCGACTGGTACGACCTGCTGTGGTACCTGTCGCAACGCCCGCCGGTTGAACCGAACCTCCCCTTGCTTCAGAACGCCCTGGACCAGACCCATCGTCCAACAAAATACGATGCCCGCGAGTGGCAAAGCCTGGTGAGCCGGCGCCTCGCGTCCATCGACATCAGGGACATTGCCGGCGACGTCCAGCCCTTCCTGGAACACCCTCAGGACGCTTCCCTCCTGACAAGGGATAACCTGTCCGGATTGTTTTCAGCCCGTGGGCCGAACTGACCGGGATCGCTTCAGGCCCCGGCCGATTGCAATCCAGCAGGCCCCTGGGGCAACCTGAACAGTCGTTCATTCCGCCACGCGCCCACGATGCTGATGCGCCGGGTGTCGCGCCGGTCAACGATGAGGCACCAAATCACTCCAGAACCAGACGCGCTTTGGCTTCTCGGAGGCTGATTTCCAGCCTTGCCTCCAGATCCGCAAATCCCTCGACGGCGGCACGCATGAAAGCCCGCTCTTCTTCAGACTTTTCGTATTCGGCGATGGACTGGACTACGGCAACCCCTCGCCCCCGGGTGGTCAGCAGGACCGGGCGGCGAGTGGCGGCAACTCGATCAAGGACTCGGCCGCGGTTTACTTTAAGGTCACCGACCGTGATGACGTCTCCGGAAAACTCTGTCTTCATGACCGCACCCTTGGTTGGACCGTTTACCAAGTCTCTTGATAGCACCTGTTTCATGACCATTCTATAGCATCGAATTGTCACCGACATCGAAGGATCAGTCTCTCGATAAAGAGCGGTTGAAGGACTCCGGTCGCCCTTCTCACGGGCATGATGTCTCCGAAAGCCCCGGACGATAACCGCAAAGAAGCAGGCGCTCTCGCCCCCACAAAATGCACGATCATGGACCCATCGCGAATATCGTGGGAATATACTTGGATCTATATGCGCAAACCTCTCATGCTCCAAGATGAGGATGACCGCCGTATCGATATCCTCATGCGCCGACTGAAGATCACCCGCGAGGTGGACATCCTCAGGGCCGCGCTCACGCTGCTGGAGAAGGAAGCGGATCGCTGCGACAGAATCCTGCGCTGGAAACGGGCCGCCGCGATGGCTGCCGCCACCAGCAGCGAGGTGAATGCCGACTTCCGGCCATACTCCAGGCTGAAAAGGAGCTGACGGTCACACCTTCCCCCTGCGCCTGCGCGTTCCATCGCGGACGTACGGGCTGGAATCCGACAGCGACGCCCTCGTGGACCAGATCCTGGCCTGGGACAATTCGCTATTCCGCAGAGAACTCGGAGTTTTGCCTGAAGCCCTCATTGAAAACACAAAAGC
>CAZWXG010000121.1:0-2917 GCA_964637825.1 uncultured Acidobacteriota bacterium
TCTTGCCGCCGCCAGAAGCGCCAACGCCACCCACACGCACCCGCATATCCGCCCCATACCGTTCCCTCCTCCGTTCCCCGGGATTGACGCCCCCTCCATCTCCGGACATGATTATGGCATGAAGAGACGCGATCTGCCTATAGCCGCAGCCGAGGCGCCCCGCCGCGGGGAGCCCGCCCCCTGGCGGAAATGGGGGACGGACATGGACGCCGAGTCGCTCCGGCAGATGGAAAACGCCTGCAGCCTCCCGGTCGCGGTCGCCGGCGCCCTGATGCCCGACGCCCACGTCGGCTACGGGCTCCCGATCGGCGGCGTCCTGGCGGTGCGCGACGCCGTGATCCCCTACGCCGTGGGGATGGACATCGCCTGCCGCATGAAGATGAGCGTGCTCGATCTCCCCCCCTCCGCCATCCGGGAGGAGGAGGGGCGGTTGCGCTCCGCCCTCGGGAAAGCGACGGTCTTCGGCGTCGGGGAGGGGTTCAGGAAGCCGAAGGACCACCCGGTCATGGACGAGGACTGGTCCTTCAGCCCCGTCACGCGCCGCAACCGGGACAAGGCCCGGTTCCAGCTCGGCTCGAGCGGCTCGGGCAACCACTTCGTGGAGTTCGGCACCCTGACCCTCGAGCGGGCGGAACTGGGGCTTCCCCCCGGCGTCTACACGGCGCTCCTGAGCCACAGCGGCAGCCGCGGCGTCGGCGGGCAGGTGGCCACCTGGTACAGCCGGCTGGCCATGGACCGGCACCGGGAGCTGCCGCGCGAACTGAAACAGCTCGCCTGGCTCGACCTCCCGGGGGGAGAGGGGGAGGAGTACTGGCGCGCGATGGAGCTGATGGGGCGCTACGCGGCCGCCAACCACCACCTCATCCACCGGGACCTGGTCCGGCTCCTCGGGGCCGAAGTGATCGCGGGGGTGGAGAACCACCACAACTTCGCCTGGAGGGAGCGCCATTTCGGGGAGGACGTCGTCGTGCACCGCAAGGGGGCCACGCCGGCGGGCGCCGGGGCGCTCGGCGTCATCCCCGGGTCGATGGCCACCCCCGGGTTCGTCGTCCGGGGGAGAGGGGAGGCCGCCGCCATGAATTCGGCCGCGCACGGCGCGGGGAGGAGGATGAGCCGCACCCAGACCCGGAGCCGCTACAGCTGGCAGGACGGCCGCCGCTTCCTGGCCGAGCGCGGGGTGGTTCTGATCTCGGCGGGCCTGGACGAGGTGCCGATGGGGTACAAGGACATCCACGCCGTGATGGCGGCCCAGGCCGACCTGGTCGAGATCGTTGCCCGCTTCGACCCGCGCCTCGTCAGGATGGCGCCCGATGGGGAGCGCCCCGAAGACTAAAAATGGGGACGGACCAGGCTATCCGATTGCGAATACACGAGATATTGGCTTACCGGCCGGCTCCGCCCCCCTGCCGAGGAGGGAGCCGCCCCGGTTATTCATACTTATCTCTATATGTATCAGTACTTTGCTCTGGTCCGTCCCCGTTTTTTGTTACATGAAGAGGTTCTTGGTGGGGAAGTTGGGCTCGCTCGTCATGTTGATTCCCAGTTTGCGCAGGCCGGCCTCGTCCCCGGGAGTGGGGATGTGGGTCATGTGCGCCTCGCAGTTGCGCAGCTCCTGCAGCTTTTCCATCGCCATCTGGGCCGCGTGGTTGGTGGCGGCGCTGATGCTGAGGGCGATCAGCGTCTCCTCGAGATCGAGGCTGACCGAGCGCTCCTTGAGAATCTCCGTCTTCAGGCTCCCCACCGCGTTGGTGATCAGGCTGGGGAGCAGCTTGAGCTTGTCGGGGATGCCGGCCAGGTGTTTCAGGGCGTTGAGCACCAGGCTGGAGGCCGCGTGCATGAGGGGGGAGTTGTTGCCGGTGACGATGGTCCCGTCGGCAAGCTCGAGCGCGGCCCCGCAATAGATGTCCTCGTTCCCCTTCCCCGCTTCCTTCCCCTCCCGGGCCGCCCGCCAGGCGGGTTCGACCACGGGCCGGTCCTCCGACCGCATGCCGATGTTCTCGAGCAGCAGCTGCACCCGCTCGACCGTCTCCTTTTCCGCCAGCCCCATCGCGTATTCGCACCGGTAGCGGAACCAGCGGCGCAGGATCTCCTGCCGGGCCGCCTCCTGGGCGACGGCGTCGTCCACGATGGCGAACCCCGCCCGGTTGACCCCCATGTCGGTGGGGGACTGGTAGAAATCCGCCCCGCCGGTGATCTTCCCCAGGATCCGCTTGACGATGGGGAACACCTCCACGTCGCGGTTGTAGTTCACCACCGTCTTCCCGTAGGCCTCCAGGTGAAAGGGGTCGATCAGGTTGAAGTCGCGGATGTCGGCGGTGGCGGCCTCGTAGGCGATGTTGGCCGGGTGCTTCAGGGAGAGGTTCCAGATCGGGAAGGTCTCGAACTTGGCGTAGCCCGCCTTCACCCCCCGGCGGTACTCGTGGTAGAGCTGCGACAGGCAGGTGGAAAGCTTCCCGCTCCCCGGGCCCGGCCCGGTCACGATCACCAGCGGCTTGTCGGACGGGATGTAGGGGTTGGCCCCGTACCCCTCGTCGCTCACGATCGAATCGATGTCGGTCGGGTACCCCTTGGTGAAGCGGTGGGTGAAGACCTCGATCCCCCGCCGCTCCAGCCGGTTCTTGAACAGGGTCGCCGCCGGCTGCCGCTCGTAGCGGGTGATGACGACGGCGCGCACCTCGATCCCCCATCCCCTCAAATCGTCGATCAGCTTCATCGCGTCGGCGTCGTAGGTGATGCCGAAGTCGGCCCGCAGCTTCTTGCGCTCGATGTCCCCGGCGTAGATGCAGAGCACGATGTCGGCCCGCTCCTTGAGTTCCCGGATCAGGTGCATCTTCACGTTGGGGTCGTAGCCCGGCAGCACCCGCGCCGCGTGGTAATCGAACAGGAGCTTCCCGCCGAACTCGAGGTAGAGCTTGTT
>CAZWXG010000121.1:3017-7358 GCA_964637825.1 uncultured Acidobacteriota bacterium
TCCTCCTCTCCCTTCCCGAAATCGATCCTTTGGTGAAATCCCGGCGGAGCCGACTGGCAGCAGGATATAATGACCGCGCCATGCAAATAAAGCGAAAGCGGCTCGACCCGCCCCCCGACGCGGAATTCGCCTACAACGACATCATGGCGGGCTGGTGGCGCGGCCGCGCGGCGGACCGCGCGCACGGCCGGGCGTACCGCAACATCGCCGGCTTCATCCGCGCCTCCCTCCCCCGCGAACCCCGCGTGATCGTCGATTACGCCTGCGGCGCGGGGCAGCTGCTCGCCCGGCTGGCCCCCCTCTTCCCGCACACGCGCCTCGTGGGGCTCGACGGCTCCGACGCGCTCCTCGATCTGGCCGCGGCGCGCCTCGCCCGCCTGCCCGGGGGCCGCACGGCCGAGGTCGCCCTCGCCCGCACCCTCCTCCCCATGAGCCGGCCGCTCGGGGAGAAGGCCGACCTGGCCGTCTACTCCTTCCCCAACATGATGCCCGCACGGGAAGAGGCCCCGGGGGACGATCTCGACCGGGATGACCGCGAAATCGCCCGCCGCCTCGCCCGCGACCCGGGCGGGGAGTCCGACCCGACCCTGCTCGAATACGGCCGGAGCATCTCGCGCGACCTGCGCCGGCTGCTCCGGCGGGGCGGTCTGTGCATCCGGGTAGAATACGCCGACTCGCGCCGGGAGGAATGGGAGCCCGGGGTGCTCCAGCAGGTGGCCTTCGAAGAAGGCTCCCTCGACCTGCCCATCGACGGCCTCCGGCCCCGGACCTGGTTCCGGGTCCTCGCTTCCGCCTTCTTCCGCTCCCGGGTCATGGAGGACGTCTACGAACAGACCGGGGAGGAGCGCGACCGCAGTGGCGGCTACCTGATCACGGTGCTCGGCGCGGTCTGACCCGCCCTGGAATCCACATTCAGGGTTGCATCCCCGCGCCGGAGGGGACAAAATACGTCCTTTTTGCGGACCGCCCGCATCACTCATACCGCCGATCCTGGAGAATGACCGCAATGATCCGAATTTCCCGAATTTCCCGATTCCTCGTCGCACTGACCCTCTCCCCCGCCCTCGTCGCGGCCGGGGAGGGCCCGAAGGAGCCGGCCCCCCTCTCCTTCCGCATCGGCGACGCGGAGTTCACCCCCGGCGGCTTCATCGACATGTCCGCCGTCTGGCGTTCCACCAACGTGGGGAGCGGGGTGGCCACGGCCTTCGGTTCCATCCCGGCCAACGACAGCCTGGCGGGGCGGATGTCCGAGTTCCGGATGAGCGCCACCAACACCCGCCTGACCCTGAAAGTCACCGAAGAGCCGCTCGCAAAGCTGAAGTTCACCGGGTACGTGGAGGTCGATTTCGCCGGCACCGCCCCCGGGACCGCCTACGTCTCCTCCAACAGCCTCGGCTTCCGCATGCGCCAGGCGTTCGTCACCGCCGAGACCGGCAAGTGGGAAATCCTGGGGGGGCAGGCGTGGTCCCTGATGACGCCCAACCGCCGGGGGATCTCCGCGGCCCCCGCCGACATCTTCCTCGGCATCGGGCAGGACTCCTCCTACCTGGCCGGGCTCTCCTGGGTGCGCCAGGCGCAGGCGCGGGTCACCTACCACTTCTCGCCGCACTGGGCGCTGGCCTTCTCGGCCGAAAACCCGGAGCAGTACGTCACCGGGGCGACCACGCTCCCGGCCGCCTTCCGCTCCCAGTTCGACACCTCCTCCGGCAACGGCACGATCGCCAACCCGCGCCCCGACTTCGCCGCCAAGCTCGCCTTCGACGCGCGCCCCGCGGGCCGCTCCCTTCACGTGGAACTCGCCGGGATGTCGCGCGCCTTCCGCACCGTCGACGCCTCCCTGGAGAAACGGACGGCCCACGGCGTGGGGGGGTCGCTGAACCTGTTCGTGGAACCGCTGCCGAACTTCCGCTGGATCCTCACCACCTTCTTCTCGAGCGGCGGCGGCCGCTACGTGATGGCGATGGGGCCCGACGCGGTCGTCGCCCCCGACGGCTCGATCTCGCCCGTGCACACGACGAGCGGGGTCACCGGCTTCGAATACCAGCCGCGCCCCTCCTCCCAGCTCTTCGCCTACTACAGCGGCGCCTACTTCAGCCGTAACGTCGTCGCCGACGGCGAGGGCGCCATCGGCTTCGGCCACCCCGGCTCCCCCGACACGGCCAACCGGCAGATCCAGGAAGCCACCGGCGGCTACATCCACACCCTCTTCAAAAACCCGAACCACGGCGCCCTCGTCGTCCTCGGCCAGTACGCCTACGTGACCCGCGCCCCCTGGTACCGCGCCCCCTCGGACACCTCCGACCGGCACATGCACATGGTCTTCGGCGGGGTGCGCTTCACCCTGCCGTAGCCCTGGCGCTTTGCCCGCCGCACGGGATACAATCCCATCGGGAGACGGGACCGGGCGCATGGACCACATCGACCTCATCGACACGCATTGCCACCTGAACGACCCTTCCTTCGCTCCCACGCTCCCCGGGGTGATCGCAAGGGCCAGGGCGGCGGGGGTGCACCGCTTCGTCGTGCCCGCCTATGACGCCCCCTCGCTCGCGCGCACGGCCGAGCTGGCCGACGGCTATCCCGGCCTCATCTTCCCCGCCTTCGGCTTTCACCCCTGGTTCCTCTCAGGTTGCGACCCCGAAACACTCCGGCCCCTCCTCGGCCGCGAAGACACCGTGGCCGTGGGGGAGATCGGGCTCGACTTCGCCTCCCCCGACTACCCCGCCCCGGACGAACAGCTCCGCGCGCTGGACGAACAACTTGGCCTGGCGCTCGAATTCGACCTGCCGGTCCTCCTTCATTGCCGGAAGGCGTACGACCCCCTCTTCGCCCTCCTGAAAGCATACCGGGGGCGCCTGCGGGGGGTGCTCCACTCCTACTCGGGCGGCGCCGACCTCCTCCCCCGCTTCCTCGACCTGGGCCTCGACATCTCCTTTTCGGGGTCGGTCACGCGCAGCAATGCGCGGAAGTATCACCGGACCGCGGCCGCGGTCCCCGCCGACCGCTTCCTGCTCGAAACCGACGCCCCCTCGATCGCCACCGAGTCCACCGCCGGATCCGAGGTGCAGCCGCGCCATGTCCTGGAAGTGGCCCAAAAAATCGCCGCCCTCCGGCGCCGGCCGCTCGAGGAGATCGCAGCCCGAAGCACCGAAAACGCCCTCGCCCTCTTCACCCGGATGCCGCGGCCATGACCGACATCTTCGCCCGCAACCGGATGTTTTTCGGCAGCGAAGGACTGGAGCGCCTCGCGGCGGCTCACGTCGCCGTCGTGGGGCTCGGCGGCGTCGGCGCCTATGCCGCCGAGGCCCTCGTCCGCGCCGGAGTCGGCCGGCTCCGCGTCATCGACTGCGACATCCTCAAGGCCAGCGACGTCAACCGCCAGCTCCTGGCCCTGTCCACCAACCTCGACACCCCCAAGGTGGAAGCCGCCCGCGCGCGCCTGCTGGCCGTCAATCCCGGCCTCGAGCTCGACGCGCGTCATGCCTTCTTCCACTCCGACAGCGCCGAAGAACTGATCACCCCGGACCTCGATTTCGTCGTGGACGCCATCGACAGCCTCAGCCCCAAGGCGGCCCTGATCCGCCACTGCGTCGAACACAACCTCCCGATCATCTCCGCCCTGGGGGCGAGCAGCCGGACCGACCCCTTCGCGATCCGGCTCACCACCCTTGGCCGCACCCGGGGCTGCCCCCTCGCCCGCGCCCTGCGCCGCTACCTGCGGGTCAGAAACGTCATCGCCGACCCCCCCGTGCTCTACTCGGAAGAACCGGCCGTCGAGACCCACGCGAGCGAGGGCGCACCGCCCGCATCGGTCGGGGCCCACTCCCGCGGCCGCCCGCGCCGCGCCCTGCCGAGCATCCCGACCCTGCCGGGCATCGTCGGCCTGATGGCGGCCAACTACGTCATCTTCGAACTGCTGAAGCAGAACGGCCAGCCGCCCCAAAATCGCTCCGCCGGCCTCACCTAGGAGATTGAGTTTGCGCCGGAATGATGTATTCTATTGTCCTAGGACAACCAAAGGAGACCTGAGATGAAATTTTGTGCAGTGGTATTGAGCCTGCTGCTCGTGGCAGGCGTGGCTTTCGGCGCGGATATCGACGGGAAGTGGACCGGGCAGTACAACTCCGGCATGGGCGAACCGATGCAGATGGACTTCACCTTCAAGGCCGAGGGGACGACCCTGACCGGCACCGCCCCCGGCGGCCCCGGAGCCACGATCCCGCTCAAAAACGGCAAGATCGACGGGAACAACGTTTCCTTCACCGTCGAATCGTCGATGGGCGAAATGCAGATGGTGTTCAACTACAAGGGCGTGCTGAGCGGCGACAAGCTCGAGCTGAC
>CAZWXG010000122.1:0-2951 GCA_964637825.1 uncultured Acidobacteriota bacterium
CAACGCGGCCCTCAACCTGCCGCACGATATCCTGCTGCTCGGGACCTGGCGGTTCGAGGGGGGGCTCCACATGCAGGACACCAACGACAGCGTCGATCATGACGGCGACCCCGAAACGCCGCGGGTCGCGCCGCCCGTCAACTCCACCTCCTTCGGCACCGTGGACCTTGGCGCGGTAGCGCCGATCTACCGGGGGATGTCGCTCCAGGTCGGGCTGAAAAACCTCTTCGACCGGAACTACTACTACACCCCGGGCTACCCGGAAGCGGGCCGGAACTGGTATTTCAACATGCGTTACAAGTTCTGATTCGGCTGCGATGACAGACGGCCGCGGGAAGGCACGAGCGCCCAAGATCGTGTCCCCCGCGGCCGTTTCTTTTTCTGCTGCCCGCCTCCCCGCCTAGCAGGTAAAAAATAACAAAAAATAACTAGAAATCTGATTATGTCCCATATAAGATAGTCTCATCTCTAGCCATTGGAGAGCGAAGGACCGGCAGAGCATGGGGCTCTAAGCGACCCCGGTCCTTCGCAGCATTCTCCCCGTTTTCATCCGACCTCAATACGATTTCGGCCGCCCGGTGGTATAGTTGGGTATTCGCAAAGGGAGGGGACCTATGCTTACGGTGACGACTCCGACGCTGGAAGGAAAGAGGATTTTGAAATACCACGGGCTCGTCAGCGGCGAGGCGATCCTGGGCGCCAACATCTTCCAGGATCTCTTCGCCGGGATCCGGGACATCGTCGGCGGCCGCGCCGCCGCCTACGAGACTGAGCTGCGCAAGGCGAAGGAGATCGCGCTGGAGGAAATGGGGATGGCGGCGGCCGCGCTCGGCGCCAACGCGATCGTGGGCGTCGACCTGGATTACGAGACGATCGGCAAGGGGACGATGCTGATGGTGAGCGCGAGCGGCACCGCCGTGACCGTGGAATAGGCGCCTCGGGCCGGCACGGCCATGATGCGCCCGTCGGGGGTGGGGATGAGAAAGGTACCGGAGAAGTTCCGGGAGTTCGTGCGCCGCTATCCGGAGGCCGCGCGGGCGTACGAGGATTTTGCCGCCGCTTGCCGCCGGGCGGGCCCCCTGGGGGACCGTGACCGCGCGCTGGTACAGCTGGGGATCGCCGCGGGGAGCAACGTGGAGGGGTCGGTCAATTCCCAGGTGCGCAAGGCCCTCGACCTGGGGCTGTCCCCCGGGGAGATCCGCCACGCCATCCTCCTGGCGTCGACCGCGGTCGGGTTCCCCCGGATGATGCGGGCCCTGACCTGGGCCGATGCCATCCTCGGCCCCGGGGAGGCGGAGGGCGGGCCGGAGCCCGGCCGATGAAGCGCCCGACCGGTGACGGGCCATGAAATCCCTGATATCCCAGACCGTTTCCCTGATGCACGGGGGAGGGGGCAAGAGCGACATCCGGATGCTCGCCCGCTACCTGGGGCTGCTGGCCGCCATCATCCTCCTCTACAGCGTCCTGTTCCACGGGCTCATGCTGCACGAGGGGCGGCAGTATTCGTGGATCACGGGCGTCTACTGGACCCTGACGGTCATGTCGACGCTGGGATTCGGCGACATCACCTTCTCGAGCGACCTCGGGCGCGCCTTTTCCGTCGTCGTCCTGCTGAGCGGGATCCTCTCCCTGCTCGTGGTGCTCCCCTTCGCCTTCATCCACTTCTTCTACGCCCCCTGGCTGGAGGCGCAGAACCGGGCGCGCGCCCCGCGCCAGCTCCCCGCCGGGACCCGCGGCCACGTGATCCTGACCCATTTCAACCATTCGGCCGCCAACCTGATCGGGCGGCTGCGCCAGCTGGGTTTCCCCGCCGTGGTGCTGGTGCCCGATTTCCAGCAGGCGCTCGACCTGTTCGACCGCGGCTACCAGGTGGTCGTCGGCGAGCTGAACAACCCCGACACATACCGCGACCTGCAGGTGCACCAGGCCTCCCTGGTCGTGGTCCTGAACGACGATCTGGCCAGCACCAACATCATCTACACCATCCGGGAACGGTGCGAGCACGTGGTGACGGTGGCCAACGCCGACCAGGACGACTCCCTCGACATCCTGCAACTGGCCGGCAGCACCCATGTCTTCCAGTTCCACAAGGTCCTGGGGAGGGCGATGGCGCGGCGCGTGCTCGGCACCAGCCTCGAGCCCAACGTGATCGGTCGTTTCGGCGCGCTCCGGATCGCGGAGGTTCCCGCCGCGGCCACCACCCTCGAGGGGCAGACGCTGGCCGAGAGCCGCATCCGCAGCCGGGCGGGGGTGAACGTGGTCGCCCTCTGGGGGCGGGGGGAATTGAGGCTGCCGACCCCCGATACCCGCATCGAGCCCTCCATGGTCCTGGTCCTGGCGGGGACCGAGGATCAGCTCGGTCGTTTCGAGCAGCTGGTGCGCCCCGCGGGCCGGCCGGATCGGCAGGAGGGGCCGGTGCTCATCCTCGGCGGCGGGCGCGTGGGCCAGGCGGTGGCCGAGACGCTGGAGGAGCGGGGGATCGATTACCGGATCGTGGAGAAGCGGGGCAACATCCGCAAGGGAAACTCCAGGGTCGTCGTGGGGAGCGCGGCCGACCGGGAAACCCTGGAGGAGGCGGGCATCGGGCAGACGCCGTCGATCATCGTGACCACGCACGAGGACGATCTGAACGTCTACCTCACCATCTACTGCCGCCGCCTGCGCCCCGACGCCCAGATCATCAGCCGGGCCAGCCTCGACCGGAACGTCAAGACGCTCTACCGCGCCGGGGCCAGCCGGGTGATGTCCTACGGGACCATCATCAGCTCGACCATCGTCAACCTCCTCCGCCCCGAAAGCCTGCTCATGCTTTCGGACAACGTGAGCGTCTTCGTCGCCCGCGCCGGCAGGCGCCTGAGGAACCGGTCGCTGCTGCAGCTGTCGATCCGGGAGCAGACCGGCTGCAGCATCATCGCCGTCAGGCACGACGGGGGGATGACGGTGAATCCCGA
>CAZWXG010000122.1:3051-7299 GCA_964637825.1 uncultured Acidobacteriota bacterium
GCGCTGAAACGCCGGGGGTACGAGGTGGGGATCCTGGATGCCGACATCACCGGCCCGAGCATCCCCAGGATGTTCGGCGCCTGTCTCCCCCCCGGGGGGGACGAGAGCGGCATTCTCCCCGTCATGACCGGATCGGGGATCGAGATCATCTCGATCAACCTCATGCTGCCGGCCGAGGACACGGCGGTCATGTGGCGGGGGCCCCTGATCGCCAACACCATCAAGCAGTTCGGCGAGGATGTCCTCTGGGGGAACCTGGATTATCTGATCGTCGATCTTCCCCCGGGCACCGCCGACGTCCCGCTCACCCTGATGCAGTCCTTTCCGGTCACCGGGGCCGTTGTCGTGTTCACCCCCCAGAGCCTGGTGGAGATGATCGTGCGCAAGGCGGTCCACATGATGGCGGACATGGAGCAGCGCATCCTGGGCGTCGTCGAGAACATGAGCTACCTCTACGTCCCGGAGATCGACAGAAAGATCGAACTCTTCGGCCCCAGCCGCGCCGAGGAGATCGCGCGCGAGATCGGCGTCCCCCTGCTGGCGCGGATCCCCATCGACCCGGCGCTGGCGGCCCTGTGCGACGGCGGCAGGATCGAGGAGTACGACGGGGACCTCGTGTCGCTGCTGGGGGACCGCCTGCTCGGGGAACTGTCCTTCGAGGCCTAGCCGGGTTCCGGCCCGGGTCAGGACCCGAGCGCCAGGAAGACGGCCCCGACCGCGAGGCCGAAGAGCAGGTTGATCAGCTTGACCACGACGAAGGTCTTGCGCGAATGGGCCAGCAGCGGCAGCATCCCGTGCCCGTCCTGGACGATGGAGCTTGCCAGCAGCGTGCCGAAGGGCACCAGGCCCCGGGAGAACAGGGTCACGAAGATGAGGTGGGGGCCCGATTCCGGCACCAGCCCGATGAGGGCCGCAAGCCCCAGGACGATCCAGCGGCTCCCCTGGATCGCCTCCCCGACCCGCCAGGAGTGCACGATGAGGTCCATCAGGAAGAGGGCTCCGAACGTCCAGAGGAAGATGCGGGGCGCGTGCTGGCGGACGACGTGCTTCCAGAGATGCTCCTCCAGAAAATGCTCGGGCACGGTCGCCACGATGAACAGCCCCACCCCCGAGGTCAGGAGCAGGGTCACCCGGATCCAGTCCCACTGTTCCGGCCCGATCTTCCCGAGGACGACCAGGGACAGGAACCCGAGCAGGAGGAAGGAGAGGGTTCCCCGGGCGGGCGAGCATTTCCTCCACTCTGCGAGGAACCGGTCCGCGGAAAACATGCGGCGGGGCTCCTCTTCGTGAAGCCGGAAGTCCTCCCGGCAGGAGAGGAATGCGGTGAGGCGCGGGCCCGCCAGGGCATCCGTGAGGATCCCCGCCGCCAGCCCCAGCAGGAAAAGGGCGCCGTGCACCAGCAGGGCGGCGCGGGGGACCAGGGCGAACATCACGAAGGACTCGTCGCCGCTGGTGGCGATCATCGCCGCCACCACGCTTCCCAGCGTCATGCGCCGGTGGGTGTACATGGCCACGACCGCAAACGCCCCCAGGCACCCGGGCGTGACCCCCAGCAGGGCCGCCAGCGCGACCTGGCCGATCCGGTGCCCCGACAGCCGCTCCTGCCAGGCGCCCCGGCTGACCACGTTGACGTATTCGATGACCAGCATGATGACGGCCACGAATCCCGTGATCAGCAGCGCGTGGCTCAATACCGGGAGAACGTGTTGCATTCCGCCCCCTCCTTCCCGCCCGTCCCCGGGCCCTGGTTCAGTCGAGCAGGAGGTTCAGGACCCCCCCCGTCACCAGGGTCGCCGCCAGCATGATGCCGGTCGACTTGGCGAGCCCCCGGGGGCCGATCTCCTTGAGCAGCACGACGAAGGTGGCGATGCAGGGGAAGAACATCGCCAGCACCACACTTCCGACCACCAGCTGCCCCGCCGTCATGTCGAGGGGGGCCATCATCCCCAGGGCGACGTCCTTCCTCAAAAATCCCACCGCCAGGGCGGCGACCGCCTCCCTGGGCAGCCCCAGGACCGTGGTGACCACGGGGGCGCAGAAGTCCGCGACCGCGTCGAAAAGGCCCAAGGAATGGAGGAGGTTGACCACGACCACCGCTCCCAGCACCAGCGGGATGGCCTCCACGAAGAATCCCCGTACGCGCGTCCAGAGCTTCTGCGCGATCGCCCGCGGGGAAGGGAGCCGGTAGGGGGGGATCTCGATCAGCAGCTCCGGGGTGAAGCCCCGCACCAGGCGGCGCAGGACGAACCCCAGGCCCATCCATACCAGGAACAGCACCGCGTAGACGAGCAGCACGTAGCGCCCTCCCCGCGCGCCGACCAGGCCGAAGATCATGGCCTGGAGCGAGGCGCACGGGATGGCGATCGAGATCAGGGTGGCCGCGATGAAACGCTCGCGCCGGCTTTCCAGGACCCGGGTGGCCATCACGCCGGGCACGTTGCAGCCGAAACCGAGCATGGTGGGAATGATGGCGTACCCGTGCAGGCCGATCCGGTGCATCAGCGTGTCGACCATCACGGCAAGGCGCGGCAGGTAGCCGGAATCCTCGAGCAGCCCCAGGGCCAGGTAAAAGGAGAGGATGTAGGGGAAAACCATGGCGATCGGGACGTAGAGCCCGCTGGTGATCAGGCCGAAGGATTCGACGAAGTTGATCGTCCCCCCGGCGATGTCCCCCACCACGAGGTCGTGCAGCAGCCCGCCTCCCCCCAGCATCCGGCTGACACGGAGGACCACCGGGGCCCAGACCCCGTGAAAGAGAGGGTCCATCACCCGGTCGATGAGCCCTTCGCTGGCATACCGGACGCCGACGAAGATCCCGGCCAGCACCGCGGCGGCGATGAGGCCCCCGGACACCGGGCGGAGACTCGAGTCGGCCAGCCGCTCCTTCCAGGTGTGGTGGCGGTGCGACACCCTCTGCACCCGCCCGACGATGTCCCCGACCGCCATCCAGCGCTCGCTCGTCGTGCGCGCGGGGTGGCGGGGGGCCGCCGCGCGCGGCAGGGCCTCGACCAGCTGCTTCATCCCCTCGCCGGAGACCGCCACCGTGGGGATGACGGGGACCCCCAGCGCCGCCTCCAGCTTTTCCAGGTCGATGAGGATCCCGTGGTGCCGGGCGTCGTCCCACACGTTGAGCGCCACCACCATCGGGGTGTCCCGCTCCAGCAGCTGCAGCGTCAGGTAAAGGTTGCGCTCGAGGTTGGTGGCGTCCACCACGTTGATGATCCGGTCCCCCTGCCCGAGCATCTCCAGGGCGACCTTTTCCGCCTCGCAGGTCGGGTCCAGGGTGTAGGTCCCCGGCACGTCCGCGATCTCGACAGGTTCGGCCCCCAGCTTCATGAAGCCGTTGGTGTAGCTCACGGTGGAGCCGGGATAGTTCGAGGAGAGGACGTGGACCCCCGTGAGGCGCGAAAACACGACGCTCTTCCCCACGTTCGGGTTGCCCGCCAGCAGGATCTTCATGGGGCGGTCTGTTCCGTTCTGGCGAAGATGCGGCTGGCCATCCCGAACCCCACGGCGATGGAGCAACCGTCGACCTCGATCACGGTGGGCCCCTTCATGAAAGCGGAGCTCACCTTCCGGATCTTCCTTCCCGGGCGGATCCCGAGGGCCTCCAGCCGGTTCTGCATCTTCTGCCCCCCGTCCACGCGGACCACGACCCCCCGCTGCCCGTCAACCATCTCGGCCGCAGTCACCAGATTCCCCTCCTGCATACACTCTCTCCTTTGCCTTCCGCCTTTTCGCCACTCCCGCCCCGGCCGCCGCGACGCCCGCTCCGCGGCGGGTTTTCCCGGATCCGGACCCGGAAAACTCCAGGAAGCGGTCCATCCGTTCCAGCGCCGCCGGGCTGATCGAGTGCTCCATCCGGCACGCGTCCCGGTCCGCCGATTCCGCGTCCATGCCCAGGATGTCGACGAGAAACCTGCAGAGCACGTCGTGGCGCCGGCAGACGTTCCGTGCCGCTTTCCTTCCCGCGCTGGTGAGCCGGATCTTTCCGTACTTCTCGTAGAGGACCAGCTTGTCTTCCGAAAGCCGCTTCATGGCCGCGGTGACGCTGGGCATCTTCACCCCCAGCAGGGCGCTGACCTCCTTGGCGCGCACCGGGCCCGCGCCCGCGTCGAGCACTTCCACGGCTTCGAGGTAATCTTCCATGCTGGCGCTCTGCCTCTTGGTCATCGACCCCCCGCCGGATTGTTAGACGAGTGTAACATTTTCTCAGGTAACGGGCGCGAGTGCAACGGCGCGTTTCGG
>CAZWXG010000123.1:0-7151 GCA_964637825.1 uncultured Acidobacteriota bacterium
CCGCCCTCGAGCGGCTGCCCCGGAAATGGGAAACGTGTGGGACGTCCCGGTTTTCTACTTTTTGGCCAGGGCGTTGCGGATGAGGCCGATGATGGCCATGAACACGCCGCCGCCGACCCCGCCCCCCAGGATACTGCCGACGATGCCCCCCAGGTCCATGCCGCCGCCGGTGGCCGCGCCCATTCCCAGCATTCCCAGCACCTGGCCGCCCAGGCCCCCGCCCAGGATGCCGACGATGGAATTTCCCAGGGTCCCCAGGGAATACTTCTTCATGACCGAGCCGGCGACGTTGCCGCCCACGGCCCCGCAGATCAGCTGAATGATCAAAGGTAGTAAATTGCCCATTGTCTTCCTCCCGGTTCCTTGCAGTTGTGGGTCCATGGCGGTGCGGCGCGCCTCCGCTCCGGGACGCGCGCCGCGCGCCGACTATTTTGCGGTGACTCTCAGGTCGATTCTCCGGTTTTTCTGCCGGCCCTCTTCGGTGGCGTTGTCGGCGACCGGATAGCTTTCGCCGTACCCTTCGGCCTGCAGCCGCGCCGGGTCGACCCCCATCCGGATCAGCGCCTGCATCGTGTTTTCGGCCCGCCGCTGGGAGAGCTCGAGGTTGGAGACCGGGTCGCCGGTGTTGTCGGTATAGCCCCCGATCTTCAGCCTGACCGCCGGGTAGGCTTTCAGGATCTCCACGATGTTGTTCAACTGTTCGGCCGATGTGGCCTTGAGGGTGGCGCTCCCCGTTTCGAATTCCAGCCGGTCGAAGGTGAACCAGGTCGTCTCGTCGAGAGGCCTGGCCGTATCCTGGATGAAATCGACCAGTTTCTTCTCGACGCCGAACTCGGGAACGTCAAGCTCGATTCCGGACGGCAGCCTGACCATCAGGAATCTGCCCAGCCTGCCCACGGCGTCGCCGACCCCGGCCGCGCCTTTTTCCACCGATTGCCGGGCGGGGGCGCAGCTCTTGAACGCGAAATAGAGGAGACCGGCCAGAATGAGAAGTGGTATGAGCCATTTCCAGACAGAGGGTTCCCGGTGTTCGGGCGGCTCCGGCGGGGCGAAAGGCGTCATCCCCAGGACGCCGCTCAATCCGGCGGGAAGGAGGTTTTTCAAAAATCCCGCCTGGCCGGCCAGCAGGCTGCCGAGCCCCGTGGCGTTCAGGTTGGAGCTCTGGACCTGCTTTCCCAGCAGCCCCATCACCGCAGGGGCGACCAGGCGCGTGAGCGAAGAAGCCGAATCCTTGCCGATTCCCCCGGCTCCCGCGATCCAGTCGAGCACCTTGGGCCCCCGGGTGCCCAGGATCCCGTCAAGCAGACCCGCACCCGAAGCCATCATCTCCCTGGTGGCCTCGCCGCCCGAAAACGCCGAGGACAACCCCTTCAGGGTGTCGGCGCCGTACCCCCCTTTCCGGATCATGTCGAAGATCTCGGAAGCGCCCTGGGAGGTGGAGCCCTTGTTCACCAGTGCCCCCAGGAGCGCCGGGAATATGGCGCTCAGCCCCGCTTTGATTTTGTCCGCATCCAACCCGATAAACGCGGCGAGCCTGTCCACGATCTCGTCGCTGAATTCGTTCTTCAACAGTTCGAAAATGTTGACTGCCATTCCATCCTCCTCCCTGACTGAATACCCGCACGCATCCCCAGCCCCGCTTGTGCCGGACGGGGGAGCGCGATCCCATCACAAACGGTTCAATAACGGATGGCCGCCTCCAGGCGGGCGGCCTGCGCGATCCACTTGGTCACGGTGGCGGCGCCCGGGGATACGCGGCAGAGCCGCTTCTCGGCGTTCACCTCGGCCATTTTGGCCGCCAGGTTTTCCGCCACGCGGTGCTTCAGCTCCGTCACCGTGTCCACCCCGGAAGCCTCCAGGAGTTCGGCGAACTGGCGCCCGATTCCGGAAATGCGCATCAGGTCGGCGTGGTTGGCCCACTTCAGGAGCTGCTCGGCGCCGATGCCCGTTCGGGAACTCAGCAATTCGCGGTCCTTCGGGCTCCGGCACGACTCCAGCAGGGATGACGTCGTGTTCACCCCCGCCTGAGTCAGCTTGGCGGCAAAGGCCGGCCCGATCCCCTCGATCTGTTCAATCCTGTATGCCATATCATGACCCTCCAGAGCTGGGCGCCGTGCGGCGCCGGTTTCGCATAAGCCGGAAAATGATGAGGCTCTGACGATATCCGCGCCTCCTGGTGATTTAGACCGGCGGGCCCATGGGAAGTCACATGAATTTTTCGAATTCAGGATGTGACTTGCCCGGGGCAGGGCGGTCTAAGAAAGGGTGGCGGACACCGGCGGAGTGGGGAGAGCTGTCCGGACGCATAATGCGTTGACCGGGGGGGTCGGCCCCAGTATCCTGTGGCAAACAGGACGGGGGGTGGTTTGACCGATTCGTCAAAGCCGGAGCAGGAACTCCTGGAGAGCGCGCGCACGGCCGCCGAGGGGGATTACCGCGCCTTCGAACAGCTGGTGCTCCGTTACCAGAAAAAGGTGATCGCCAACTGCCGCTTCCTGACGCGGGACCCTGACTGCGCGGAGGACCTGGCGCAGGAGGTGTTCGTCAAGGCCTATTTCGGGCTCGCGCGCTACGAGGGGCGTTCGGCGTTCAGCACCTGGCTCCAGCGCATCAAGATCAACCATTGTTTCAACCACCTGAAAAAGCAGCGCGGAAAAACGTTTGTCGACATCGAGGGCGCCCACATGCAGACGGCGGCCGAACTGACACGGCCGCCGGAAGCGGAAAAGGCCGTGATCGCGGCCGCCGAACGGGAACGGATCACGCAGGTCCTGGACGCGATGCCCGACAGCCTGCGGGTCGCGGTCATCCTGCGGGATATGGATCAGATGTCCTACGAGGAGGTCGCCGGGGCGATGGGCATCAGCCTCGCCGCGGTGAAGATGCGCATCAAGCGGGGGCGCGAGGAATTCCGGCGCCGTTTCCGCGAACTGAACGGGGGGATCGACCCCGCGCTCGCCCCCCATCACCGCTGACCGGACGAAGGGACCTATGGACGACAACCCCATCCCCCCCGCCCCCGGACCCGAGGACGGGGAGGAACCGCTCGCCGAGCTGGCGCGACTCGCCCCGGAGGTATCCCGGGGATTCTGGTCCCGGGTGCACAGAAAGATCGATCGCCGGGTCGCGGCCGGCCACGTGACGTCCTTCGCCTGGAACCTGCCCCGGCTGGTCTTTGTCGAATTCCTGGAAATCGCCTTTGAACTCTTTGCCCCGGCGCAAGGCCGGAAAGGAGGAACCCGGTGAAAGAGAAGCTCGCCGAATCGTTTCAGGGACTGCTCGACACGGTAGCCGCGACGGCCCCCAGGGTCCTTATGGGCATCCTGTTCCTCTTCATCGCCGTCCTGGTGGCCAAGGGGATCGAGAAGCTGTTGCGGATGCTGCTCGTGCGGGTCCGGCTGGACAACCTGGTGCAGCAGACGGGGCTCGACAAGACGCTCCAAAGCATCGGCATCCGCCAGAAGCTCGATTTCTTCATCCCGCGCCTGAGCTACTACCTCATCCTCTGCCTCCTGGCCAAGACCCTGGCCGATTCGCTCGGCCTGACGGCGATTTCCGACGCGCTCGGGGCCTTCTTCTCCTACCTGCCGAACCTGATCGCGGCGTTCCTGCTCCTGCTGCTCGGCAGCGCCGTATCGCAGTTCGTGGGAACCACCGTGCGCCAGGCGGCGGAAAACGCCGGCCTCGACTTCGCCCCGGCGCTGGGGCGCCTCGTCTCCGGCCTCCTCTTTTTCATCATCGCGGTGATGGCGATCTCCCAGCTCAAGGTCGACACCGAGATGCTGCGCCTGGTGACGGCCATCGTCCTCGCGGCGGGCGCCCTGGCCTTCGGGATCTCCTTCGGCTTGGGCGCGCGGGACATCGTCCGCAACATCCTCGCCGGGTTCTACGCGCGCAAATTCCTCGAGGTAGGGAAACCGCTCGAAATCGTGGGCCAGAAGGGGACGTTGCGGGCCATCACCGCCACCCACGCCATCCTCGATTCCGAGCGACAGAGCATCAGCGTGTCCAACTCCCGCCTGCTGGATGAAATCGGCAAACAGTAGAGGGGCGGCGTTGCGAATCGAGGAACATCGCCGGGAGCGTCAGCGGATGAAATCGCCGGGTACGCAGGGAACCATACGGCCGTTGAAGCTCGTTTTCCTCCTGGCCGGCGCGGCGGCCCTGCTCGCCCCCGCGCCCGGCCTGCCGGCGCCGCCGGCCGCGAGGGAGATCCCGCGCGAGTCCGCTCCCGGGTTTCTCGACTACGAGGAACTCGTGAGACTGTCGGATCACAGCCACCCCTCCCCCGCGATCCGGGAAAAGGTCGAGCGCCTGCTCCATACCCCCTTCATCGCGAATCACGCCCACGCCGCGGGCGTCTCCCCCCGCCGTCCCGCACCGCGCCCCCTGGGGCCGACGCTCCGGGCCGCCTTCTGGAACATCGAGCGGGGTTCCGAATTCGAATGGATCCGGCTGGCCCTGGGAGACCCGGACGGGTTCACCGCCGCCGCCAACGGCCGGCAGGAGATCGATCCCGACAAAGCCGAGGAGATTCACGGACAGGCGCGCCTCCTGCGGGACAGCGACCTCCTGATCCTGAACGAGGTCGACCTGGGGATGACGCGGTCCGATTACCGTGACGTCGCCGCGGAACTGGCCGACGCCCTGGGCATGAACTATGCCTTCGGGGTGGAATTCATCGAGGTGGACAGGCTCGAGCTCGGCCTCGAGACCCCGCCCGTCCCCTCGGACGCCGATCGGGGCCCTTTCCTGGCGGCCATGCAGCTGGACCAAGCGCGCTACCGGGGCCTGCACGGGAGCGCCATCCTCAGCCGCTACCCGATCCGCAGCGCCCGGCTGCTGCGCCTCGAGCCCTGTTACGACTGGTACCACCGGGAAAAGCGGGAGATCGCCGCCCTGGAAAAGGGGCGCAGGCTGGCGGCCGACACCCTGTTCCTGGAACGCATCGGCCGCGAGGTCCGGCTGGGAAACCGCATGGCCCTCATCGCCGACCTGGAGGTCCCGGAGTCGCCGACCGGGACCGTCACCGTGGCCGCCGTCCACCTGGAGAACAAATGCCCGCCCAAATGCCGGCAGCGGCAGATGAGGGAGGTCCTGGAAGACCTGCGCCGGGTCGTCAACCCGATCGTCCTGGCCGGCGACCTGAACAGCACGGGGTCGGACAGCGCCCCCACCTCGGTCGGCCGGGAGGTCGCCAAACGGGTCCGGGACCCGCATTTCTGGGCCCGGCAGGCGATCACGTGGTTCACCCCGGTCAGCCTGCCCCGCCTGTTCCTGGCGCCCGCGAATTATTACCGGAAATACCTGGACCCCACCGGCCGCAACATTCCCCTGGTCGCTCCCAACAGGGAACGCGGCCTGTTCACCCTCCTCGAGCGCTTCCGCGCCGACGACGGAACCCGGTTCGATTTCGGCGGGGACACCCAGCGCTCCACCGGGGGGCGAACGGGCACCCTGTCCAATTCCAACGAGCGCGCCCTGAAGGGGTTTACCTCGACATTCTCGTTTCAACGCGATTTCAAGGGTCTGGTCGGGAACCTGCGCCTGGACTGGATCCTGGTCAAGCCGCCCCCCGCCGGAGGGAAGGCTCCCGGGCCGCGCCCCTTCGAGCCCTGGTTCGGCCGGACGCTGGAAGCGCTCAACACCGCGGTCCCCGACAGGGTGTCCGACCATCACCCGATCACGGTCGACCTGCCGCTGACGGCCGGCCCCCACCCCCCGGAAGAACCGGCGACCCGGCCCGCGCCTTCACCTCGACCGCCCGCGGAATGACTCGCAGGATCGCGCTATGGAAAAAGGCGGGAGTCTGCTATAACGGATCGGAATTTTGCGGCCGCCCGCCCGGGCGGGCGAAAGACAAAGGCCCCGGGAAAGCGGAAAGGACGACCATGACGGGAGCCGTATCCACATCGGAATCGATCGAAAAGACTCCCCCCTACGCCTGGACGATCCTCCTGGTGCTGTGTGTCGCCAGCGTGGCCTCCTCGCTCAACCAGTTCAAGGTGCCCCCGGTGCTCCCCGTCCTGATCCGGGATTTCCACCTGAGCCTCGGCAACGCCGGCATGCTGATGTCGGCCTTCAGCGTGACCGGCCTGCTGCTGGCCCTCCCGGCCGGCTTCATCCTGCAGCGGCTGGGCCCCAAGTTCACCGGCCTGATCGCGGTGGGCGCCGTCGCCTTCGGCTCGGTCCTCGGGACGTTCAGCACCTCGGTGCCCACGATGCTGGCCAGCCGGTTCATCGAGGGGGCGGGGCTCGGCCTGATCACCATCGTGGCGCCGGCGGCCATCGCCCTCTGGTTCCCGGAAGCGCGGCGCGGCACCCCCCTGGGGATCTGGACGACGTGCATGCCTTTCGGGAACATCATCACCCTCAACCTGGCGCCCTGGCTCTCTTCGCTCGGCGGCTGGCAGCTGGTGTGGAAGGTCGGCGCGCTCTTTTCCCTGGCCGCCTTCCTCCTCTTCTGGCTCTTTTTCCGCATGCCCCGGGCCACGGGGGACAGGCAACCGGCCCGCCGGGAGGACGCGATGCTGTCCGGCTACGGGAGGGCGATGCTGAACCTCTCCCTCTGGCTGATCGCCCTGCAGTTCGTCTGCTACAACGTGGTCTGCCTGGCGCTGGGGACCTATTTCCCCACCTTCCTCAATTCGGTCCGCGGGTATCCCCTGTCGACGGCCGCCTTCATCGTCAGCCTGAGCACGATCATGGCCCTGTTTTCACAACCCCTCGGCGGCTGGCTCTCCGACCGGCTGGGGATGCGCCGGCGCCTGATCGCGATCTCCTCGCTCCTCATGGCCCCGATCTGCTTTTCTCTCTTCCTGGCGACCGGGTGGATGATCCCGGCGCTGATGATCACCTTCGGCCTCGTGGCCGGCACCATCGTGCCGGCGACTTTCGCCGCCGTGCCGGAGGTGATGGCGTCGCCCCGGATGGCGGGCTCGGGAATGGCGGTGCTGGCCCTGGGGCAGAACCTGGGGATGTTCGTCGGCCCGATCCTCTTCGGGAAGCTGGCGGACTCGGCCGGCTGGACGGGGGCCGGGTTCATGCTGGTCCCGGTGTGCGTCCTCGCCGCCGCCGCCGTCTGGCTGGCAAGATTCCGCTGACCCGGATGCGCGTCCATGACGACGCGCGGAGACCCTCATGAACAAGAA
>CAZWXG010000124.1:0-7051 GCA_964637825.1 uncultured Acidobacteriota bacterium
CTGGATACCCCGCTCTCGGAAGACGGCCCGATCCGGATGGTCACCGATCTGCAGGGAAGCTATGAAACCGAGCTCAGCGTCTTCGCCGACGGGCCGCTCCATTTGAGAGGGACGCTGGTCGCGAAGAAGGCGGGGTACCGGGAAGGACGCGAACTGCTGGATCTGGAGATCGACGGCGAGCCCGAAGGCATCGATCTCGTGTTGCGCACCCCCGACGAAGACCCGGACCTCCTCCCCATGGATGCGCTGATCCGGCTGCTCGCGCCCCGGCTGAAGAGCGATGCCGCCTCCAGGCATCCCAAGGAGGCCGGGAGCGAGGAATTCCTGCGCGGGTGCGAGGAACTGATCGAAAAGCGCAACGCGGCGGAGGCGGTGTCCCGCCTTCAGACGGCGGCCGAGCGCACGCCCGAATGCCTCGAGTGCGGTCTGCTGCTCGGCCTGGCGCTGCTGGATTCCGGAAGCTGGACCGGGGCCAACAACCTGCTGGTCGAGGCGATCGAGGACAATGCCGGAAGCGCCGCCCCCCGCCCCGAGCCGGACGGAATCCTGGGAGTGTTGCGGTCCTGGAGGGGGCACGTCAAGGACGCCGTGGCCTCCTATCTGCGCGCGCTCGAGTTTGATCCGAACCACGCTCTCTTCCTCCAGGAACTCGGGCGCATGCTCGTGGCGCAGAAAAACTGGGAGGCGGCGGACCCTTACCTGGAACGGGCGATCCAGGCGGGGGCTGACCGGGGGGCCCGTGTCCTGCGCGCCCGGGCGCTGCTGGAACTCGGCGACGCGGGCGAGGCGAACCGTGAGATGGAGCTCTATCTCGCCGGGCGCAAGGTCAAGGACCTTCCCGTGGAGGCGCGCCAACTGCACAGCCTGGTGAACAATCGCCTCATGCTGATCTCCCAGGACCAGGTCCAGTCGATGATCGCCCAGTCCCCCCAGGAACTCGCGGCGGCGCTGCCCGAACTCTCGGGGCTGGAGGCCGCGTCGGACCAGGGGATGCTGGACGACATCATGGAAAAGGCCGGCGCGCGGGTGGAGGCTTTCTTCCGCAACCTCGCCAATACGGCCTCGCTCGAGCAGGTGCACCAGGAACGCATGGGCAAGAACGGCAAGGTCAAGGAGTCGCTCGACCAGCGGTTTCAGTACATCATGCTGGCCGATGCCGAATCCGGGGGGCCGGGCGTCAAGGAATACCGCTCCAACGAATACGGGCGCGACGCCTCCATGGGGGGGCTCAAGCACGGGTTCATGCTCACCTCCGGCTTCGCCTCGGTCCCCTCGCTCTTCCACCCCGCCAACCGGTCGAAATCCGAATTCCGCTACCTGGGCGCCCAGGAAAAGGACGGGCGCCGGACCCACGTGGTCGTGTTCTCCCAGAAGCCGGAGACCGCGCAGGTGATGACGCGCTTCATCACCGATCGCGGCAGCGCCCTGGTCCTGGTCCACGGGCTGGCGTGGATCGACGCCGAGTCCTTTCACCTTATCCGCATCCACACCCATCTGCTCAACCCGTATCCGCGGGTCCGTCTGCAGAAACTGTCGACGGAGATCAGGCTGCACGGCGTCGAGTTCGCCGGGATCGACGAGCCGCTGTGGCTTCCGGAACAGGTCGGGATCTCCGTGGACTGGCGCGGCCGCGTGCTGCGCAACCAGCACAGCTACTCCGATTTCAAGGTCTTCAACGTGGAAAGCCGGGACGAGCAGAAAAAGCTCACCGATAAGGATGCGCAGCGGCTCAAGGAGATGTCGGCCGGACTCCCGGCCCAACCCCCGGCCCAACCCGCGGAGGCGCCCCCGGTCGACCTCCCGTAAGGGTTCCTTCCGGCTTTGGATGCGCGCGAAAAGGGGTGTCCCCTCCCTTTATTCAGTGTAAGATTCCCCCTTTGGTTCGATCGGTTTCCCCGGGCCCGACGGGGGAGGTGTGGCATGGCAGGTTCAAGGGAAAGGATTGTGGGCATGCGTTTTTCGCAACGTGTTTTTTGCGGGGAGTTGGCCGCGGGGGATGCAGGACGACCGGTGCAGCTTGCCGGCTGGGTGGACGCCTTTCGGGACCACGGGGGATTGCTATTCGTCCACCTGAGGGATCGCAGCGGCATCATCCAGTTGGTCTTCAGCCCCGAGATCGCCTCCACCGAGGTCTGCCGCCAGGCGGCCGGATTGCGGGCGGAGTACTGCATCGCCGTTACCGGAGAGGTCAGGAAGCGGCGGGAGGGGACGGAAAACCCCGGCATCGAAACCGGGGGGATCGAGGTGATGGCCTCCGGGCTCACCGTGCTGTCGCAATCGGACGCGCTCCCCTTCGCCGTTTCCGACAAGGCCATGACCGCCGGCGGGGCCTCCCAGCGGCGTGAAGCGGTGAGCGAGGAGTTGCGGCTCGAATACCGGTATCTCGACCTGCGGCGCGCCCCGATGCGGGACAACCTCATCGCCCGGCACCGCATCTTCCAGTGCGTCCGGCGGTTCCTCGACTCCCGGGGATTCATCGAAATCGAGACTCCCGTGCTGACCATGAGCACGCCCGAGGGGGCGCGCGATTACCTGGTTCCCAGCCGGGTGCACCCGGGGAATTTCTACGCCCTGCCCCAGTCCCCCCAGCTCTTCAAGCAACTGCTGATGATCGGCGGGATGGAGCGCTATTTTCAGCTGGCCCGCTGCTTCCGCGACGAGGACCTGCGCCCCAACCGGCAACCGGAATTCACGCAGCTCGATCTGGAGGCGTCGTTTGTCGACGAGGAGGCGCTCTACGGCCTCGTCGAGGAGCTCACGGTCGGGATGTTCGCCGTCGGAGGGATCGAGCTGCCGCGCCCCTTCCCGAGGATGACGTATGAAGAGGCGATGGAGACCACCGGGAGCGACCGCCCGGACCTGCGCTTCGACCTCCGTTTCGTCGACGTGACCGACGTCTTCCCCGGGACCGGCTACGCCATCTTCCGGCGGATCATCGAGGCGGGAGGGTGCATCAAGGGGATCAACGTCAGGGGACAGTCGGGTCGGCTCAGCAAGAACGTGCTCCAGAACGAATACGCCAAGGAGGTGGTCCCCTCTTTCGGGGGGCGCGGGATGACCTGGATGAGGGCGGAAGGGGGACGCCTGGATTCGAACATCGTCCAGTTTTTCAGCGCGGAGGAACTGGACGCCCTGCGCAGAAAATTCGACGTCGCCGACGGCGACGTGCTCATCCTGATCGCCGACGCCTCCCCGAGGGCGGTCACCTCCGTGCTCGGCCAGCTGCGGCTCCATCTCGCGGAGCGCCTCGGGCTGATCCCCGAGGGGGTCTTCAGCCCGGTCTGGATCACGGAGTTCCCCCTGTTCGAGGCCACCGGGGACGGGGGGGTGACCTCGAGCCACCACCCTTTCACCGCCCCCGACCGGACCGATTTCGACCCGAAGAACGTCGGGGAACTCCTGTCGCTCCGCTCCCGCGCCTACGACCTGGTCATGAACGGGGAAGAGCTCGGGGGGGGGAGCATCCGCATCAGCGACCGCGACCTGCAGCGGAAGATCTTCGCCGCCCTGGGCTTGGACGAGCGGGAGACGAGGGAGAAGTTCGGATTCTTCCTGCGGGCGTTCGATTTCGGCGCGCCGCCGCACGGCGGACTGGCGCTGGGCATGGACCGCACGGTGTCGATGATCCTCGGGACCCCCTCGATCCGCGAAGTGATCGCCTTCCCCAAGAACCGCAGCGCCGCCTGCCCCATGACCGGGGCCCCGGCGAAGGTGAAACGGGAACAGCTCGCGGAACTGGGGCTGCTGAACCTCGGCGGGACGGAGCCGCTGCGCGGAACCCGCGAGAAGGAAAACCTGGTGGATCACCTCTCCTGGGTCGCCCGCATCGGCGTCGACGCCGGCGAACGTCCCGCCGTTGAGGAGGCGCTCGCCCGGGCGGAAGAGATGGCCGCCGAGGCCGGGCGGAACGCGGGGACGGAAGAGCCGGTCCGCACCGTCGCCCCGGTCGCCAACCGCATGCGGCCCGGCGACGAAGCGAGGCGGAGCGAGCTGGCCGAAACGGGGAAACTGCTCGAGAACGCTCCCGAGGTCAAAGAGGGGTATTTCAAGGTGGCCGCCATTCTGGAATAGGAGAGGAAGCGCCATGGATTCCGTTTTTGTCTACCGCAACCGGGAGTCCGCCCCCCCCTCGGGGGGGGATCTCGCCGGGCTGCGGGTGGCGGTCCAGCCGAACATCTCGGTGGCCGGCTGGCCGACCGAAGCCGGTTCCCGGGCGCTTGCCCGATACCGGGCCGTGGAGGACGCCACCGTCGTCCGGCGCCTGCGCACGGCCGGCGCCCATCTCTGCGGGTCGACCCGGATGAGCGAATTCGGGTTCGGGCTCGAGGGGAGCCGAGCGGGCGAGTGCGTGGCCCGCAGGGAGGCCGACGCCGAACTGGTGCTCGACCTGATGGGGGAATGCCGGGCGGCCGGGCTGCGGGCGGGGGTGTGCGCCTATAAGCCCAGCTACGGCCTGATATCGAGGCAGGGGGTCGTCGGCCTGATCCCGTCGATGGAATGCTGCGGGATCGTGTCGGAAAGCCTCGACGTCGTGCGCAGACTGCTCGCCGCCGTCGCCGGGCCGGACGAACTCGATTTCTCCGTCCCCGAGGAGCCCCCCCCCGATTTCGCTCCCGCCGCCCGCCGCCCGGCGGTCGTCGTCGGCGTCCTCGCCGAAGCCCGTGCCGCCCTGCCCGAAGCGGAGAAGACGGCGTTCGATTCCGCCCTGGGGGGGCTGGAACGCGCGGGTTTCTCCCTCCGGGAGCTTGCGCTCCCCGATTTTTCCCTCTTCCCGCTCGTTCACGGCATCGTGGGCTCCGTCGAAGCCTCCTCCTCGGCCGGCCGTTACGATTCGGTGCGTTACGGGGTCCGCGCACCCGGTGCGGGGAACTGGAACGACATGTACCTCGCTTCGCGCCGGGAGGCCTTCGGCCCCGTGGTGAAAAGCTACCTGCTGCAGGGGGCCTTCTTCCAGTTCGAACGCTTCGCCTCGTACGAGGACGCCTGCCGCATCCGGGCGCGCCTGCTCTCCGGCATGGACCGCCTCCTGGGGCAGGCGGACCTCCTCGCCCTGCCCGCGCCCGGCACGGAGCCCCCCGCCGGCCGGCTCCGGGAGGTCTGCGCCCCGTATGCCGGGGCGATGTTCGCCAACGTGACCGGTCAGCCGGTCCTCAGCCTTCCGGCGGCGGGGCCGGGGGAGGGCGGGCTTCAGTTGGCGGGCGCCCGGCGCGGGGACGCCCGGGTGCTCGAAGCGGGGGAGCGGCTCATGAATCCGCGTCGGAGGGAGTGATGGAATTCGAAGCCGTCATCGGCCTGGAAATTCACGTGGAGCTCAATTGCGCCACCAAGCTGTTTTGCGATTGCCCCAACCGTCCCGGCGACGAACCGAACCGGAATACCTGCCCCACCTGCCTCTGGCTTCCGGGCGCGGCGCCCCGGCTCGGCCGCGCGGCGCTCGAGAAAGCGGCCCTCCTCTCCTTGGGACTGGGGGGCGAGCTGCAGCCCCGGAGCGCGTTCGACCAGAAGGTGTACTACTACCCCGACCTGCCCAAGGGGTACCAGTTGTCGCAGGCGCACCTCCCCCTTTCCCGCGGGGGCGGAATCGGGATCACCGACGAGCGGGGGGAACGGAAAACGCCGCGCATTCACCATATCCACATGGAAGAGGATGTCGCGCGCCTGGTGCACGAAATGGAGGGGCGAACCCCCGTCAGTCTCGTCGACTTCAACCGGGCCGGGGCGCCGCTGGTGGAAATCGTCACCGAGCCCGACTTCCGTTCCCCTTTCGAAGCGATGGAATTCCTGAAGGCTCTGCGCACCCTGGTGCGCTACGTAGGGGCCTCCGACTGCAGCATGGACAACGGCACCATGCGCGTCGACGCCAATATCTCCATCCGGCCGCCGGGGTCCGGCGAGTTGAACACCAAGGTGGAGGTCAAGAACATGAACTCCATCCGGCATGTCGGGGACGCCATCGCCTACGAGATCGCCCGCCAGGGCGCCCTGGTGGAGGCCGGGGAGGCGGTGGTGCTGCACACCCGCCTCTGGGACCCCGACCGGAAGGCCACGTTGCCGATGCGGGGCAAGTTCGAGGGCCCCTGCGTGCCCGATCCCTCGGTCCCCGTCATCGACCTCTCCCCCGAATGGATCGGGCGGATGCGGGAGCGGCTTCCGGAAATGCCCGCCGCGCGGGCCGCGCGTGCCGCGGCCGCGTACGGCCTTACAAACGAGGAGGCGCGCTTCCTTTGCGCCGAGGTGGAGGTCGCGGACTACTTCGAGGCCGTGGCGCGGGAGGGGGTCGCGCCGCGCCTGGCCATGCACTGGATCGCCACCCAGCTCCTCCCCGCCTTGAAGGAGCGGAAGCTCGAACCGGGCCGCTCGCCGGTCGGTCCCATGAGGCTGGCGGCGCTGCTCGGGATGCTGGCCCGGGAGGAGGTCAACGCGGGCGCCGCGCGCGAGGTGCTGCTCGAGATGTTCGAGTCGGACGAAGCGCCGGAATCGATCGTCAGCGCCCGCGGGTTGACCCAGCAGTCCGACGCCGGGCAGCTGGAGACCCTCGCCGACCAGGTCCTGTCCCATCATCCGGCGGCCGTCCAGGATATCCGCCGCGGCCAGGGGAGGGCGATCGGTTTCCTGATCGGCCAGATCATGCAGGCATCGGGAGGGCGGGCCAATCCCCGGGTGATCCGGGAACTGCTGCACCGGAAACTCTCCATCGGGGACGGTCCGGGCTAAACGTCGCCGTACCTGATGGTTGCGAAAAACCGCTACGCCGAAACCGAATTTATGCTGAAACAAATCTCCGTCCCGGCTGTCTGATGGAGTGTCGGCCTTTTTTTACGACCACACATTTGCGGGAGGACCCATCATGAGACCGAAACCGTGGCTATGGCTTTTGACCCTTTTACTCCTGACGGGATATCCCGCCGCAGCCCAGCGCGGCCAGGACCGGGACGACCGGTCCCGGGGCAACCGCAATTCCCAGGAGGAGAGGGAAGAGGCGCGGGAGCGGGAGCGGGAGTGGCGCGAGTACCTGAAGGAGCGGAGGAAGGCGTACAAGGAGGAGGAGCGG
>CAZWXG010000125.1:0-3845 GCA_964637825.1 uncultured Acidobacteriota bacterium
CCCGCATCGGGGTGTTCGTCTGCAACTGCGGCATCAACATCGGCGGCGTCGTCAACGTCCCCAAGGTGCGGGATTACGCCCGCACGCTCAGGAACGTGGTCCACGTCGAGGAGAACCTCTACACCTGCTCCCAGGATACCCAGGCCAAGATCCAGGACGCGATCCGGGAACACAAGCTCAACCGCGTCGTCGTCGCCTCCTGCTCCCCGCGCACGCACGAGGCGCTCTTCCGCGAGACCGTGCGGCAGGCGGGCCTGAACAAGTACCTGTTCGAGATGGCCAACATCCGCGACCAGTGCTCCTGGGTCCACATGAAGCAGAAGACGGAAGCGACCGAAAAGGCCGAGGACCTCGTCCGGATGGCCATCGCCAACGCGCGCATGATCGAGCCGCTCAACGAGCACATGGTGGCCGTCACGCAGAAGGCCCTCGTGGTCGGCGGCGGCATCGCCGGGATGACGGCGGCGCTCAACATCGCCGACCAGGGGTACGAGGTCTTCCTGCTGGAGAAGGAGGACCGGCTGGGGGGGAACCTGTGGAACCTCCACACCACCCTCGACCGGCAGGACGTCCGCGCCCTGCTCCGCGACACCATCGGCAGGGTGGAGAACCACCCGCTGATCCACGTCCTCTTCAAGGCCAGCATCATCGATTCGGGCGGGTCGAAGGGGAACTTCACGACCGGCGTAAAATCGGGCCCCGACGGGGAATACCGGAAGATCGACCACGGGGTCGTGATCGTGGCCACCGGCGCCGAGGAGGCGAAGCCGACGGAATACCTCTACGGCGAGGACCCGCGCGTCCTGACCCAACTCGACCTGGAAGGGAAGATCGCCGCCGGGTCTCCCGAAGTCGCCGCCGCCGGGAAGGTGGTGATGATCCAGTGCGTGGGCAGCCGGAACGCCGAGTGGCCCAACTGCAGCCGGACCTGCTGCGCCACCGCCGTCAAGAACGCGCTCAAGCTCAAGGAACTGCGGCCCGAAACCGAGGTCACCGTCCTCTACCGCGACGTGCGCACCTACGGGCTGGCGGAACCCTACTACGCCGAGGCGCGCGAGAAGGGGGTCCTGTTCGTCCGGTACGAACCCGAGGACAAGCCCGAGGTCCGGAAGGAGGGGGACGCCCTGAAGGTGGCCTTCACCGACAAGGTCATCCGGGAGCGGATCGAGATCGCGCCCGACCTGGTCATCCTCTCCGCCGCGACGCACGCGCGGAACAACGACGAGGTCGCCGGCGTCCTGAAAGTCCAGCGCACGCTGGACGGCTTCTTCCTCGAGGCGCACATGAAGCTGCGCCCGGTGGACCTGGCCACCGACGGCATGTACCTCGCCGGCGGGGCGCACGGGCCGAAACTGATCACGGAAACGATCTCGCAGGCGAGCGCCGCGGCGGCCCGGGCCTCGACCATCCTCTCGAAGGCAAAGATGATGGTCGGGGGGATCGTGGCGGTGGTCGACGGGGACCGCTGCGCGGCCTGCCTGACCTGCGTCCGCGTCTGCCCCTACGACGTGCCCGTAATCAATATCGAGGGAGCGGCGGAGATCGACCCCGCGAAGTGCCACGGCTGCGGCAGCTGCGCGGCCGAATGCCCGGCCATGGCCATCGAACTCGCGCACTTCCGCGAGCCGCAGCTCTGGGCGAAGGCCGATGCCCTGGCCTCGGAAGCGGAGCCCGCCGCGACGAACGCAGTGATGTAAAAAGGAGATGAAAATGGAAGCGACACCACAGCCGTCACAGGAAAACGCCGGGTTCGAGCCGGAGATCGTGGCCTTCTGCTGCGAATTTTGAGCGTACAGCGCCGCGGACCTGGCAGGTTCGATGAGACTCAATTACCCGACGTTCATCAAGATCATCAAGGTGCCCTGCACGGGGCGGGTGGACGTCCTCACCCTCCTCAAGGCATTCGAGTCCGGAGTGGACGGGGCCTATGTCGCCGGCTGCATGGAAGGCGAGTGCCACTTCCTCAAGGGCAACATCCGGGCCCGGAGAAGGGTGGAATACGCCAAGACGCTGCTGGCGGAGGTGGGAATCGAGCCGGAGCGGCTGGAGATGTACAACCTGAGCGCCGCCCAGGGGGCCCGCTTCGCCGCCATCGCCAACGAAATGGCCGAAAAGGTCCGCTCCCTCGGCCCCAGTCCCCTGAAGAAGGCAAAAGCCGCATTCGTTGCTTAGAACCGAGTCGTGCGTTCCCCGTACATCCAGGGAAAACCCGCCGGGAACCGTTAGGAGGTCGTCATGATAGTTGGGAACAGGAAGCCTTTTGAAGAAATCCTGGAGATGGTCAAGCCTTTCAAGAAGATCCTGCTGCTGGGCTGCAGGGAATGCATCACGGTCTGCGCGGCGGGGGGGGAGCGCGAGGTGGGGGTCCTGGCTTCGGAGCTGAAGATGGCCCGGGCCAAGGACGGCCAGGAGATCGAGGTCAAGGAATTCACCCTGGAACGCCAGTGCGATTACGAGTACATCGACCAGATCAAGCCCTTCCTCGACGAGTACGAGGCGGTCGTCTCCATGGCCTGCGGCGCGGGGATCCAGTACACGGCCGAACGCTACCCCCAGAAGATCGTGCTCCCAGCCATCAACACCACCTTCCTGGGGGTGACGCTGGAACAGGGTGTGTGGAGCGAGCGCTGCCAGGGGTGCGGCGAGTGCGTCCTGCACCTGACCGGCGGCGTCTGCCCGGTCGCCCGCTGCGCCAAGAGCCTGTTCAACGGCCCCTGCGGGGGCTCCTCGAGCGGCAAGTGCGAGGTGAACAAGGACACCGACTGCGCCTGGCAGCTGATCGTGGACCGGCTGAAGACCCTGGGCCAGCTGGACCGGTACGAGGACATCATCCCGGCCAAGGACTGGAAGGCATCCCGGGACGGCGGTCCGCGCACCCGGGTGCGCGAAGATCTGAGATTGGGCTAGAGTTTACGATATCCAGAGGGAGGAGTTACGGCGGTGATGACACAATCGAATATTGAGCGTCTCCTGGAAAAGGGTGCATTTGTAGTGACGTCGGAGTGCGGGCCGCCGAAAGGGGCGGACGCGGAGGCGGTGCGGAAGAAGGGGAGCCTGCTCAAGGGCGTGGTCGACGCCGTCAACGTCACCGACAACCAGACCTCCGTCGTGAGGATGAGTTCCCTCTCCTCCTGTCTCATCCTCAAGGAGATGGGGTTCGACCCGATCCTGCAGATGGTGTGCCGGGACCGTAACCGGATCGCCCTCCAGAGCGACATCCTGGGCGCGGCGGCCCTGGGGATCAACAACATCCTCTGCCTCTCCGGCGACCACCAGAGCTTCGGCGACCACCCGGGCGGCAAGAACGTCTTCGACATCGACTCCATGCAGCTGATCAACACCGTGCGGATGATGCGGGACGAGGGGCGCCTGATCGGAGGCGAGGAGGTCAAGGGACGGCCCAACCTCTTCATCGGCGCGGCGGAAAACCCCTTCGCCGACCCCTTCGAGATCCGGGCCATGCGCCTGGGCAAGAAGGTGAAGGCCGGGTGCCAGTTTCTGCAGACCCAGTGCATCTACAACCTGGAAAAATTCGGCAAGTGGATGGAGATGGTGCGGGAGCGGGGGCTGCACGAGAAATGCGCCATCCTGGCCGGGGTCACGCCGCTCAAGTCGGCCGGCATGGCCCGCTACATGAAGACGTCGGTCCCGGGGATGGACGTGCCGGACGCGCTGATCGACCGGCTCAAGGGTGTCCCCAAGGAGAAGCAGGCGGAAGAGGGGGTCAGGATCTGCGTGGAGATGATCCAGCAGCTGAAGGAAATCCCCGGGGTCCGCGGCGTACACATCATGGCGATCGAATGGGAAGAGAAGGTGGCCGAAATCGCCAAGGCCGCGGGGCTGTC
>CAZWXG010000125.1:3945-7011 GCA_964637825.1 uncultured Acidobacteriota bacterium
TGCCATCGCGTGCTCACGCGGGCGGGGTGGGACGTCGTGTGCGCGGAAACCGGGGACGAGGGGGTGGACCTCCTCAAAAAAGGGGGCGCCGCCGTCGACGCCGTGCTCCTGGACCGCCTGATGCCGGGGAGGATGACGAGCCTCGAGGTCATTGCACAGATCAGGGAACTGGCGCCCGGGCTGCCCGTGATCCTCATGACGGGATCGGCCACGGAGGAGACCGCGACCGAATTCGCGCGGGCCGGGGCGCGCGGGTGCCTGGCCAAGCCCTTCACCCCCGGGGAGCTGCGCGAAACCATAGGCCGGGTTTTAGGGGGACAGTCACCACTGTCCCCCTCCGGCAACAACCGCCCGAATCCCCCGGAAACCATTGCGGAGGGGGACAGTGGTGACTGTCCCCCTGATCCGGAGGCCGGGTGATCGCACTCCTGAGACTTTTCCGCTTCCTCCGGGGGTCGGTGCGGGCGCTCGCCCTCTCCTTCGGGCTGCTGCTCGCCTCGACGGCCCTGGGCCTGGTCCAGCCGCGCCTGATCGAGCTGGCCGTCGACCGCGGGATCGAGGACGGAAGCCTCCGCGCCATCCTCTGGGGCGCCGCCGGCATCGTCCTGGCCGCCGTCGTCGCGGCCGGGTTGAACCTGGCCTCGGGCTACGCCCTGATCCGCTCCTCCCAGCGGATGGGCTACGCCATGCGCAACGCCCTCTACCGCAAGGTCATGGGCTTCTCCTTCGAGAACCTCGACCGCTGGCGCACGGGCGAACTCATGGTGCGGCTCAACTCGGACGTGAACACGGTCCGGATGTTCGTGCGGATGGGGATGTTCATCATCGTCCAGTCGATCATCATGATCGCCGGGACCGTGGTGGCCATGTACCTGACCGACCCGGGCCTGGCGCGGGTGATGGCCGTGTTCATGCCCCTGATCCTCGTCCTCTTCTTCGCCGCCGCCAGCTTCATCCGCCCCCTGTTCATGCGCTCGCGCGTCGCCCTGGACGCGCTCAACAACACCCTGCAGGAAAACCTGGCCGGCGCCAAGCTGGTCCGCGCCTTCGCCCGGCAGCGGGAGGAGATCGACAAGTTCGCCCGCCGCAACCGCGATCTTTTCAACATCAGCATGAACGTGGGCTACAAGCTCTCCCTTTTCTTCCCCCTCTTCTTCCTGATCGCCCAGCTGGCCACCGTCGTCGTCCTCTGGTCGGGCGGCACCACCCTGATCTCCGACTCCCTGTCCGGCTCCGCGGGCAACCTGACGCTGGGGAAACTGATCGCCTTCAACAACTACGCCACCATGGCCATGTTCCCCCTGCTGATGCTCGGGATGGTGCTGAACTTCGTCAGCATGGCGATGGCCTCCGCCATCCGCCTGGAGGCCCTGTTCGCGGAGAGGGCGTCCGTCGAGGAGCATCCGGTTCCCAGGCGCCTCCCCTCCCTGCGGGGGGAGATCCGGTTCGAGGGGGTCTCCTTCCGCTACGGCGAGGGGGAGCGGGCGCTCGACGACATCCACCTGGTCGTTCGCCCGGGGGAGAAGCTGGGCATCATCGGAGCCACCGGGTCGGGCAAATCGACCCTGGCGCACCTGATCCTCCGCTTTTACGACCCCGAGCAGGGGAGCGTGCGGGTCGACGGGATCGACGTGCGCGATCTCGCCTTCGACACCCTGCGCACCCGCATCGTCCTGGTGCTCCAGGAAACGGTGCTCTTCAGCGGGACCGTGCGCGACAACATCGCCTTCGCCGCGCCCGATGCCCCGCCCGCGGAACTCGAGCGCGCGGCGGCGGTCGCCTGCGCGGACGAGTTCATCGAACTCTCGCCCGAGGGGTGGGACACGCCGGTGGGGGAACGGGGCGCCGGCCTCTCCGGGGGGCAGCGCCAGCGCGTGGCCATCGCCCGCGCCGTCGCCGCGCGCCCCGACGTCATCGTCCTGGACGACGTCACCTCCTCGCTCGACGCGGCGACCGAGCGCCGCATCATCGAAAATCTCTACCGCGAATTCCGGGGGCGCACGGCCGTCATCATCAGCCAGAAGGTGAACACGGTCCGGCACGCCGACCGGATCGCGGTGATGGCGGGGGGGCGCATCGCCGACGTCGGGACCCACGAGGAGCTGCTTCGGATCAACCCCACCTACCGCACCATCCACGAGACCCAGGCCGGGCTCGGGTCCGAAGGGAGGGCCTCCGCATGAGCCGTCCCCCCGCCCCCTCCCCGTCCGCCCGTGCGGCCGCTCCCGCGCCGGGGAGGCATCACGCCCCCAGCCGGGGCGCCATGATGGCCCCCCCCCCGATCGAGGCGCCCCGGGACTACGCGCAAACGCTCCGCCGCCTCCTGCGCTATTTCGGCGGGTTCAAGGCGCTGATCGTCGCCGCCACCGTTTTCATCGCCGCCGCCACCCTCTTCCGGACGCTCGTGCCGGCGCTGGTGGGGGAGGCGATCAAGGTGGACCTGGAACTCGGCCGGGACCTCCCCGATTTCGTCCACCGGATGAAGATCATCCTGGCCATCGTGATCGGCGCCTGGATCGCCGACGCCGTGTCGGGCATCCTCATGACCCGGCTGTCGAACCGGCTCGTCTACCGCCTCCGCGAGGACTCCTTCGCCCGGGTGCAGACCCTTTCCATGAAGTCGTTCGACCGGCGCGGGATCGGCGATTTCATCAGCCGGATGACCAACGACATCGAGATGGTCTACAACGCCATGAACAACGGCTTCGCCAACCTCGTCGGCGGCCTCCTGTCCATGGTGACCGTGCTCGCGGCCATGCTCCTGCTCAGCTGGCGTCTCTCCCTCGTCGTCATCGCCGTGGTCCCGGTCATGGCGGTCCTGACCGGCATCGTGGGGAAGAGGATCCGCAACGCCTTCCGCAAAAACCAGGAGTGGGTCGGCCGCCTCTCCTCGAGCATCGAGGAATCGGTCACGGGGGTCAGGGTCACCCAGACCTTCTGCCGGGAGGAGGCCGAATTTGCAAAATTCGAGAAGATCAACGATGCCAACCAGCGGGTGGGGGTCGAGGCGGAACTCATCTCCTACACCTTCATGCCGCTGATGAACGTCATGACCTCGCTCACCCT
>CAZWXG010000126.1:0-4511 GCA_964637825.1 uncultured Acidobacteriota bacterium
CGCGTTGATGGTATGCTGTCACCGGAGGGCGCCCCGGGGCGCTCCCGGTGACAGCCGATGGATACCCGACCCGATCCCGATCTGATGAAACAGGCCGCCGCGCTGCTCGCGCGCCGCCGCTGGAGCCGCGCCGACCTGGGGGCGCGCCTGGAGCGCGCCGCGGCGGGCATCCCGGTCGCGCCGGTGCTCGACCGGCTCGAGCAGCTCGACCTTCTCAACGACGCCGATTACGCGTATACTTTCGCCCTCCGGCGCATGAAACGGCAGGGATGGGGACCGTCCAGGGTGGAGGCCGCCCTGCGGCAAAGCGGGGTGGCCCCGCCCGTCGTCGAAACGGCGCTGGGGCGCGCGCGGGAGGAACTGGGGGAGGACTCCGGGCTCGGGGCCGAGATCGACCGGCTCCTCGCGCGGCGCGGCGTTCCCCGCACCCCCGCCGAGGCCCGGAGCTTCGCCTCCGCCCTCGCCCGGCGCGGTTTCGACCCGGACCGGATAACCGGCGCCCTCGGGCGCCTGCTCCCCGCGGCGCTCGCGCGCCGCCTCGACACAGGAGATTGAATTGACCAGCAGCCTCGAAATCCGCGAAACTTTCCTGAAATATTTCGAGCAGAACGGACACAAGAGAGTGCCCAGCAGTTCGCTCATCCCCTTCAACGACCCGACGCTCCTGTTCGCCAACGCGGGGATGAACCAGTTCAAGGACATCTTCCTGGGCAGGGAGCGGCGCCCCTACACGCGCGCCGCCACGAGCCAGAAATGCATGCGCGTCAGCGGCAAGCACAACGACTTCAAGGACGTCGGCCACTCCCGGCGCCACCACACCTTCTTCGAGATGCTGGGCAACTTCTCCTTCGGCGATTACTTCAAGGGGGACGCCATCCACTTCGCCTGGGAGCTGCTGACCCGCCGATTCGGCCTGGACCCCGCGCGGCTGTGGGTCACGGTCTTCCGCGAGGACGACGAGGCGTGGGACATCTGGCACCGGCAGGAGGGGATCCCGGCCGAAAGGATCCTGCGCCTGGACGAGGCGGACAACTTCTGGACGATGGGGGAAACGGGACCCTGCGGCCCCTCGTCGGAGCTGCACTACGATTTCGGCCGCAGCCCGCTTCCGGACCACGGCGCGTGCGACCTGACCTGTTCCTGCGGGCGGTGGGTGGAGGTCTGGAACCTGGTGTTCATGCAGTACAACCGCGACGCGTCGGGCCGGATGGACCCGCTCCCCTCCCCCTCGATCGACACCGGGATGGGGTTCGAGCGCATCACCACCATCCTCCAGGGACAGACGTCCAACTACGACACCGACCTGTTCCGCCCCCTGCTCGATGAAATCGCCGGATTGTGCGGCAACGACTACGGCGCCGACCCGGACGACGACGTCTCCATGCGCGTCATCGCCGACCACGCGCGCGCGGCCGCCTTCGTCGTCGGCGACGGCCAGTACCCGGGCAACGACCGGCGCGGCTACGTCCTGCGCAAGATCCTGCGCCGCGCCATGGTCCACGGCAAGAAGCTGGGGATCGGGGACCCGTTCCTGTACCGCCTGGCCGGATCGGTCGTCGCCGCGATGCAGCCGGCCTACCCGGAACTGGCCGCGACGCGGGAGACGATCGCCCGCGTCATCCGCCGCGAGGAGGAATCGTTCGCCGGCACCCTGGGGGAGGGGCTCCGGGACTTCAACGAGCGCGCCGCCCGGCTCAAGGCGGCCGGCGAGCGGGCGCTCCCCGGGGAGGAGGCCTTTTTCCTGTACGACACCCGCGGCCTGCCCCTGGAGATCATCGGGGACCTGGCCCGCGAGCACGGGCTCACGGTCGACGAGGCCGCCTTCCACCAGGCCTTCGAGACGCAGCGCGAGCGTTCGCGCCGCGACTACGCCTCGGGGAAGATCCGCCAGGAGGTGGCCCGGACCCTGTTCGAGGGAACGACCGATTTCGTCGGCTACGACGCCGCCGGCCCCGTTCCGGCCCTCATCCGCGCCCTGATCGTCGACGGCGAACGCGCCGAGGCGATCGCCGCCGGGGAGCGCGGGGAACTGGCCCTGGACGCCACCCCCTTTTACGCCGCCTCGGGCGGGCAGGTGGGGGACACCGGGACGATCCTCCGCGAGGGGGCGCGCGCCCGGGTCCTCGACACGATCTACCGCGGGACGGCCATCACCCACCTGGTCGAGGTGGAGGAGGGCCGGCTGCAGGCGGGGGACGAGGTCACGGCCGAGGTGGATATGGAGAAGCGGCGCCTGACGATGAAGAACCACACGGCCACCCACCTGCTGCAGGCGGCCCTGCGCCAGGTGCTGGGGGCCCACGTCAAGCAGGCGGGTTCGCTCGTCACCCCCGAACGGCTGCGCTTCGACTTCACCCATTACGCCCCGCTCAGCCCCGCCGAGATCCGGAAGGTCGAGGACCTGGTCAACGAGGAGATCTGGAGCGACGCCCCGGTCGACACCTCCGTCATGGACCTGGAGGAGGCGATGAAGTCGGGCGCCATGGCCCTGTTCGGGGAAAAGTACCAGGAGCAGGTGCGGGTGGTGGAGGTGCCCGGCTTCAGCCGGGAGCTCTGCGGCGGGACCCACGTCCCCGCCACCGGCCACATCGGGGTGTTCAAGATCGTCGGCGAGGGGGGGATCTCGGCCGGGGTCCGGCGCATCGAGGCGGTGACGGGGCCGGCGGCGCTCGAGCGCTTCCGCTCGGACGAAGAGCTGCTGGACGCCCTCGGGGAGGAGAACCGGGTGCCGCGCCGGGAGATCCCCGCACTGGTGGAGAAGCTCCAGGGGCGGGTGCGCGCCCTCGAGCGCGAACTGGGCGAACAGAGGGCCCGTTCGGCCCGTTCCTCGATCGGCGACATCCTCGCCGGCGGCCGGGAGATCCGGGGGGTCAAAGTCGTGGCCCACGCGGTCCCCGCCACCGACCGCGCGGGGTTGCGCACGCTGGCCGACGAACTCAAGCAGAAGCTCGGTTCCGGCGTGGTCGTTCTCGGCACCTCCCAGGAGGGGAAACCGGCGCTGGTGGTCATGGTCACCGCCGACCTGTGCGCGAAGGTCCCGGCCGGCGCCGTCATCAAGCGGATCGCCCCGCTCGTGGGGGGGGGCGGCGGGGGGAAACCGGAACTGGCCGAAGCCGGGGGGAAGGACGCCGCGCGCCTCCCGGAAGCGCTCCAGGCCGGCTACGCGGTCGTCGAGGAACTGCTGGCCGGGGCCTGACCCCCGCCGGCGGAAAAATTTTCCGGCGATGGAATTCGCGGTTTGATCCGATAAGAAAGGTCGATATACTTCAGGGGTGACCATGGCCCGAACCTGTCTGCCGATCCTGCTTCTGCTGACTCTCGCGGCAAGCCCCTGCCTCGCCGAGGACCTGTTTTCCTATACCGACGAGCAGGGCATCCCGGTCTTCACCAACATCCCCCCGGTCGGGATGGTCGAGGATCTCTCCATTGCGGGGCGGCCCGCAGAACCCGCCGCGATACCCGAAGTTTCGATCGACGACATCATCGAACAGGCCTCGCTCGATTACGGCGTCGACTCCACCCTGATCCGCTCCATCATCAAGACCGAATCGAACTTCAACCCGCGGGCGGTTTCGCCCAAGGGGGCCCGGGGACTGATGCAGCTGATGCCGGCGACGGCCAAATGGCTGGGGGTGAAGGACAGTTTCGACCCCGAACAGAACGTCCGGGGAGGGGTCGGCTACTTCCGCCTGCTGATGGACCGTTTCGACAACGACCTGGAGCTGAGCCTCGCCGCCTACAACGCGGGGGAAAACCTGGTGGGCCGCCTGGGCCGGGTGCCCCGGATCCGCGAGACCGAGAACTACGTCCGCCAGATCACGGAGCGCTACCAGCAGGCCGGGGGGATCGCCCAAAAGGAGGAGGCCCCGCCGCTCTACCGCTATTACGACGACACCGGGGTGCTGCACGTGACCAACGTCCCCAGCTTCGACTGAGCCGCGGGGGGTGTCCAGTTAAGGCCTTCATTATCAATAGTTTCTAACTCTGATGTCTTGACAACCCCTCCAACCCCGTCTATGATCTCGACATGATGCGGGCCCCGCGCCGGGAGAGGATCTTTTCTGCGGCCTACTGCTTGCTTGCCGCAATGCTCTGCCTCTCCCTCTGCCCCGCCGCGGCCGCCTGGGAGCGGGAAAAGGCGGAACGCGCCTACCGCGACGCCCTGGGACGTTGCGCGACGATCGACCCCGCGGCCCCCCGTTCCGACTACGCCCGGTGCGCGCACAGTTTCCGCAGGGCGTACCTCTACGACCCGCATTACGTCCACGCCCCCGACGCCCTCTACCAGGAGGGGCTGCTGTACCAGCGCATGGGGGAAACATTCGGCGCCGCGGAGGATTTCCGGACCGCCGCCGCCCGCTTCGAGTTTCTGGCCCGCGACTACCCTTCCAGCCGGGGCGCGCGGGACGCCCGCCGGCGGGCCGCCGCACTCCGTGCGGGGAAAGAACCCTCTCCCCCAGCCGAGGCCCCTGCCGAAACCCCGCCCCAGGCCCCGACCGACGCCCCGCCCA
>CAZWXG010000126.1:4611-6961 GCA_964637825.1 uncultured Acidobacteriota bacterium
ACCCTCACCCGGATGCTGGGGCTGAAAATCGGCCGCATCGTCCTCGATCCCGGCCACGGCGGGAACGACCTGGGGACCGTCGGGCCGAAGGGGTTGCTCGAGAAGGACCTCACCCTGGCCATCGCCCGCGAACTCAAGGCGATGCTCGAACAGGGGCTGGGCGCCCAGGTGTTTTTGACCCGCGACACCGACGTGTACGTGTCGCTCGAGGAGCGCACGGCGCTGGCCAACCACTACCGGGCCGACCTGTTCCTCTCGATCCACGCCAACAGCAGCCGTACCCGGTCCACGAGCGGGGTGGAGACCTATTACCTCGATTTCGCCACCTCCGACGCCGAACGGGAGATCGCCGCGCGCGAAAACGCGACCAGCGTGCACGGCGTCAGCGAACTGGAAAACCTCGTCCAGCAGATCGCCCGGGCGGAGAAATCGGCCGAATCCCGCGAGCTGGCGTCGATCATGCAGAAGCGGCTGCACGGCGGGGCGCGCCGGCTGCTCCCCGCGACCAGGGACCGGGGAGTCCGCAGCGCCCCCTTTATCGTCTTGATCGGCGCGAAGATGCCCTCCATACTTGCCGAGGTCGCCTTTATCAGCAACCCCAAAGACGAAGGGGTCCTCAGCCGGGAGGAGGGGCGCAAGGCCATGGCCCGGGCGCTCTATGACGGGATCGTCGGCTACGTCGAGACCCTGGGGAGCAACCTCGTCCACCACCGCCAAGACAGGGAATAGATGAAATTTTTTCGGATCCTCGCACTGCTCGCCCTGCTTTCGCCCGCGTCGGCCCAGACCCCGGCGTCCCTCTTCCCTCCCCCCGGGGAGTTCCCCGAAATCGGGGCGGCCTCGGACAAGGGGTTCGAGGACCCGGCCGGGCTCGTCGCGGTGGAGAACGGCCGCCTCATCGCCGACGTCGGCTTCGACGCCTACGCCCGCCGCACCTGGCGGCGGACCGGGGGGGGCACCCTCTCCCTGGAGATCATCGCCCTGCGCGATTTCCGGGCCGCCTATTCCCTGCTCACCCTCCTCCGGCCCGCCCCGATCCAGGCGGGCCCCCCGGGCGACGCCTGGGCCGGCGACGACCGGGTCCTGCTGTTCGCCCAGGGGAGGAGGTTCGTGCGCCTGCGGGGGAGCGGCGTGGCGGCCGACCTTCCCGGACGCGTCGCCGCGAGCGTGAGCGCGCGCATCGGGGCGCGGGAGGATCGCGTTCCCGCCCTCGTCTCCCGGCTCCCCGGACCGGGGCGGGAGGAGGCCACCCTCGAGTATTATCCGGGACTGGCCCCCCTCCTGGGGCACTCCGCGGGCCGGATGCCCGACTTCGTCCGCCCCGGCTTCGACATGGAAATCGCCCGGGTGCGCTACTCCCTCGGCGGCGCCTCCGGCACCCTCACCCTGCTCGACTTCCCCACCCCGCAGATGGCCGAGGCCTATTTCGAGGAGTTCGTTCCCCGCGCGCCGGCGCCCAAGGCACGCCTGTACGGCCGCCAGGCGGGTCCGCTGGTGGCCCTCTTCGAGGGGGAGGTCCCGGCCGCCGCCGCCGCGACCCTGCTCGACGGGGTGCGCTACAGCTACTCGGTCCGCTGGCTGGATGACGAGCATGGGCGCCCCGGGGTACTCTGGGGGGTCCCGCTGCCGTTGATCAAGACCATCGTCAACTCCCTCCTCTTCGTCATGCTGCTCAGCGGGGCCTCCCTCCTGGCGGGCGCCCTGGTGGCGGTCTGCGTGTTCCGCTACCGCCAGCACCGGCTGAAGACCGGGAGGGTGGCCGATGACGACGCCGTCTTCACACGCTTGAGGTTGCGATGAAAGCAGACATGATCCGCAAGGTCCCGCTCTTCTCCACCCTGACCGACGGGGAATTCGACGCCCTGGCCCACATTTTCGTCGCGCGCGCCTACCGCCGGAACCAGATCATCTTCATCGAGGAGCAGACGGGGGACTACATGTACCTGGTGCTGTCGGGCAAGGTCAAGGTCGCCAAGTCCGCGGCGGGGGGGAAGGAAACCATCATCGCCATCCACCGGGCGGGGGACTTTTTCGGCGAAATGTCGCTGCTCGACGGGAAGACGTCCCCCGCCACCGTATCGGCCATGGAAGACTCGCGCATCATCTCCGTGAGCGGGGCGGACTTTCACAAGTACCTCCTCCACAACGAAAAGGTGATGCTCCAGATCATCCATGTGCTGTGCGCGCGCCTGCGCGAGGTCTGGCAGGCGCAGAGCCAGAGCCACCGCACCGCCGACGCCCGGATCCGGATGGGGCTGTACGACCTGGCCGCAAAGCACGGGGTGCGGGACTCGCACGGCACCATCATCGACCTGAAGATCACCCACCAGGACCTGGCGGAGATGGTGGG
>CAZWXG010000127.1:0-1222 GCA_964637825.1 uncultured Acidobacteriota bacterium
CCGGACAATTTCCTGCAGGACTTCCTGGCGCGCTGCCGATTCCCCGAAGAGATCGCTGCCTCCTAGCCCTTCTTTTTCGCAGCCGCGGGCGCGGTCCCCTTCTTCCCGGCGGGTACGGGAGTCTTCTTGCCTGCGGGCGCCTTCTTTGCGGCGGGGGCCTTCTTTGCGGCGGGGGCCTTCGTCCCCGCGGTCCGCGCGGGCTTCTGCCTGCAGCTGGCGAGCAGTTCCCGCAGCACCTTGACCGCCCGGGGGAGTTCTTCCCTGGGGACGATGATGTGGTCGCTCTTGAAGGTGGAGGTCGGGACGGCGCGGATCCCGTGATCGGACAGGACGGTCCCGACCACGCACATGTAGCCGGTGGTGACGAGCGAGAGCTTCTTGTCGAACCCGATCACCTTCACCAGCCCCTTCATGTCGTATTTTTCCAGCATTCCCTTCATGCGCAGCCACTTCCGGCGGGGAACCACCAGGGTGACGGACTTGGGCTCCTGGATGATCAGCGCAAAACGGGTGGTTGCGGGGTTGAACCATTCGCCCGGGATGGAGTGCATGCCCACCGGGAGGTCGACCACGACGTAGTCCTCGGGGAAAACCACCAGTTCGGTACGGCTCAGCAGTTCCTTGAGAGCTGCGTGAATATCTGCCATAGGGCTCCTTGTCGATGTGATGATCGGGTCCATGATAACACCCCCTCCGGGGCGCGAAAAAGCTCTTTTGCCCCGCCCGGTCATGGGCGCCGCCCGGTTTCGCCGGCTGGACGGTACTTCTTTTCTCCCGCCCGGATCGGGACGGCGAGGGTGTTTTCCGCCGGCGGCAGCGGGCAGCTGTATTCGGGGTTGTAGGCGCAATACGGGTTGTACGCCCGGTTGAAATCGAGGTCGTAGGTCCCCGAGGTGTTTTCCGCGAGATCGAGATAGCGGCCGGCCCCGTAGGTTTCGCCCCCCGAGGTGGCGTCCCGGAACGGGATGAAGAGCGAGGGGGCGCCGGCCTCCTCGAAACGATAGACTTCCAGCCGGCAGTCCCTCCCCGCCGCCCGGAATTCGAACCGGCCGTAGTGCAGGGCGTCGCGGATCTCACCGGTGTTGGTCCCCATGCGCACCGGGGCGGCGACCTCGTACCGCTGGAGCCGCACCGAAAACCTGAGCGCCGGGTCGACGGGGTAGTAGGACAGGCCCGCAAATCCGGCCCGCCCGGCTGCGGGAATGGGGGATTGGGCCCCCGA
>CAZWXG010000127.1:1322-6913 GCA_964637825.1 uncultured Acidobacteriota bacterium
GCCCGAAGGGACGCCGTTGGACTAACATACGACGCCCGCAGCCGGTTGTTTCCACAAGGGAATCGCCCCTGCGGTTTACCCGAAAACGTGACCCGGGTCACAATCGCACCCGGAACGGGCTGCCGATAAGAGCCCGGGGTGCGGCCCGCGGCCGCGCCGGCAACAAAAGTTTTCGGGGGAAAAAGGCAACCTTTCCGGGAAATCGTCGTTTTTGAAAGGAGATCCTCAAACCCAGTACCACACCTCCTTTCAGGGGGCGGCGGGGATGGAAGGCTCCATTCCCGCCGTCCTTCCTTTTTCCTCGGGGATCGGCGATCCCGGTTGACACCCCCGGAGGCTTTCGATAGTCTTCACACAAAATTTGAGTGATTAGGAGCGATCCATGCCCTCCGCAAGAGAATGTGCCGATCGGCTTCGCGAACAGGCCTACAAAACCCTTTCGCCGCAGCTTGCAGCGCTCGACGACGAACTGGAACAGGTCCGCGCTTCCCTCGCCGCGGGGATCGGGCAGCTCGAACAGAGGATCGAGGCGCTGCGCCGCACCGAACTCCCCGCCATGGCGCCCGCCCTGGACGGGATGCTCGAGGAGTCGATCCGCAGGCGGGACCTGGAATCGGAAGCCCTGGCCCGATTCACCCGCGACCTCGCCGGCAGGGAGACCCAGGAAGAGATCCTCACCCTCCTGCTCGACGCGGCCGCCGGGTGCTTTCCGCGCGTCGCCCTGTTCGCGCTGCGCGACGACCGGCTGTCCGGCTGGTCCTCGCGGGGCTTTGCCGAGGACGCCGCCCGGACGATCGGGACCGATTCCTTTTCCCCGGCCGCGTGCCCCGAATTCGGGGAGGCCCTATCCGGCACCGCGCCCGTGGAGGCTGCGACCCTGCCCGAGGCCGATTCGCTCGCGGCCATCCGGGCCTCGTCCCGGGGCCCCTGGCGCCTCCAGGCGCTGCGCGTACTCGACCGTCCCGTCGCCCTGCTGATCGCCGGGGAGGAGGACGGGGCCGCGGCGAGGCCGCAGGCGCTCTCCATCCTCGCGAATTTCACCGCCCTGCGCCTCGAAAACATCGCGCTGAGGCTGATCAACGAAAGCCGCGAAACGGCCCCGGCCGCGCCCGCCTTCTCGCCCCGCGGGGCGGCGGAGGAGCCGCAGGCCGGCCCGGCGGAGCAGCCGCCCCTGCAACCCCCGGCCCCCGGGGCCCGGGAGGAAGGGGCCGCTTCCCCCCCGGAAGAGGCCGCGCACGAGTTCGGCGACTGGGGGGGGAGCACTCTCGACGCCGCCGTCCCCCCCGCCGCGGAGGAATCTCCCGTTGCCCCGATCGGCGAGGACGAGAAACTGCACGCGGACGCCCGCCGGTTCGCCCGCCTCCTGGTATCGGAAATCAAGCTCTACAACGAAACCCACGTCGCGGAAGGGCGCCAGAACCGGGACCTCTACCTGCGGCTGAAGCGCGACATCGACCGGAGCCGGGACATGTACGAAAAACGGGTCGCCCCGACCGTCGCCAACCGGATCGATTATTTTCACGACGAGATCGTCCGCATTCTCGGGGACAACGACTCCTCGACGCTCGGGAGCGATTATCCGGGGCCCAGGATTGAAAGTTAGCCAGTGCATGTATTCCGTAAATCCCGAGGAGGAGGGCGCCGGGGGCGGCTGAAACCCCTCTGCTTCTCCGCGCTGGCGGCCCCCTTGCTCGCGGCCTGCCTCGCGCCTCCCCCCCAGGGGGTTTCGGTCGATGCGCCCCCGCCGCCGGCCGGGCTCGACCGGTGGGACCCCGACGACGGCCGGCTCCCCCGCGCGCCGCTCGAGGCGCTCAAACAGGGGGTAGACCACTTCGAGGCCGGGCGCTTCACCGAAGCGCTCGACACCCTCCCCGGACCGGACGCCCCGGATCTTCTCGTCGGGGACTACGCCCTCCTCTACCGGGCCAAAGCCCACTTTCAGCTGAAACAGTACCGTGAGGCACGCCAGGCGTTCCGCGCACTCACCGAGCGCCACCCCGGCTCCCCCCACGAACGGGAAGCCGTCCTGGGCCAGTGCGCCGCCCTGCTCGAACTGGGCGACCCCGGGGCGGTGCTCGAACTGCTGGATACTCACCAAGGGTACACGGACCCGGAGGCCCTCTTCACCCGGGCCAGGGCGCTCGAGTTCAAGGGGGACGGGAGCGCGGCGGCCCCGCTCTATCTCAAGGTCTGGTCCGAAAGCCCCGCCTCCCCCTACGCCGAAAAAGCGGGGGGCGCCCTCGAGACCCTTTCCCCCGGCGCGCTCGGGGGGAATCGGAACTACGCGCCCCGCCTCCTGCGCGCGGAGAAACTGCTCGCGGCGGGGAGGAATTCCGACGCCCGCGTCCTCCTGCTCGCCCTGGGCCGGGTTTCGGCCCCCGATTCCCAAGCCTCCCAAAAGCGGACCCTGCTCCTGGCCGAGGCCGATTACGCCCTCGACCGGACCGCTTCGGCCCTGATCTCGATCGGGAAGGTGACGACGGCCGACGCGCGCCTGCACGCCCGGGCCCTCTACCTCGAGGGGGGCTGCCGGCGCCGGCAGGGGAAAGAGACCCTGTTTTTGGCCGCGCGGGACCGGGCCCTCCGGCTCCACCCGGCCTCGGCCGATACCGAAGAGCTCTGCTACTCGGTGGCGACCTGGTACGACACCCGGTACGAGGACGGGAAGTCAAAAGACGCCTACCGGGTCCTGCTCGAGGCTTTCCCCCGAGGGCGGCACGCCGAGCGGGCGCGCTGGAAGGTGGCGCTCCACGACTGGCTCGACGGGCGCTTCGAACAGGCAGCCGCGGGCTTCGCCGATTACGTGTCGGCCCACCCCGATCCCCTTGCGGCCGCCCCCGCCCTGTACTGGATGGGCCGCTGCCATGAAAAACTGGGGGACGCGGCCGGGGCGCGCTACCTCTACGGGCGCGCCGCCGTCCTCGTCCCGGACACCTTCTACGGCGACCTGGCCCGCGACCGGGCGCGCTCCCTGCCCGCCGCGGGGAAGGCGACGGCCGACCTCCACTCTTTCCGGGCCCGCGCCGACCGGCTCGGGTACGCCCCGGTCACGGTCGGCGCCCCGGACGACGCGGCGGCCGGCCCGATCGACCGCGCCGAACAGCTCGCGGCCGCCCGGCTCGAGGACCTGGCCGTTGCGGAGCTCCGGCACGCGATCCGCACCCAGCCCCGCAACCGGCGCCCGCTCCAGTACCTGGTGGCCCGGATCCAGGCCCGCAAGCAGGACTACCACGGGGCGATTTCCAGCCTGTACGGCGTCTTCCCCGATTACGCCGGCCGCCCGCTGGCCGATCTCCCCGCCGAGGCCCGCGACCTCCTCTACCCGACGCCCCACCGCGACGCCGTCGGCGCGGAAGCGGCCCGGACGGGGCTGGACCCCGCCCTGGTCCTGGGCCTGATCCGGCAGGAGTCGGCGTTCAACCCCCGGGCCCGCTCCCGCGCCGACGCCCGCGGCCTGATGCAGATCCTCCCCTCCACCGGCCGGGGGCTGGCGCGGCAGGCGGGCCTCCGCCCCTTCAGCCCCGCCCGGCTCTACGAACCCGCCGTCAACCTCGCCCTCGGGACCCGCTACCTGGCCGGCCAGGTGAAGCGGTACGGGAGGGAAGACCTGGCGCTGGCGGCCTACAACGCGGGCGGCTCCCGGGTAACGCTCTGGCTCGAGAAGTTCGGCGAGACCGACACGGCCACCTTCGTCGAACGGATCCCCTTCCGCGAAACCCGCAATTACGTCCGGCGGGTGCTGGACAACCGCTCCCGCTACAGGGTATTACTATCGGGCGCTCCCGGCGCGGCGCAGGAAGAGGGCCCATGAACCGATCCCCGTTGTCGCAGAAGGCCGAACGCTTCACCGAGTCCGTCATCCGCGAGATGACGCGCCTGGCCCGGCTCCACGGCGCCGTCAACCTGGCGCAGGGAATGCCCGATTTCCCGGCCCCGGCCGAAATCAAGGAAGCGGCCTGCCGCGCGATCATGGAGGACGTCAACCAGTACGCCATCACCTGGGGCGCCCCCAGGCTGCGCGCCGCCATCGCCGCGAAAACCGGGGGGGAGTGGACGCGCGAGATCGACCCGGAGCGCGAGATCACCGTCACCTGCGGCTCGACCGAGGCGATGATCGCGAGCCTTCTGGCCGTCATCGATCCCGGGGACGAGGTGGTGATCTTCGAACCCTTCTACGAAAACTACGGCCCCGACACCATCCTTTCCGGGGCGGTCCCCCGTTTCGTCCCCCTGCGCCCCCCCGGCTGGAGCTTCGACCCCGAGGAGCTGGCCCGGGCGTTCAACCGCCGCACCCGCGCCGTCATCCTCAACACCCCCAACAACCCCACCGGAAAGATCTTCAGCCCGGCGGAGCTCGGGGTGATCGCCGACCTGTGCATCCGCTGGGACGCCTGCGCCATCACCGACGAGATTTACGAGCACATCCTCTACGACGGTTGCGAGCACCGCTCCATGGCGACGATCGAGGGGATGCGGGACCGGACCATCACCATCAACGGGATGAGCAAGACCTACAGCGTGACCGGGTGGCGCGTCGGCTGGGCCGTCGCCCCCCCGCACCTGACCCGGGGCATCCGCAAGGTCCACGACTTCCTCACCGTGGGGGCGCCGGCGCCCCTGCAGGAGGCCGCCGCCGTGGCCCTCGGGCTCCCGCGCGAGTACTACGCCCGCCTCGCCGCCGCCTACGGGGAGCGGCGCGACCTGCTCGTCGGGGCCCTCCGCGAGGCCGGGTTTTCCTGCACCCCCCCGCAGGGGGCGTACTACATCATGGCCGATTACGGCCGGCTCAGCGCCGGGAGCGACATCGAATTCACCCGCCGCCTGGTCGAGGAGACCGGCGTCGCCGTCGTCCCCGGCAGCAGCTTCTACCACCGCCCCGACGGGGACGGCCGCACCGTCCGCTTCTGTTTCTGCAAGCGGGAGGAGACCCTGCGCGCGGCAAAAGAAAGGCTGCTCTCTCTATCCTCTGGCTCCCCAAAGCCCTGATACGCTAAGATCCACTGCGTGTGGAAAGATTCGGACTCCGATGAAGACCGCCTCCTGGTAACCCGGTGCCGCGAAGGGGACGCGAGCGCCTTCGAGACCCTGGTCCGCAAGTACCAGCAGTCGGTCCTCAACCTGGTCTACCACTACCTCGGCTCCCGCAACGACGCCGAGGACGTCTCCCAGAAGATCTTCACCAAGATCTATTTTTCGCTCGCCAAGTTCGACCAGCGCCGCCCCTTCTTCCCCTGGCTCTACCGCATCGCCGCCAACCAGTGCTACGACGAACTCCGCAAGCTCCGGCGCCACAAGGTGCACACCTTCAGCGAGCTGAGCCTGGAGGATTCCAACCGGCTGGAGACCCTGATCAGCCAGAACGAGCCCCCGCTGGAAACCGAGGAGGACCAGAAGCAGCTGGCGGCGCTCCTGCACCGGACGCTGGACCAGCTCCCCGAACAGCAGCGCACGGCCATCGTCCTGCGCGACCTGGAGGGGATCCCCTACCCGAAGATGGCCGAAATCATGCAGTGCACCGAGCAGGCGGCCCGGCTGAAGGTGTTCCGCGCCCGCACCCGGCTGCGCGAACTGCTGGAACGCGCCATGCGCAA
>CAZWXG010000128.1:0-1782 GCA_964637825.1 uncultured Acidobacteriota bacterium
CTCCCAGGCGTCGTAGCGCGGCCCGGTTCCGATGAGAACGATGTCGGTGCCGGTCGAGAGAACCTGACCGGGCCCGACGCTCACGGTCGTGCGCGTGCCGCAGACGTCCGTCGGCCGGGGCGGGTGGTGCAGATACTGGACGTCGCAGCTCCCGGGCATCTTGTACTGGAAGCCGAGGTAGTCCCCGATGGGACCCACCCCGCTCTCGTAGACGAAGGGGACGGAGCCCGAGTTGAGGATCGCCTCCACCTCGACCGTGTAGGTCCCCGGGGGGAGTCCCGGGAGGTCATAGAAGCCGATCAGGCCGGGGTCGTGCGACCCGTAGAAAAAGCTCGTGTCCATTCCGAGGGGGACCAGGGAGTTTCCAGCCCCCGCCGTGAACCGGTACCCCGAAACCGAGGAGACCGCGGTGACGCGCGGGTCGGCCGTATTCCGGGCGATCACGTTGTACCCCTGCGCGGGGGTGACCCCGTCGGAGAACACGACCCGGCCCTGGATCCTGCCCCTGGAGGGATGAAAGGAGGATTCGGGGTAGAGGGAGGACAGCATGGAGATATCGTCCGTGTTCAGGGTCGCCTGACCGGGATCGACCAGGAGCGGAAACATCGTGGGCACCCCCGAAAGGTCCTCGGTGGAACAGTCCGTGGCGCACCCGACGTTGATCTGGGAATGCCCGAGGCCGATCAGGTGCCCGAATTCGTGGACGAAGACGCCGTGAAACTCGTCGAGCGTAACCGACTGGTGCCCCGCCGAGTCGGGCTCGCCGTCGATGAACCTCCCGTTCATCATCGCCCAGCCGCGCGTGTAGGTGCCCAGCCGGTCGTTGGTGCAGACCGCGCCGGCGAACCCGAGGACCGAATTCTTGTCCATCCCCAGGGCTTCGATGATGCTCCCGTCCAGGTCGTAGATGATCGAGCCGGAGGGCTGCGAGGTATCCGAGCACATGCCGAGCGTATTCTGAAAGCTGAGGATATTGCCGGCGGTGACGTCGTAGGAGAGTTTCCCGTCGTTCTGAAACCCGATCGAGGCGGTATCCACATCCTCCCAGACCTGGAACGCCGCCGAGACCATGGCGTCGGCCTCCGCGTTGGTCCGGTTCCCCAGGCTCCCCAGGTCGGTCCTGTAGCGGATGACGCTTCCGGCCCAGCGGTAAGCCTCCCCGGGGGCGGCGGCGCTGGGGCCGGTCACGTAAAGCGGCCCGCCGGCGAAGGCGGAAAAGAGCATCCCCGCCGCGAGCATCGCGATGGCGCAACAAATCGTTCGGGCGCGGCTCTTCATGGGATCCTCGGCAGCGCCGTGAAGGCGTGGATCACGGGGATCATCTCCCCCAGCCGGACCGGGCCGCGCTTGGCGCCCAGGAGGCGCTTCTGGCCTTCGGTCAGCCGCACCCCCCGGGCCGCGAGCGCGGTGTTGCGGAACAACCCGGCGTTTTCCATCTCATTGGCCACGATTTCCTCCCCGCCGGAACCGTAGGTGATGTGGAAGCGCCCCTGCTCGATCCCGACCGGGCTGGAGAGGCCGTACCGGGAAGCCGCAGGGAGGAAAAGGAGCAGTCTTTGCCCCTCCCGGTATCCCTGCTTCCCCTCCCGCGCCCGGAGCCCCAGGAAGATCTCCCGGAAGGTGTAGGTGCGCCCCCCGGGCCCGCGCAGCATGTTCTCGACCTCCAGCGTCACCTCCACCGTGGGGATGTTCGGGTACCCCGGAAGGGGCGCGTGCCTGACCCGGGCCACCCTCCCCTGCACGATGACGTCGGCCCGCTGCGTGAGATAGGCCAGGTTGACC
>CAZWXG010000128.1:1882-6898 GCA_964637825.1 uncultured Acidobacteriota bacterium
CTGAAGAATCTCCCCGAATGGAACGCCCTCGAAGCCCATGCCGCCGGGGTGCGCCCGCTCCACCTGAGGGAGCTGTTCGCCCGCGACCCGCGCCGCGGGGAGCGCTTCGCCGCCGAGGCGGCGGGCGTCTACCTGGACTACTCCAAGAACCGGGTCACGGAGGAGACCCTCCGGCTGCTCGTCGCGTTCGCGGAGGCGCGCGGCCTCGGGGCGAGGATCGAGGCGATGTTCCGGGGGGAGGCGGTCAACACCACCGAACAACGGGCGGCGCTGCACGTGGCGCTGCGGGCGGAGCGGGGGGAGAGGATCGATGTCGACGGCGCCGAGGTGGTCACCGAGGTGCACGCGGTGCTCGACCGGATGGCCGCTTTCGCCCGCCGGGTGCGCGCGGGGGAGTGGACGGGCCGCACCGGCCGCCCGGTGCGCCGCGTCCTCAACATCGGCATCGGCGGGTCCGACCTCGGCCCGGCGATGGCGTACGGGGCGCTCCGGCATTACAGCCGGCGCGACCTCGAATTCCGCTTCGTCAGTAACGTCGACGGCACCGATTTCGCCGAGGCGGTCCGGGACCTCGACCCGGCCGAAACCCTCTGCATCGTCTGCTCGAAGACCTTCACGACGCTCGAAACCATGCGTAACGCTGCGAGCGCCCGCGCCTGGGTCGCCGGAGCGCTCGGCGCCGACGCCGTCGCGCGCCATTTCGTGGCCGTCTCGACCAACGCCGCGGAAGTGAAACGATTCGGGATCGACGAGGCCAACATGTTCGGCTTCTGGGACTGGGTCGGCGGCCGCTACTCGATGGAATCGGCCATCGGCCTCTCCACCATGCTCGCGATCGGCCCGGAGCGCTTCCATGAACTGCTCGGGGGCTCGCGCGCCATGGACCGCCATTTCCGCTCCGCCCCCTTCGAGCGCAACCTGCCCGTCCTGCTCGGCCTCCTGGCCGTCTGGTACAACAACTTCTTCGGCGCCGCGACCCACGCCGTCCTCCCCTACGACCAGTACCTGGGACGCTTCCCCGCCTACCTGCAGCAGCTCGCCATGGAGAGCAACGGCAAGGGGGTGACCCTCGGGGGGGCGCGGGTGGAGGTCGACACCTGCCCCGTCTACTGGGGAGAGCCGGGGACCAACGGGCAGCACTCCTTCTTCCAGCTGCTGCACCAGGGGACCCGGATGGTCCCCTGCGACTTCATCGGTTTCTGCCGTTCGCCGAACCCGCTCGGGGACCAGCACGACCTGCTGATGGCCAATTTCTTCGCGCAGACCGAGGCCCTGGCCTTCGGAAAAACTCTCGAAGAGGTGCGGGCCGAAGGGGTGCCGGAGCGCCTGGCGCCGCACAAGGTGTTCGAGGGGAACCGCCCCAGCAACACGCTCCTGCTCGACCGGCTGACGCCGGCGGCGCTCGGGGCGCTGGTGGCGCTGTACGAGCACAGCGTCTTCACCCAGGGGGTGATCTGGGACATCAACCCGTTCGACCAGTGGGGGGTGGAACTGGGCAAGGCCCTGGCCGGGCGGATCGCCCCGGAACTCGCAGGCAGGGCCGAACCGGAACACGACAGTTCCACCAACGCCCTGATCCGGAGATACCGGGAGCGAAAATGACGCCTAAGCGCCGGGCCGGTCCGGCGGCGGTTCCGAGCCGATGGGGACCTCGGGGATGGTCAGGATGATCAGGAAGGCCCCGAGCATGGTGAAGGCGCCGAGCCAGAACACCCGCCGGAGCCCCGCCTGCATCGAGGTCCGGATGGCCTCCACGGTCGGCGCGAAGAGCCCCGCCCCTTCGGCCCCGAGCCCCCGGAAGCGGGCTTCCAGCTCCCCCATCTTCTCCCGCGACAGCAGGACCTGGGAATCGGTCAAAGTCGCCATGGTTTCGGCGTCGGCCACCCGGCCGAGCCCCTGCGGGAGAGTGGCGGCAAGCGTGCGGGCGTAGCCGGCGTTCATGACCGCCCCCAGGATCGCGGGGGAAACCGCCACCGCCATCATCAGGCAGAAAAAGATGGCCCCCATGGCGGAGCCGAGCAGCCGCCGGGGGACGGCGTTCTGCACCACCATGGTGTTCACCGTCGGGATGGCGCCGAGCCCGAGGCCCGCGAGCGCGGAAACCGCCAGGCTCACGAGGGCCGGGGTGTTTTCGCCCAGGAAGGCAACGGCGAACATGTCCAGGGTCACGATGCCGAAGCCGACGACGTACATCCATTTGTACCGTTTCGTCCGGCCGAGCAGAAACCCCACCGGGACGCCGATGAAGGCCATCAGCACGCTGTAGGGGGTGAAAAGCCAGCCGCTCCTGGCGGCGCCGATCCCCTGCACCCCCTGCAGGAACATGGGGAAGTACATCATCATCGCCATCTGCCCGAAGAAGGAGAGGAAAGAGGAGGCGGCGACGGTGTTGAACGAGCGGTTGCGGAGCACGAGGGGGTCGAGCACCGGCTCCTCCGCGCCGTATTCGGTCCGGAAAAAGAGGACCCAGCAGCCGAGCGAAAAGACCAGCAGCCCCACGATCTCGGGCGAACCCCAGGCATACCGCCCCCCGGCCAGGGAGATCCCGATGATCAGGGCCGACGAGGCCAGCACCATCCAGAGGCTGCCGGCGTAATCGATCCTGCGCTTGACCCGCGCCCCGGAGGGGGCGGGGATGCCGAGCGGCACCAGCACCAGGCAGAGGGCCAGAAGCGGGACGGTGGACCAGAAGAAGTAGCGCCACCCCAGGGTATCGGCGAACCACCCCCCCAGCGCGGGGCCGAAAAGCGCTGCGATCCCCATCGGGAGCTGGAGCATCCCGATCCACTTGCTCCGCTCGACGGGGGGGAACATGTCCCCGACCACCGAAAACACCAGCGGCATCATCGCCCCGGTCCCGAGCGCGCCGACGCAGATGGCGGCGACGAGGAGCACGAAGCTGGTGCTGAGGGCGCTGAGGACCGATCCCAGCAGGGCGAACGCGATCGCGATCAGCATCATGATCCGGCGGCCGTAGATGTCCGAGAGTTTCCCGAAGATGAGGGTCACGAAGGCGCCGACCAGCCCCGGCAGCGAGACCGACCAGGCGTAGAGCCCCATCCCGCCGAGGTCGGCCGCGATCCTGGGCCGGGCGATGTTGAGGGCCTGGAGGAAATAGGCCATCGTGAAGTAGACGAGAAAAAGGGACGCGAGCCCCACGACCAGGCGCCTGCGGTCGTAGACGTACTGCACTGACGGTTCCTGGGACATCGGGCTCTCCCCTCCGGGCGCGGATTCACGATATGGGTGACGTCGGGCGATGAACCCTACTATAATCCGCAGCGTGTCCATTCACCTAAGGAGAAAAACATGAAACGCACATGGTTCCCCCTGGCCGCCCTCGCCCTTGCGGCGGCGGGGATGCCGGCCGTGACGCGGCCGCTCGCGGCCCAGCCGGCCGCGGCCCGCTACGAAGTCCTGAGCCCCTGGGCCGAGGTCGACCCCGTCCCCCTGCGGGGCCTCTCGCCCAGGGTCGATTCCCTGGCGGGGAAGAAGATCGGCATTTTCGCCAACTACAAGCGCGCGGCGCTGCCGGTCGCCGCGGCGATCGAAAAGGAATTGAAAACCCTCTACCCCACGTCCGAGACGGTCCTCTTCCACTCGAGCGAATGGAACGTCACCGAGGTCGAGACCGCCGACCGCGAGAAGTTCACCGCCTGGGCCAAGGGGGTGGACGCCGTGGTCGGCGTCATCGGCGATTGAGGGTCCTGCACGAAGTTCCTCGTCTATAACGGCATATCGATCGAGGACTTCGGCACGCCAGTCGTGTTACTGGCACATCCGGGATTCGTCAGGGACGCCGAGAGCGCAGCCTCCGGCAAGGGAATGCCGGGCATCAGGGTGCGCCCCATCCATATCGCCAACGAAACCACCGTGGCCGCCGACATCGAGGCCGGCGCGGCCGGGGCGATCGGCGACATCGTCGCCGCCCTGACCGGGCCTCTGACGGCCGGGGAGCGCTCCCCGACGCGGGACGCCGCGGCCCCGCCCCGCATCGCTTTCGCGGGGGATTACGAGGCGGTCAACCGCTTCTTCTACCGCAAGGGGTGGACCGACGGGCTCCCCGTCGTCCCCCCGACCGAAAAAGCGGTGGCCGAGATGCTCCTGGGTACGGACCTGCCGCCCGATCACCTGGTGGCCAGGGTCATCCCGCGCCTGGGGAAGGCGACGGTGGAGAAGATCGCCGTCAACGCCGTGATGGCGGGAGCGCTGCCCACCCACATGCCGGTGCTCCTGGCCGCCGTGCGCGCGCTCATGAACCCGAAGTCGCGCTTCGACACCTTCGAGGTGAGCACCGGGTCGTGGGCCCCCTTCTTCGCCCTCAACGGCCCCGTGCGCAACGACATCCTCGTCAACTCCGGCTCGGGCGCCCTGAGCCCGGGGGACATCGCCAACGCCGCCATCGGCCGCGCGGTGGGGCTCATCGTCAAGAACATCGGCGGGGCCCGCAAGGGGATCGAGGACATGGGCGTCATCGGCAACCCCTCCAAGTACAGCCTCGTCATCGGGGAAAACGAGGAGGAGAGCCCCTGGACCCCGCTGCACGTCGACCGGGGTTTTGCGAAGGAAGACAGCACCCTGACCCTCTTCTTCCCCAACGGCTTCGCCCAGTCGGTCCCGCGCGCCACCAGCGCCGAGGGGATCGCCCGCGCGCTCGCCGACATGGGGCCCTGGAGCATGTCGTGCCTCGTCGTCATCCCCTCCCACGCCCGCATCCTGGCCGCCGAGGGGTGGACGAAGGAAAAGCTCCAGGAGTACATTCTCCGTAACGCGGCCGACCCCTTCGCCGCCATCGGCGCCAAACCCGACGTCCTGTCGGCCCCGCCCCCCCTCAACCGCGGCGGGTTGCTGATCCTGGTCGCCGGCGGCCCCGGCGCCTGGATGGGGATGCTGCGCAGCGTGGGGGGGATCGAAAACGACTTCGTCACCGAGCGGATCGAGTTCCCCAAAAACTGGGACGCCCTGGTCAAAAAGTACAAGAACGTCAAGCCCACCTACGAGGATTACTAGCCTGCT
>CAZWXG010000129.1:0-785 GCA_964637825.1 uncultured Acidobacteriota bacterium
GGGGGCATGACGGCCGCGACCTGGCGGGCTTCTTCCACCACACCGGCTGCTGCGACAGCGTGGCGTGCGAGGCCGGCCGGGAATTCCCCCACCTGAGCCCTGCCGCCCTCGGGGTGTTCGACCGGGCCGTCGAGGGCCTGTCCTGGTACGATTACAGCCGCCACGCCACGAGCGTCCTGGTCTACTATCTGCGCGCCTTCGACCACCTCCTCGCGCGCATGGACGAGGCCGCGGTCCTCGGCCGGCTCCCTTTGCGGCAACTGGCCTCCTTCACCAATGCCCTGTACGACGACTGGCCGCTGAAAGTGCCCGGCGCCCCCGTGCCCGCTCTGCCCGGGATGGGGTTCATGAGCGCCCTGGACCTGCTCCGGACCCCCATCCCCCTGCCGGAGAGGATCCTGTATATCGCCCTGCGCACGGGATTCCGGGCCGACACGTTCGGGGCGCAACTCGGGAGGGCGAGGGAATGGATCGTGCGCCGGATGGAACGACTCTGATGTCCGAAAAGATGCCGGACCAGGAAAAATGGGACCCCCGCGCCCAGAGCCCCGCCGAGTTTCTGCTCGAGGCCCGCACGCGGTCGCTCCCCCTCTCCAACGCGCGCCGCTGGCTCGCCCTCGTCATCGGCAGGGGGGAGTGCGGCGTGGAGGAATGCCGCCGGGCGGGCATCCTGCCGCGGCGGCTGCTCGGTGCGGCAGCGGACCTGCCAAGGCTGCGCCTCGCCAGACGCCTCCTGTCGAAGGATCCGGGGTTTGAAAAACTGGTGTTCGCCACCCCCGACGACA
>CAZWXG010000129.1:795-6848 GCA_964637825.1 uncultured Acidobacteriota bacterium
CCCGCTCCACAAGCCGGGTGCCTTTTCGGTCTGCGTCTCCTCGCAGATCGGCTGCGTCATGGGGTGCAGCTACTGCGCCACCGGGAGGATGCCCGCGCCTAGGGACCTGCGGAGTTGGGAAATCGTCGACCAGTTCCTCCAGGCGCGCGCGATCGTGCGCGCCGCCGGGGGGCGGGTGACGGGGGCCGTTTTCATGGGGATGGGGGAGCCGCTGCTGAATTACGACCGCGTGATGGCGGCGGCGGACCTGCTGAGCTTCCCGGTGCACGCGGCCATCGGCGCCCGGGCGATCACGGTCGGCACCGCGGGCCTGGTCCCGCAGATCGACCGGTTCACCGCGGAGGGGCGGAAATTCCGGCTCTCGATCAGCCTGGGGGCCGCGACGGACGAAAAGCGGAGGCTGCTGGTGCCCGGCGCCGCCCGCACCCCGGTCGCGGAAGTGATGGCGGCCGCCCGGCGCCACGCCGAAGCCCGGCGCACGCGCGTCATGCTCAGCTACGTCTGCGTCGGCGGGGTGAACGTCTCGGAGGAAGACGCCCGCGCGCTCGGCCGGCTGGTGGGCGCCACCCCGGTCCGGCTCGACCTGATCGACGTCTCGGACCCGACCGGCCGCTACGCCCCCCCGGACGCCGCCGAACTCGACGCGTTCCGCGACGCGCTGCGGCGCCACCTGGGACAGCCCGTGGCGAGGCGCTTTTCCGGGGGCGCCGACATCGGCGCCGCCTGCGGGGCGTTGGGGGGATGAGGGACGATCACCGCCGCCCCCGTTTCACTTCCGGCCGTAGTTGCAGAGCCCGTCCTCGCACAGCTTGACCGCCGGCATGCGCAGCGGCTTCTCGTCCAGCCTGACCCCCCCCGCGGGGACCCACCGGTCCACTGAAACGGTAGTGTAATGGACGTAATCGGTGGTGTGGAAGATGGGGTTGGTCTCCCCCCCCACCACCAGGAAATGAATCCCCTCCGGTTTGAGGAACGGGGAGCCCGTCTGGCCGGCCAGCCAGGCGCCCAGCCGGCCCGGGTCCTCGAACCCCTCCCCCTCGAGCGCCTTCGCCGCCAGCGGGTCCAGGACGAAGGTCAGGCTCCCCATGGCGTTCATCGCCCTGGCGCTCGACAGCAGCCCGCCGGTGGTCCCCAGCCCCAGGGTCGTCACGTTCCAGCCCCGGAAGATGCTGACGGTGCTCTCCGATTCCTTGAACCCCTGCCGGACGTGAAACGGCTTCCAGGGGCTCTTCTCTTCGTTTTCGGCGCAGCACTGGTTGGTGAAGCTCAGCCCGTTGCCGATGGTGGCCATGAAGGTGTCCCCCGCCCGCGCATCCCCGAAATTGATGCTCATCAGGGTCCAGGCCCTGCCGATCACGGAGTTGGCGTAGTTGAAGGGCCCCAGGGCGCCGACGCCGCTGTTCATGCCGATGGTCCGCGCCACCGGGCCGTTGACCACCACCATGCTCCCGTACGACCCGGTGGAACTGGGCATGGCGGGGTGCTTCGTTGAGGCGATCGCCAGGATGACGGGGAGGTGCTCCGGGCGCGCGCCGGCCATGACGGCGCACACCGCCACCTTCTCGACGGTGTAGTCGTTCAGTTCCTCGTGCGTGGTGATCGACATCCGGCCGACCACTTCCCCGGGGTCGTGGTCGGTCCCGGTGAGCATCTCCGCCACCCGCTCCTCGGTCGGGAGCACGATGGGCAGGCCGTCGGTCCAGCCGTTCTCGAGGAACCGCCGCTGGAGCGCGGCCTCGGTGCCCGGTTCGAGCAGGCGCGCCCTTCGGGGCCGCACGGGGACTTCGGGGTTCTTCTCCGCCCCGGTCAGCGGCCGGGTGAGCGCATCGACCACCTCCTCCATCAGCTTGCGCCCGGTCACGGGGTCTTCCCCGTGAATGTATTCGCGCAGGGTCTCCCGCGGGACCCAGGCGACCGGGTAGGGGGGGAAGGTCCAGCGCAGGTTCATGCCGTGCGACCGCCCGTCCCGCAGGACGTACTCGGCGAAGCGCGCGGTGACGATGGGGGCGGTGGGAACTCCGAACTCCCCTTCCATGGTGCGGGCGAACTCGGCGAGACTCGCCGAGCAGCCGTCTCAACCCCCGACGCCGAAGACCACGCCGTCCGCCTTCTTCTTGAGCTCCACCCAGAGTTCGGGGCTGTCCGAAAAGGCGTTGCCGCTCTTGATGTGCACCACCGTCCTGACGGCGGGCATGTTCTGACGGAACCACGCCTGCATCTCCTCGAGGAACGCCTTCCCCCCCTCGAAACCGGTGTCCACCAGGTAGATCGTCTTCCCGTCGAGGCTGTCCAGCCTGGGGGCCATCCGGAGGGGAATCAGTTCGTCGCGCGCCATCACGGGCTTGGTCTCGGGGTCGAAGATGGCCATCATGTGCGCCCCCGCCTCCCCGCGCCGCCCGAACCGGCCCGACGGCTGCCCCCGCGGATCGAGCACGGTCAGGGTCTGCTCCCCGGCACCGGCCGAACCGGCCATGAATTTGCAGCCCGCCTGGGTCGCGAGCGACACCAGCAGGACCGCGCCGCCGAGGATCCCGATACGGAGCCGCGCGGCCCCGGAATGTCCCGAATGCATGTCTTCCCTCCTCCGCTGATATGGATGCGCGCTTCTTCCCCCGGGGCGCATGGCCCCGCGGATACGGGGGATGCGCCGACTCACAAATCCCCCGCGAGCGCCCGGAGCCTGCTCTCCAGGAGCCCTTTCGCCTCGGGCGCCAGCGGGCCCGAGGCGAGAGCGCGCCGGTACAGCTCCCGGGCCTCCGCCGCCTTCCCCTGCTTCCGGTAGATGTCGCCCAGGAGGAAGACGGCGTCGAGATGGGCGGGGGCGTCCCGCACGACCCGCCGCAGCACCCCGGCGGCGCCGGAGGCGTCTCCCCCCTGATCAAGATAGAAAGCGAGCGAATACCCGTACTGCGCGTTTCCGGGCTGCAGCCGATGGGCGCGGCGCAGGTGCTCGATCGCCGACTTCGTTTTCCCGGTCCCGGCCTGGATGACGCCCAGGTTGTAGGCGGCGACGGCCGATCCGGGATCGAGCCTGGCCGCCGCCTCGAAGCGGGAGGCGGCCTCGTCGACGCGCCCCATCTCCCCGAGCAGCAGCCCCAGGTTCAGGTTCACCTCCGCGCTCTCCGGCTGCAGCTCGAGCGCCCGGCGCAGGCTCCCTTCCGCCTTGTCGTTCTTCCCGAGCGCGTTGTAGGCGAAGGACACGTTGACGTGGGGCATGATCTCGCGCGGCGCCAGGCGGATGGCCGTCTCGTACAGCTGCGCCGCCCGGTCGTACTCCCCCCGGGAGAAGTGAAAGCCCCCCAGGTTGAAGTGCGCGGCCCAGTGATCGGGACGGGCGCCGAGCGTCGCCAGCAATTCCGCGGCCGCCCGGTCGAAGGCCTCCGCCGTCCCCTGCTCCAGCATTTCCCGCGGCACCGCCGCCAGGGCGGAAGCGGCGCGGAGGCGCACCAGGCGCGACGGGTCGCGGACCGCCCCGCCGAGGGCCGCCAGCGCGGGGGCGTCCAAGTGGTCCCCGAGTTGTTCGGCCGCGCTCGAGCGCACGAGCGGAGAGGGGTCCTCGAGGGCCCGGACCAGGACGGGCCACTTCCGCCCGTCGTCGCAGGGCCGGATCAGCCTGATGAGCGAAGCGGCGAAAACCGCGTCCCGCTCCTTTGCCCCGAGGTAGGCGAGGATGGCCGGGAGCTGCTTCCAGTCGCGCCGGCGCGCGGCGTCGACCAGGCCCGCCCGGCGCACCACCGGCGCCTGGTAGTCCCGCTCCCGCCAGCGGCGCACCCACCCGTCCGCCCAGGCGGCGTCCTTCTCCTTGTGACAGATGTTGCAGGCGTTGGGCGATTTCCAGGCCAGGGTCGCCGCGGGGGTGGGGGGGAGCATCGAGTGGTCGCTGCGGCGCATGCGGGCGAATTCGGTCATCGGCATGTGGCAGGCGACGCAGCGGCTCCCCTCGCTCCCCGCCGGGTGGCGGGAGTGGGCGGCGGCGTTCTTCACGTTTTCGCCGTGGCACGGCATGCAGGCCTGGTTCGGGTCCCCGGCCGCGAAACGGAACCGTCCGCTCGAGGTGTGGCAGTGCATGCAGTCGAGCTTCCCCGAATTCGCGCAGGGGTTCATCAGCCACTGGGTGTAGGTGTAGTTTTCCCCCAGGTCCCGCCCGTCGGGGTAGTAATCGGGGTGCTCGAGCAGCCCCAGGTCGAAGTGGTCGAAGAAGTCCTCCCCCGGGACATAGGAAGCGGTCAGCGGGGCGCCCTTCGCGTGGCAGACGGAGCAGGCGCCGCTGGCAGCCTCGCGGCTGTACCGCGGCGGAACGATCACGTCGATTTTGAGATCCGCGGGGGGCTTCCCCTTCTCCGCCGCGCGGCAGACGCGCACGTGCTCGAGGGCGGAGCCGTGGCAGGCCTCGCAGTTGATCCCCGGCTCCCTCCAGGCGGAGCGGTAGGTGTCGGTCGCCAGGTCGTAGTTGCGCGCGAACTGGCTGACGTGGCACCCCCAGCAGGAGGTGTTGAAGGTGTACTCCGCGTCCCTCCAGTCGACCGGCTCCTCCTCGAGGTCGTGAAAGTGGCGGATCCCGCTGGCGGCGGTGTCGAACCAGGCCTTGCGGCGCACGTCGTAGGCCAGGGGGAGGACCTGCAGCCGGCCGCGCTCCATGGGGGTGAGAAAATAATAGACGTTCTTCCCGCCGAGGGCGTGCTCGAGGGGGTAGTCCCGCTCCCCTCCCGGCCCCTTTTCCCTGACCCGGGCCTGCCGCCCGTCGAATTCCACCCGGTAGTCGGAGGGGCCGATCCTCAAGCCCCCTTCCTGCGGCGTGAGCTTCGTCCGGTAGAGCTCCGCCGTAAACGGCTGCATGGCCAGGCCATGGTGGGAACCGGCCCAGAGCTGGTAGAACTTTTCGTGGCACTCGCGGCAGGATTCGCTCCCGGCGTAGCCGGCAGCCTCTCCCGTCCCGGCCGTGCGCGGCGATTCCCCCCGCCGGCATCCACCCAGGGCCAGGAGCGCGGCCAGCGACAGCGCCAGGATCCCCCTTGTCATCTCCCGCTCCCCTTCCCGCCGACGACGGCCAGGGCATCCATTTCGAACAGCAGCTCGTCGCGGCAGATGTCGGCCACGACGACGACGGCCGGCAGCTCCCCGAGCCCCCATCTCCGGGCGACTGTATCATAGACTTCCAGGTCCGCGCCCCTTTTCAGATAGATCGTCGCCGAGCGGATATCCCCAAACCCGGCCCCTTCGGCGGCGATCAGCGACCGGACCACCTCGAACGTCTCCTCCACCTGGGCCCGGACATCCCCCGGATGGAGGCTTCGCCCCTCCCCGTCGATGGCCGCCGTCCCGGAGACAAAGAGATGCCGGCAGTCCTTATCCTCGAGACAGATCCCCCGGGAAAAGGCGGAACCGTAGCCCCAGGCCGGCGGCTGCAGCCCCCCCGCGAGCGGGACGACCCGGACGTCGCCGGTGACCGCGAGACCATCGGAGGAGCAGAACCCCCCGGCCGGGGTGCGCGCGCCGACGCAGGTGCTGGCCGGCAGATACGCGGGCGGCTCCTGCCCCGAAACGGGGATCAACCCGGCGGACCGGAAGCGGGCGGTGCGCGCCCCGTTCAGCCGGTCGTACCCTTCGGAGATGCCGTCGAGCCAGATCCAGGTGCGCACGAGGTCGCGCATGCGGACCGAGCAGGCCCCCAGCAGCCGCTCCATCTCCCCGAACATGGCGGCCGCCTCCTCCTCCCTGCCCCCCCGAACAAAACCGTGGATCCCGGCGAGATGAACATAGGTCGCATCTCCCCTTTCCCACACCCGCCCGCGGGGGCCGCCGGCGTCCCCGAGGACCCGGAAACCGTCACCCGCGGCCGGACGGACGGCGTGAACCTGGATGCCCGCGAGACCGTTCCCCCAGGGGGGCGCCCCTTCCACATAGGAAAAAGGGCCGGACCCAAAATGGGGGAGTGTTTCCCGCGCCGCAGCGTAAGCCGGGTAACAGTCGAGTGTTCCGAACGCGCGCTCGCCCAGCACCCGCATGCCGCGGGCATCGAGGACCGATGCTATGGCCGCGCAGGCGTTTGCCGC
>CAZWXG010000130.1:0-6759 GCA_964637825.1 uncultured Acidobacteriota bacterium
GCACGATCCCCTCCGTGAGCTTCCCGCTCCGCTGGTTCTGCTTTTCCACCACCCGGACCTTTATCCCGACACTGATCTGAGAGCGCAGTTCTCCGTTCATGTCCCCATTATGGCACAAACCGCCTCCGGCAGCCGCAACGCACGGAACCACGTCGGGCAGCCCGGCCGGAAGGTGATAGCATGCATTAATCTGGGCACGGAGGACGCCATGACCACGACTTTGATCCGACACGGAAACAGCCTGGCCCTTGTCATCGACAAGCCCATCCTCGAACAGATGGGGGTCGATGAGACTACCCCCCTCACCCTGGCGTTCGACGGCTGCTGCCTGATCGTGGCCCCGGCCCCTGGAGACGCGCGGCGGAAGGCGGTGCGCGCCGCCATTGACGAAATCCACCATGAATTCGGCAACGCTATGAAGAAGCTGGCGGAATAAGCTGCGTCCGCAGAGACAAGATCCCTAGCCCTTCTCCCCGGCCGCCCATTGGCCGGCGAGGTAGCCGTGGGTCCAGGCCATGCTGTGGCTGAGGCCGGGGAGGATGACGGGGTAGTCGTTGGCGAAGCGCCGGCCCACGGTGTTGCCGGCCAGGTAGAGGCCCGCGATCGGCCGCCCCCGGTCGTCCAGCGGCTGCAGGCGCGGGTTGACGATCAGGCCCCCCATGACGGCCAGGAAATCGGGGGTGTCGCTCCACCCGGCGTAATACGGCGCCCGGTCGACCCGAGTCAGACGGTCGGCCCGCTTGCCGAAATCGAGGTCCCGCCCCTCGCGCGCGAGGGTATTGTAGCGCTCGACCGTCGCCCGGAAGCGCTCCTCCGGCACCTTCATCTTCGCCGCCAGTTCCGCGATCGACGCCGCCTGGAGGATCTGGCCCGATTTCAGCTGCGACTCAAACCGCCGCCGGGTCCCCTCGTCGGGCCGCCAGACGCGCCGGAAGCCCAGGCCCATCTTCGCCACGTCCTCCGGCCAGCCGGCGTCGAACACGACCCAGTACCCCCCCTGCTGCAGGCACTGGTTGGCCAGGCTCTGGGTGTCCACGTCCTCGTTTTCGTACCGGTCGCCGTACCGGTTGACGCGCAGGAACGCGTCGGTCCCCATGGCGTGGAACATGTGGGCCATCGGGGCGTGCGGCCCCAGTTCCATGACCGCCCCCATCTGCATCGCCATGCGGTGCCCGTCCCCGGTGTTGTGCGCCACGCCGAGCACGCGCTTGAGGTTGGCCCGGGAGGCCGCGAGCGCGGCCGCCTGGGGGCAGTACTCCCGCATCATTTCCGGGTTGCTCCCGTAATCGCCGGTGGTGAGCACGACGGCCTTGTGCGCCCGGATCTGAACGTAGTCGCCCGCTCCGGTTTCGGCCAGGACGCCGGTGACCCGCCCCCCGGCGCCGGCGAGCAGCTGCGCCGCGCGGGTCTCGTAATAGATCCCGGCGCCGCGGCTCCGGGCGTTTTTCTCCAGCACCTCCAGCAGCAGCCGCTGGTGGGCCCCCTCGTTCCACCGGTGCGCCGTCGGGTATTCCACCGTCGATTCGGCGCGGTAGTCCCACCCGGCCGGAAACCCGGTCGGGCGCGGCCAGGCGTCGATGCGGGCGGCGCTCGCGTCCAGTTCGGTGGGGATCCAGAGCCCGGCCCGCAGCCCGGCGGCGTCGGTCATGTCGAGGATCCAGTCCATGACCCGGCCGCAGTGGACGGCCCAGAGCCGGATCAGGCGCGCGTCGGGCTTGTTCCCCCCCCAGCGCATCAGGGCGCCGACCACCTCGTCGATGTCGATCTCGATGCCGAGCTGCCTGTGCAGCCGGCTGCCGATGGCGGTGTTGTCCCCCCCGAGCGCGGTGAAGGTCGCCGCCTTGTCGATGAGGGCCACCCGGGCCCCGGCCTCGGCCGCCGAGACCGCGGCGGCGAGCCCCGCCGTTCCCGCCCCGACCACGAGCACGTCGGTCTCGAACGCCTGCCCGGGGGAAAGGACGGCCTCCCCGGCCGGCCCCGCGGAGACCGGCCGGCCCCGGAGCAGCCCGGAGAAAACAGCCGCCCCCGTGGCGGCATTACGGAGAAATGTCCTGCGGCTCGGCGGTACCCCTCTGGTCTGCTTCGCTTTCACGATGACGCCCTCCCATGGCTTGAAAAGACTTATAGGAAATAATCGCCCCCGGCACAAGCGGGAAAAACCGGGGGCGCGGAGGAGATTGCTTTTTCGGGCCGTTTGGGCAAAAATGCCGCAGTCGACCTTTTATCTTTGAAAGCAATCGCGCAGGGCTTCCCCCGGGATCGAACCCCCGCGGGCGCCGGGGCCGCAAGATTGTTTCCAGATCCCGATTTCGAGTGAATTCAAAGGAGGTTCCATGATCCGTGCACTGATCAGTCTGGCGATCCTGCTTGCCGGCTCCACCGCGGCCTACGCACAGGACTGCACCCGGCCGATGCTCCAGGCGGCGGTCGAGAGCTATCTCGCCGCCCAGACCTCGGGCAACATCTCCAGGATGTCGCTGGACGCCAAGGCGAAATTCCAGGAAAACATGATCCCCACCACCAGGGAAAAGGGGCTGTGGAATACGGCGCTGCCGATCGCGCACACCATCAGCATCTACGACGTCCCGCGCTGCAAGACCTTCACCGAGGTGATCGTCACCGAGGGGGGGCACCCCTACGTGCTGGGCACCCGCCTGGCGGTCAAGAACGGCAGGATCACCGAGATCGACAGCCTCGTCAGCGACCAGGACGACTGGCTGTTCAACGCCCCGGATTACCTGAAGTATTCGAAGGCCGAGGACTGGCCCCTGCTGGAACCGGACAACCGGGTCAGCCGCCAGGAGCTGATCGACGCCGGGAACCAGTATTTCGATTTCGTCTTCCTCGACAAGGGGATCCGTCCCCCCTGGGGGACCCCGTGCGCCCGGCTCGAGGGGGGGGCCTACACCAACCCCAAGAACGAGCCCCGGGACACCTGCCAGATCCCCGCGCCGCTCGGGGAGATGTTCGTCGTCAACCGCACCTATGTCGTCGACGAGGAGATGGGGACGGTCAACGTCTTCTGCCGTTTCGGCGACAGCAAGGAGGGAATGCCCGATTCCCACCTGTTCCGGCTGGTGAACGGGCGCTACCGCTGGATCCACACGATCAGCGTGAACCTCACCGGCAAGCCGATCGTGATCGATCCGCCCCCCAACGCCATACCCGAAACGGCGCGGTAGAACCGCGCAGTCACCGTTCCATCAAGGGGAGGGGGAAACCGTCCCCCTCCCCTTTACCGGGAGAGCACATCATGCTATTGAGCGAATATTTCGAGCAGGCCCAGGGCCGGGGAGTGATGGCGACGGCCGATGCCACCGGGCGGCCGACCGCGGCCGTCTACGCCCGCCCCCACTTCTTCGGGGAGGACTCGGTCGCCTTCATCATGGCCGACCGGCTCATGCACTACAACCTCCAGTCCAACCCGCACGCGGTGTATCTCTTCATGGAATCGGGCGAAGGGTACGCCGGGCGGCGCCTCTATCTCACCAGGACCCGGGAGGAGAAAGACTCCCCCCTGATCGATGAACTCCGCCGCCGCTGCCCTGCCGATGGCGAAAAGGCGGAATCGACCCGGTACCTCGTCTACTTTTCGGTCGACCGGGTCCTCCCCCTGGTCGGCGACGGCGAATAGGGGCCCGCCACGGACATTTCATGGATCCTCTATCCAAGCAATCTTGAATATTTAGCAGAATAATGATATTAATTTTCATGATTGCTTAGGAGAAAGGAGGATTCCATGAATCACCTTCGCAAGCTTATGGTTTCCGTGGCGCTTCTGCTGTGCCTGGGAATCGCCGCCCCGGTCGTCTTCGGCCAGGGCTCCGGTTCAGACAACTGGCCCATGGCGATGACGATGCATGAATCGTTCCGCGTCGGTGATCTCGTCTTTCCCCCGGGGAGCTACTACATCCGGCTGACTCCCGGGACCGTTTCCCGCAACGTCATGATGGTCTACAGCCTGGACCGCGGACGATGGGAGGGGATGGTCATGGGGATCTACACGAGCCGGGAGAAGCACGAGCCCACGGGGCTGGTGTTCTCCAAACCGGTGAAGGGGGAACCGATGGTGCTCGAGTCCTGGTTCTATCCCCACTGGAAGCGGGGACTCAGCTTTGCCAACCACCCCGGAACCTACCTGGCCGGAAAAACCGCCGGGAACGAAAGCGTGTCCATGGCCGCGATGCCGGAGCGCTGAAGCCGGAGGTTGAGGATGGAACCGGAAATTCCATCTTCAACCTTTCCCGCGCGCCTCGGAGCGCCGCGGGATCTCATGCGGGGGGGTCCGGGACCCTGGAGGCCCTGAACCCGCCCCGCCGCCTGAAGGTTACTTCGCCTCCCTGAGCCGGGAGAAATGGGCGTCAAAGGCCTTCAACTTGTCCAGGTTCGGGACCGGCCGGGCGCCGGGAGCCGCGTCGAACACCATCGCTTTCTGATCCTTTTCCGCAAAAGCGGGCCAGGGGAGAAGACCGGGTCCGTTCGGGTCCCCCTTGCTGGCGAAGTTGACCCAGTAGGCACTCATCAGGTCGGAGAGCTTCTGATCCTCCGGCTTGGGTGCCCCCTGGGGTCCCGGGCCCAGGGTCCGGAACGCGTAGGGAAGGTCGCTGCCGTGCCCCGATCCCCCGGCCGTGGGCTCGTGATGATCGAAAAAGTAGGTGAACGCCTTCCCCTTCCCCTGCGCGGACTGAAGCCGGGCCCAGGTCCAGGTGCTCCAGCCGAACTGGCTGTCGCGCGCGACCTCCTTGGTCGACCGGGCCGCCTCGGCGTCGGTGGCGTGGGGGTACGCGGCCAGGATCGTATCGGCCGCCGGCCCGTACTGCGACCGGATCTGCTGCTCGAACTGCTCCGGGGTAACCGGGCCGCGGGCGCCGAACCCTCCCAGCTCGTCGGAGGTGATGCCGAGCAGGATCGGGGTGTCGTTGAAGCGGCGGGCCTGGTAGAGGGTATAGAGGTCGCTCGGGATGACGTACCCGTCGGCCACCGGCCGGAATCTCCCCTCGGCGTTCTTCTGGATCTCCTCGGCGCCGAGCGCGCGAGCCGCCCGGATGTCGGCGGCGCCCAGCTTCTTGAGCAAGGCCGCCCCCGACGATTCCGCGAGTTCGAGCGCGGGGATTCCCAGTCCCGGCGCCCCCTGCGCGGAGGTCTGCAGCGGGGCGAACGACCCTCCGCTCATGCAGATGACGCGCTGGAACAGTCCCTTGGCCACGGGGGAGGCCGCGAGCTGGTTGACCGCCATCCCGCCGGCCGAATGGCCGAAGAGGGTGACGTTACGCGGGTCCCCCCCGAAGCTGGCGACGTTCTTCTGCACCCAATGAAGCCCCGCGATCATGTCCTCGAGCCCGTAGTTGCCCGATCCCCTGCCGCTTTCCCGGCTGAGTTCCGGGTGCGCGAGGAACCCGAACGGGCCGACGCGGTAGGCGACGCTGACCATGACCACCCCTTTTTTGGCCAGCCCCGCCCCGTCGTACATGGGAATGCTGGTCGAGCCGCCGCTGAAGCCCCCCCCGTGGATCCAGACGATCACCGGGAGCTTTTCGCCCCCCTTTGTAGCGGGCGTCCAGACGTTCAGGTAGAGGCAATCCTCGCTGACCGGGGCGGTGTTTCCCTGCGAGTTGGGCGGCTGCATGCAGGCGTTGGCGAACGCGTCCGCCTTTTTGACCCCGGTCCAGGGAGCCACCGGCGCGGGCGCCTTCCAGCGCAGTTCTCCCACCGGGGGCGCGGCAAAAGGGATCCCTTTGAAGACCGAGAGACCGTCGGCGACGACGCCCTCGACCTCCCCGCCCGTCACCTTGACCGTTGGAATCTGTGAAACCGCCAGTTGCGCCCAGGCGCCGACCAGAAAAAGGGTGATCCAGACCTTCTTCATTCCCACCTCCGTAAGAGCCTCAAATAAAACCCGTAGCCTTGACCCGACGCAGTGCCCGCCGGCGAACCCGGTCCGTCTCTCCGGATCAGGACATCAACCCGGCCCCCAGTTCGAACGCCCGGCGGCAGTCCTCGGGGAAAACCTCCGCCCGGCGCCGGGCCTTCTTTTCGACATCGAAGAGCGGCGCGTAGACCTTCGAATAGTCCTCGAACTGCCAGGTGTCGTAGCTCCAGAGTTCCCGCGCGCTCCCGAACAGGAGTTCGAACAGGAACCGGTGGGCGGGGGAATTGGCGTCCATCCCCCGCTCCCGCGCCATTTCCTCGCCGGCGCCCATCGTGTAGACGAACCCGGTGCGGATCTTTTTGGGGAAGAGCGTCGTCGGGGGATCGGTGTAGGTCAGGTAGGGAAAGATCAGCCGTTCCAGGAAGGACTGCGTCTCCCCCGTGACCGACCCGAGGTAAACGGGCGAACCCACGAGGAGCGCGTCGACCCGCGGGACCTCGTCAAGCACCCGCTTCAGCCCGTCCTCGACCGGACAGCGCCCGTAACTCGCCCCCCCCGGGGTCTTGCACGCGAAGCAGCTCACGCACCCCTTGAAATCGAGATCGTAGAGATGGACCAGTTCCGTCTCCGCCCCCCGCGATGCCGCCCCTTCGAGCGCCTTTTCGAGCAGGGTCGCCGTGTTCCACCCCTTTCTCGGACTGCCGTTGATCGCCAGAAGTTTCATGCCTACCTCCCCGATGGCCGACAGGATAGCACAGCCCGAAAGGGGACGGACCGCACGTTTCCCCTTTCGCAGACCGCCGCGATCGCGCCCCCTCCCGATTCCTAGAGTTCCGCACAAACGACTTTTACGAATTTGCCTTTCTCGAGATGGTAATGAATGAACTGCG
>CAZWXG010000131.1:0-6751 GCA_964637825.1 uncultured Acidobacteriota bacterium
CGATCTTGGCCAGGTCGCTGGACTGGTACAGCCGCTCGTGGATCAGGGCCATGGCCTTGACCCGGTCCTGGCTTTCCTGGAACTTCTGGCTCGCCGTGGGGTCCTCGATCTCGGCGCTCTGCAGGTTCAGCAGGCTCGAGATGATCTGCAGGTTGTTCTTGACGCGGTGGTGGATCTCCTTGAGCAGGACCTCCTTCTCCTTGAGCGACGCCTTGATCTGCTCCTCCGCCCGGCGGCTGGCCGTGACGTCCTGGTACTGCCACAGGTGGTAGCGGCTCCCCGCGTCGATCGAAAGCGGCACGTAATTGCGCAGAAAGGCGCGTTCCTGCCAGTCGATCTCCTCCCCGAGCACCGGCTCCCCGGCCCGGGTGACGGCTTCGATCCTTTCGGCGAACTCGGCCGTCTGGGCGAAAAGGAGGCGGCTGTCGACCCCCAGCAGCGCATCGCGCGCGACGGGGACCCGGAACATGTCGGTGAAGGACTGGTTGACGTGCGTGATCCTGCGCTCCTCGTCCTCGACCACGACGCCCGAATGGAGGTGGTCGATCAGGCTCGAAAGGAGGACGGTGGCGGCGCGCAGGCTCTCCTCGGCCTTCTTCTGCTTGGTGATATCCTCGGCGATGCCGACGACGCGTTCCACCTTTCCGGCCTGGTCGCGGACCGGGAACGCCCGGTCGTGGATCCAGCGGACCGACCCGTCGGGGCGCTCCACGCGGTACTCCTCGTCGTACTCGTTCCAGCCCTGCCGGATGAGGGCGTCCGAAATCCTGCCCCGGTCTTCGGGATGGATCGCCTGGATCCATGAGGACGGGTTGCGCTGCAGGCTCGCGCACGTCCGCCCCCAGACCTCCTCGTAGCCGGGGCTCACGTACTGTTTCGCCCGGCCGTCCGGGGCCGAGATCCAGAACACCGCCTGGATATTGCCCGTCAACTGGCGGAACTGCTGCTCCACCCGGACGCTCGCGATGATGGTGCCCAGGATCTGCCCCGCCATCCGCAGCCCGTCGATCTCCGAAGGGGGCCATTCCCGGTCGACAAAGCACTGCTCGAGCCCCATGCACCCCCACAGCTGCCCGTCGACGAACATCGGGACGATGACGCCCGAGCGGATCCCCATCGCCTCCAGGATCTCCCGCTTCTTCCTCTCGACGTCCCGGGAGTGGAACACGACCGGGTGCCCGCCGTAAAACCGTTCGGACATCTCCTCGATCATCTGGCTCCGGATCAGGTCCAGGACCCTGCGGTCCCCCTCCTCGGCCGCCAGCGCCGAGCTTTCCCACTCGTAGCGGCAGGCGTCCCCCACCTGGCCCCCCAGGTCGGGGGCCCGGTTGTCCATCAGGTAGACGCGCGTCACCGAGGTCGCTTCCCCCAGTCTGCGGATCACGTCCCGGGCCCCCGTCTCCCACCCCGTATTCCCCAGGAACTGGCGGGCGGCATGGCTGACGGCGTCCAGGATGGCGTTCCGGCGCCCCATTTCCCCCTCGATCGAACGAGTGCGGGTGATCCCGACGGCGATGGCGTGGGCGTTGGCGGAGGCCGCGAGCACGATCGCGAGCAGGCCGGCGGCGGGCGCGTCCCCCCGCGCCAGCAATACCAGAAACGCCCCCCCGAGGACGGGGACCGCGACGCTCGTCCCCTCCAGACCCCTCCGGACCGCGACCCAGACCAGGGGGGCCGACACGAGAAGGAAGACGGCCAGATCGTCCGGCGCGGGGCGGCCGAAGACGGACCAGAGGGCGGCGCCCGCCAGGCCGAGGAAGGCGAGGGCGAAGAGGGTGCTGCGGCGGTCGATGCGCAGCGGCCGGACGAGACCGGCCATTTCCTCCCGGGCGCCGAACAGCACCGTCTGCAGCCGGGGGCCGAGATGGATCACCGCCAGGGGGGTCAAAAACAGCAGGCCGCAGGCGAACCCGACCAGGGGGGGCGCGAACTCAGCGTAGAGCCTCTCCCGGCCCGACGGGGCCGCGAGGGCGCCCGGCAGGACCGTAACCGCGGCGCAGAGCGCCGCCGCGGCGGCGCACACGGCCAGGAACAGGGAGAGGTCGATCCCCCGGCGCAGGGTCGCGCGATGGCCCGACAGGAACCGCCCCAGGACGGCGGCCGCTCCGATTTCCACCAGCGCCAGGGCCGCGGCGCAGCCCATGACCCAGACGGCGGAAGAGGCGGGGTCCCGGAACCAGAAGGAGTGGGCGAGGGTGGCGGCGGCCACCACGGGCGCGTACCAGAGGCCGCAGAAGAGCAGGAGCCCCACGTTCAGACCGGCCTGGAGGCCGAATTCCCCCGCGAGCGCCGCAACCCCCAGCGCCCGCGCCCCCCCGGTGAGGGCGGCGTAGAAGCCGAGGTAGAGCAGCGCGGGCACGACCAGGCGCACGTTGTAGCCGAACCTGGGGGCCAGCCTGTAGTCCGGGTCGAGCAGCGCGGTTTCCAGTTTGAAGGCGGTTTGCATGATTCGGCGTTCCTATCGATACAACGGCTTATCGTCGCCGGGGCTCCGCAACTATAGACAAGATTTGGATTCATGCCGGCCCGGGGCCGAAGGAAATCGAGAGGCGGCGGGAGTGTGGTAGAATGCCCCGTAACGGGCGGCCCCTATGACACAGCGCGAATTCGAGGAGATCGTCGATCGGGCCCTCCGAGGGGTGCCCCGGAGGTTCAGGGACATCCTGGAACGGGAGGGGATCCCGGTGCTGGCGCGCAACCGGGTCCCGCGGGCGCTCCGGGAAAAGGACCGGGTGCTGTTCGGGCTCTTCGTGGGCGTACCCTACACGGAGCGCTCCGTGTTCGATCTCGAGATGGAGCCCACGCGCATCGAACTCTACCGGGAAAGCTTCGAGGAGATGTTCGCGGACCGCGCCGAAATGGAGGCCGAGATCGTGAAAACCGTCATCCACGAAATCGGCCACTACTTCGGATTCTCCGAGCCCGAGCTCGAGCGCCGCGGCCTCTGACCGGCCTTGCGGGGGGCCTACGGGTGCTGGGGCGCCAGGTCCAGCCCCATCGTCTCCGGCAGGCCGAACATGGCGTTCATGTTCTGCAGCGCCGACCCCGCCTGCCCCTTGACCAGGTTGTCGATATGGCTGATGACGCGGAAGACGCCCGTGCGCTCGTCGGTGGCCACGGTGACGATGACGCGGTTGGAGCCGCGCACGTCGCTCGTCCCGGCCGGTTCGGTGTAGTCGCGCACCTGGAGAAAGGGCTCCCCGGCAAAGGTGTCCCGGTAGGCCTCCAGGACCTTCCGGTGGGTCACCCCTTCGGGCAGGCGCCCGTAGAGGGTGGAGAGGATGCCGCGCACCATCGGCACCACCTGCGGCGTGAAGGTGACGCGCACCTCACGGCCGGCCAGCAGGCCGAGTTCGCGCTCGATCTCCATCACGTGCTGGTGCCCGGTGAGGCGGTAGGCGTTGGCGTTCTCGTACCGCTCCGGAAAATGGAAGCCGGCCGCCGGTTTTTTCCCCGCTCCCGACACCCCGGTCTTGCAGTCGCAGCAGATCCCCTCCGTCTCCACCAGCCCGTGCTGCACCGCGGGCCACAGCCCGCAGATGCAGCTCATGGCGAAGCACCCGGGGTTCCCCACCACGCGCGCCTTCCGCACCCCGTCGCGGTGCAGTTCGGTCAACCCGTAGACGCTCTCCCCGAGCAGCTCGGGCGCCTTGTGCACCGGGTCGCGCGCGATGCGCGTGGCGTATTCACGATAGAGCGCCTCGGAGTCGAACCGGAAGTCGCCCGAGTAGTCGATCACCCGCCGCCCCGCGGCCACCTCTGCGGGGGCCGCCGTCTGCCCGACCCCGTCGGGGGTGGCGCAGAAAACAACATCGGCGTCGCTCTCCCGCGCCTCGGCGGAATCGGGCGCGACGATGACCTGGTCGCAGTACCCCCTCAGGTAGGGCCACATGTCGCTCAGCCGGCTCCCCACCCCCTGCACATCGACCAGGACCGCCAGGGAGGCCCCGGGGTGCCGCAAGAGCAGCTCCACCAGCCCGATCCCCCCGTACCCGCCCGCTCCCACCAGCTTCACTCGTACCATCGCTCCATCCTCCGTCGCGTCATCACGGCCCGGCCGTGCCATCCTTGTGTCTATAACACGACCGGGAGCCGACATCGAGCCCAAATCGTCGCGCCCTGAGCCGGGCGACGTCAGGGGCTGAGCAATTCGCGCGCCGAGAGGAGGATTTCGATCTTCCCCTTTTCCCGGAGCCTCTCGACGAGGGCCTTCAGTTCGTTGGCGGCCTTGAATCTCCGCAGGCGCTCTTCCAGCTGCGGCCGCACGTCGTCGTAGGTGAACCGGCCCGGGGGCCGCCGCTCGGTCACCTCGATGACGTGATACCCGAGGCGGGTACGGACCAGGCCCGCCTCCCCCACGGGGAGGGAAAAAGCCGCTTCCGAGTATTCGGGCAGGAGGCTTTCCCGGGTGCCGTACCCCATGTCGCCCCCGCTGGCGCCCGAAGGATCCGTGGAGTGTTCGGCCGCCAGCCGGACGAAATCCTCCCCCTGGCGCACCCTGCCCAGCAGGCTCTCCCCGAGCCGGCGGGCCTCTTCCTCCGTTCTCCCTTCGGCCCGGACGAGGATCTGGCGCGTCCGGGCGATCTCCGGGTGCTCCAGTTCCCCCGGGTGCGCCGCGAAATGTTCCCTCATCTCCGCTTCGGACACGACCACCTTTTCGTGAACCGCCCCCTCGACGTACCGGCTCACCAGCAGGTTCCCCCGCAGGATCTCCTTCTGGGAGGCGCGGTCGAGATTCTGCCGGGCCAACGCCGCGTCCATCGCCGCGTCGTCCTTGAACGACTTCCGGAATGTTTCCATTTCGGCCGCCGCCTCCTCCTCCGACACCCGGATCCCGGCGGCGGCGGCCTCCTGCTCGATCAGCTTCGCGTTGACGAGCGCGGTGAGCTTGCCCAGGACCAGTTCACCGCGGTACTCGGGGCGCAGGTCCTTCCATTCGGGGTCGCCGAGGGCGGCGAGTTCCCGGCGCACCTCGAGTTCGAGGTCCCGGCCCGGGATCTCCGTTCCGTTCACCCGCGCCACCACATCCGGGAACAGCCTCCCCGGCCCCCCTTCCGCGGCGGCGCCCGCGGCGGCCAGGAGCGCTGCCAGAACGGCCGCCGCCATCTCAGACAGTTTCATGAGCCCTCTCCTTGCATGAATTCATGGACGTAACCTAGCACAGTGCTTCCCCGTTTTCATGATATAATGCCGTCCCTGCGGCCGATGACCGCAGACCCCTGCGGGCAGCCGCACGGAAAGAACCGATGCTCAAACGATTGAAGTGAAGAACCATTCCGCAGAGGATGCACAACCCCATGAAGCGACTCCGCCATAATCTTTGGATCCCCGCCTTGGCAGCATTGGCCCTCCTGCCCGCGATCTGCCGCGCGCAGGCCGAACTCCCGGTGGTGCGGGCGGTCCTGTTCAGTTCCCCCACCTGTTCGCATTGCGCCCACGTCAGGGAAAACGTACTCCCTGAGCTGGCCGCCCGCTACGGGCCCCAACTGCAGGTGGCCATCGTCAGCACCGCGACCCCGAACGGGCAGGAGTTGTTCCTCTCCGCCTGCATGAAGCACGGCCTCCTCAAGATGTCCGTGCCGCTGCTGGTGGTGGGAAACTCCGCCCTGGTCGGGAGCGCCGATATCCCGGACAAGTTCCCGGGCCTCATCGACCGGCACCTGGCAGGGGGAGGAGTGGACTGGCCGGCGATCCCCGGACTCAGGACGATGATCGCCTCTGCGGCCCCGCCCGCGGCATCGGCGACCCCCGCCGTGTCGCGCCCCCCCGCCGCCCCTCCTGCGGCCGGGGAACGGTCGGCCCCCCCCGCGGCGGCCCCCGCAAAAACCACGGCATCCGCCCCGCCCGAGGGGACACCGGTGCCCACCACACCGGCAGCGCCGGCGATCTCTCCACCGGTTCCGCCGACAACGTCCGCCCTCACCGCGCGCCCCGAGCCACCGGCTCCCGCGGCTGACGCTGCTGACGCCGCTAACGCCGGGCCCGGTGCGCCCGGCGCGCCCGCCTCGGGCATTCTCGATCTGACCGGGGGCGAACGGAAACCCGGAGTCCTGGAAAAGATCCTCCGCGATCCTTATGGCAACAGCCTGGCGATCCTGCTCCTCGTCGCCATGATCGTCGTGCTTGCGGCCTCCCCGAAAATCGCGGGACGGGCCGGGTCGGGAAAGGGGGACCTGCGCCGGCCGCGCCTGGACGCCTTCGTCCCGCTCCTCGTGCTGGGCGGCCTCGTCGTCGCCGGCTATCTGTCCCACGTGGAACTGGGGGAGGTCGAGGCCGTCTGCGGCCCCGTGGGGGACTGCAACACCGTGCAGCAGAGCTCCTACGCGAAGCTGTTCGGCATCCTCCCCATCGGGGTGCTGGGACTCGGCGGTTTCCTGGCCATCCTGGCCGCGTGGGCGCTCTACCGCTTCGGCCCCGCCCGGATTTCCCTCCAGGCGGCGGTGGCGCTCCTGGCGATGACGGCCTTCGGGGTGCTCTTTTCGATCTACCTGACCTTCCTGGAGCCCTTCGTCATCGGCGCCACCTGCCTCTGGTGCCTCAGTTCGGCCACGATCATGACGCTGCTGTTTCTGCTCACGCTCGGGCCCGGAGTCGGGGCCTGGAAGGAGCTCAGGAAGGGCCCCGGGGCCTAGGCCGCGGGGGGCGCGGTCACTTGACGGCGGCGTCCGCGACGGCGCCGAAGACGACGACGCTCTTCTCGGCGACCGCCGCCGCCGCGAGCCGCGTCCAGTCCAGGTCGACCGTCCCCTCC
>CAZWXG010000132.1:0-6724 GCA_964637825.1 uncultured Acidobacteriota bacterium
TCCTGCTCGTTTCGGGCCTCTCCTTCTACACCCACCACCGCTTCGGCTGGGACGCGCGGGAGAATTTCACCGTCGCCGCCTGCCAGGGGGCGCTCTACACGCTGGGGGCCCTGGCGGCCCGGGGGATTTCGGTGCGCTGGGGGCGGCGGCGGTCCCTGCTCGGCCTGTACGCCCTCATGACGGCGTGCGCCGTCGCGGTGGGGGCCGCCGCCTCGGGCGGGCGCGCGGTGACCGCGGCCGTGCTGGCGGTGCTGGAAACGGGACTGGTGGCCGCCTCCTGGCCGATGCTGCAGAGCCTGGTGTCCGCCGCCGGGGCGCCCGCGCGCCTGTCGCGGCGGCTCGGGTGGTACAACATCCTCTGGTCCACGACGGGGGCCGTCGCCTTCGCCGCGAGCGGCGCCGTGATCCAGCACGCCCCGGCCTGGGCCTACTTCGGCATCATCGCCGCCGGGCACCTGGTCGCGGGCCTCATCCTCCTCCGCTTCCACCCCCCCGCGGCGCCTCCACAGGCAACGGCGCCTACGCCGCCCTCCCCGCCGGAATCGACGACGCGGAAGGCGGAGACCCCCTCCAACCGCGCGCGCCTGCGCCTCGCGCTGTGGCTGTCGCGCATCGCGCTCCCCTCCACCTACGTCATCGTCTACACCCTCGCCCCCGCGCTCCCCTCGCTCGAGGCCATCGCGCGGCTCACGCCGACGGAGGCCACCCTGGCGGGCGGCGTCTGGCTCGTCGCCCGGGCGGCCGCCTTCGCCGTCACCGGGGGGACGACCTTCTGGCACCGGCGGCCGGGGCTGCTGCTGGTGGCGAGCGTCGCCATGCTCCTCGGCTTCGTCGGCACCGTCGCCGGCGGCGGCCTGACCGGGCTCGGGCCGGCGCTCGCGGCGATGGTCGCGGCCCAGGCGGTGCTCGGCTTCTCCATCGGGACCATCTACGCCGCGAGCCTCTACTTCGGGATGGCGTCGAGCGGCGGCAGCACCCGGCACGGCGGCTATCATGAAGCCCTCATCGGGCTGGGGCAGGTCCTGGGGCCGCTCCTCGGCGCCTCCCTGCAGTGGGCCTACCCGGGCACCCTCTGGCCCGCGGTAGCGGCCGTCTCCACACTGGTTTCGTTATCCGTCCTGCTGGAGGCGGCGGTCACCTGGCGCGCCCGCCGGCATTTTGCTTGACAAGAAAGGGGCCGGAGTTGCCTCATAGCGGGGAAAGGACATACCGACATGGGATCCCGCTATACGCACGTATTTGAACCGCTCAGGATCCGGGGGGTGGACTTCAAGAACCGCCTCGAAATGGCCCCCCCTTCCCCCAACCTCGCCGACCGCGAGGGGCGCGTCACCCCCGAATTCGTCGATTTCTTCCGCGTCATCGCCCAGGGGGGGGTGGCGGTGATCCACGTCGGGAATTCGGTGGTCGACATCCGCGAGGCGTGCGACGAGGAACGGCAGCTCGACCTCGGCGGCGACGCGTGCATCCTCCCCCTCACCCGCTTCGTCGAGATGTGCCACGGCTACGGGGCCCTCGCCTCGCTCGAGATCAACCACAACGGAAAAGACTCCGACCCCGACAAGACCGGCCGGCCCGCCTGGAGCCCCTCCTCCCTGGTCCCCGCGAGCGAACGCTGGCGCGCGCGCCGCGCGGGGCGGGAGCCGGTGCCCAGCGTCGAGATGAGCCCGGCGAAGATCGCGGAAACGGTCGAACAATATGCCCGGGCGGCCGAGCGCTGCCGGCGCGCGGGTTTCAGGATGTGCATGATCCACGGCGGCCACGGCAACCTGATCGCCCAGTTCGCGAGCCCGCTCTACAACCGGCGCACCGACGACTGGGGCGGACCGCTCGAGCAGCGGGCGCGCTTCGCCCGGGAGGTGCTCGACCGGGTGCGCGCGCTGTGCGGCGAGGACTTCGTGATCGAATACCGCATCTCGGCCGACGAGATCCACCCGGACGGGATGCACTTCGAGGAGACCCTCCGCTTCATCGAACTGATCCGGGACCGCGTCGACATCCTCCACGTCTCGGCCGGGCTGCACGGCGAGCTGGAGTACATGCGCAACTGGTGGCCCAACTACCTCATGGACCGGATGCTGAACGTCCATTACGCCGCCGACATCAAAAAAGCGTTCCCCGGGCTCCGCGTCGCGACCGTCGGCGCGATCATGGACATCGGCAGCGCCGAGGAGATCCTCGCCGCGGGCAAGGCCGATTTCGTCGCCATGTGCCGCCCCCTGCTGGCCGACCCCGCCATGCCGCGCAAGTACGCCCTCGGGCGCGAAGAGGAGCGCCGCCCCTGCCTCCGCTGCCAGTACTGCGGGCTGCGCCTGCTGGTCCCCGCCGTCATCAACTGCGCCGTCAACCCCTTCCTCGGGAACGAGACCGAGTTCCCCGAGGGGAAGGTGAAAAAGGCGGAGGTCAGAAAGCGGGTGGCCGTCGTCGGCGGCGGCCCCGCCGGGCTGGAGGCGCTCGAAACCCTCTGCGCCCGCGGCCACGACGTCACCCTCTACGAGCGGCGCGACCGGCTGGGGGGGCACGTCGTCGAGGGTTCCGTCCTCCCCTTCAAGCAGGACGTGCGCGACTACCTCGACTACCTGGTGCGCCGTGCGGGGCGCGCGCCCGCCCGCATCCTGCTCGGAACCGAGGCGACCCGGGAGTTGCTGGACGCCGAAGGGTACGACGCCCTCGTCATCGCCGTCGGGTCGGCCCCCGTCGTCCCGCCCCTGCCTGGGATCGACAAGCCCCACGTGCACTGGGCGCCCGAAGCGGACAGCGGCGCGGCGGCCGTGGGGGAGCGGACCGTCATCGTGGGTGCCGGCTCGGTCGGCATCGAAAGCGCCCTCGGGCTCGCGATGCGCGGGAAGCAGGTGACGCTCGTGGAGATGGCGCCCGACAGTTCCGGCCTCTCCGCCTCGGCCGGGGGGGCGGCGATGGAGCTGATCGCGCTGCTCGAAAAGCACGCGATCCCGGTCCACTACCGCTGCCGGCTCGAGGAGGTCACCGACACCGCCGTCCTCTGCCGCGACACGATCACTGCGCAGATCCGGGAGTTTCCGGCCGACACGGTGCTGCTGGCGCTCGGGGTGGCCCCCCGGCGCGCGACGGCGGAGAGCCTGCGCCGGTCGGCGCCCGAAACGGAGGTCTTCATCGTCGGGGACGCGGCCGAACCGGGCACCATCGCCACGGCCGTGCGCTCGGCCTTCCGCGCCGCCGCCTACCTGTAGTATGATGGGGCCCGATCTCAACCGGTTCCCCTTTTCGGACAGGCGCGGGCCATGGACGCGGAACTGAAGCCTATCCTGCAATTTTCGTTCGTGTGCCTCAGCTCGATCTTTATCATCGTGGACCCGCTGGCGACGATCCCGGCCTTCCTCGTGATGACGGCGGACGACAGCGAGGAGAAGCGGCGCCGGATGGCGCGCCAGGCGGCGTGGACCTGCTTGGTCGTCCTCGGCCTCTTCTCGCTGGCGGGCACCCTCATCTTCAGGCTCTTCGGGATCACGCTCCCCGCCTTCAAGATCGCCGGCGGCCTCATCCTCTTCCTGGTCGCCGTCGACATGCTCCAGGCCCGGCGCTCGGGGACGCAGGAGGTGACCGAGGAACGGCTGGAAGGGGCGGCCAAGGACGAAGTCGGCGTCACCCCCCTGGGCATCCCCATGCTGGGCGGCCCCGGGGCCATCACCACGGTCATGGTGCTGATCGGGCAGTCGTCCCACTGGTGGCAGGCGGCCATCGTGTACGGCGCCATCGCGGTCACGGCTTTCGCGTCCTTCCTCATCCTCGCGGGGGCCAACCGGGTCCGCCGCTTCCTGGGGGAGACGGGGATCCGCATCCTCATGCGCCTGATGGGGCTGGTCCTGACCGCCATCGCCGTGCAGTTCATGCTCAACGGGCTCATCGACCTCAAACTCATCCCTTGAGGAAGAGGGCCGTCCCCGTTCTTTTTTGGAGGTGTGCGTGCGCTCCAGGCTCCTTTTGACGATGGTCCTTGCGGTCGCGCTCCTGCCCCCCGCCTGCCGGACGGCGGTCGGCCCGACGCTGCCCGCACCGGGCGCGCCCCTGCAGTACGGCCCGGCGCGGGAACTGGCCCGGATCGCCGACCCCCGCATCGACGAATCGAGCGGGCTGGCCGCCTCCGTCCGCTACCGGGACGCGTTCTGGACCCACAACGATTCGGGGGACTCCGCGCGTGTCTTCCTGATCGACCGCGGGGGGAGGACGCTCTGCGTGGTGCACCTCGAGGGGGTGAAGGCGCTGGACTGGGAAGACATCGCGTCGTACCGGGCCGGCGGCGAAGGATGGATCCTGGTCGCCGACGTGGGGGACAACTCGAGGCGGCGCGAAACCGGCGTCCTCCATCTCCTCCGGGAACCGGAGATCCGTGTCCCCGGTGAAGGGGAGGAGGCCCCGATCCTCGAGGTCGAGCCCGACCTCGCGATCCGGTTCCGCTACGAGGACGGCCCCCGCGACTGCGAGGCCGTGGCCGTCGATGCGACGGAATCGGCCATCTACCTGCTCAGCAAGGAGCTGGTCACCTGCCGGGTGTACTCCCTGCCGATTCCGCCGCCGGGATCGGCAGGCCCCCACGTCGCCCGGTTTGTCGCGGAAGTGCGCCTCCCCTTCCCCAATGCCATGGACATCTCCCCGGACGGGAGGCGCGCCGCCGTGCTGACCTACGGCGACGCCTATCTGTTCACCCGGGCGGAGGGGGAACCGTGGGCCCGGGCCTTCTCCCGCGCGCCCCGCGCCGTCAAGGCGCCGATTCGCCCCCAGGGGGAAGCGATCTGCTACGGTCCGGACGGCAGGACCCTGTATCTCACGAGCGAGAACGCGCACCAGCCCCTTTGGGAAATCCCCGTGATAGAGTAGGTACCGGAGGAATCATGGTCGGGCCGGTGCTCATCGTGGGGGCGGGATTGTTCGGGGCGGTCTGCGCGCGGGAACTGACCGACGCCGGCATCCGGTGCCGGGTGGTGGAACGACGCGCCCATGTCGGGGGGAATTGCCACACGCGCCCCCACCCCGACATCGGCTGCCACGAGCACGTCTACGGCCCGCACGTCTTTCACACCGACGCGCCCGAGGTCTGGCGCTACGCCAACCGGTTCGTCGCCTTCAACGGCTTCGTGAACCGGCCCCGGGTGCGCCACGGCGACCGCGTCTTTTCCTTCCCCATCAACCTGCTCACCCTGCACCAGCTCTTCGGCGTCTCCACCCCGGCCGAGGCCGAGGAGGCCCTCAGGCTCCGGCGCCGCCCCGGGACGGACGAAAGCAGCGTCGAGGGGTGGTGCCTCGCCCATATCGGGGAGGAACTGTACGAGACCTTCGTCCTCGGCTACACCTGGAAGCAGTGGAACCGCCACCCCCGCGAACTCCCCTCGGACATCATCCGCCGCCTGCCGGTGCGGCTCGATTTCGACGACAACTATTACACCGACCGCTGGCAGGGGGTCCCGACCGAGGGGTACGGCCGCCTGTTCGAACGGCTGCTCGAGGGGGTCGCCGTGGACCTGGGAATCGACTTTCTCCCCGACCGCGACTATTGGCTCGAGCGCTACCCGCTGGTCATCTACACCGGCGCGCTCGACGCCTTTTTCTGCGACGAGTTCGGCCCGCTCGAATACCGCTCGCTGCGCTTCGAGCGCGAGGAGCTTCCGCTCGCCGACTTCCAGGGGAACGCCGTCGTCAACTACACAAAGCAGGAGGTGCCCTGGACCCGGATCGTGGAACACAAGCATTTCGGCCCCGATCTCTCGCGCCCGCGCACCCTGATCACCCGGGAATTCCCGGCCGACCGGGCGCCGGGGTCGGAACCGTGCTACCCGGTGCGGACCCCGGACAACCTGGCGCGCCTCGGGCGCTACCGGGAGCGGGCGGCCGAACTCGAGGGGAGGGTGCTCTTCGGCGGGAGGCTGGCCGAGTACCGCTACTACGACATGGACGACACCGTCGCCGCCGCCCTGGGCGCCGTGCGCGGGATGCTCGGGCCTGATTTCGAGGGAAAGACATGCACGCGTACCTGATCCAGGCGCACGGCAGCTGGGACCTGCTCGCGAAGGCGCTCGCGCTCTACGACGACGCCCGCAACGACCTCTACCTCCACATCGACGCCAACAGCCGGAACGTTCCCTTCGAGAGGCTGAAAAGCGCCTGCCGGCGCTCGCGGATGGAGTTCGTCAGGCGCGTCCCCATCGTCTACGCCGGCTACTCCATGTGCGACTCCACCTTCGAACTGCTCGAAGCGGCGACCGGGCGCCGGAGCTACGACTATTACCACCTCCTGTCGGGGCAGGACCTGCCGCTTGCGAGCCAGGACGACATCCACGCCTTTTTCCGCGGCGCCCTGAAGGAGGTCGGCGGCCGGCGGGTCCCGGTCAATTTCGTTTCGCTCTGGGGGGGGCCCGACCGGGTCAACCAGAGCTACTGGAGCCGGTTTTACGCCCACAACCCGTGGATCCGGCACGCCCGCGCGCGCCACCGGCCCCTGCGGGCGCTCTTTTTCCTCAACCGCTGCACCCGGCGGCTGCAGTACCGGCTCCGGGCGGGGCGGAAAACCGAACCTTACCCCTATTATTTCGGCGACTCCTGGTGCAGCATCACCGACGAGCTGGCGCGCCACGTCGTCTCGCGCCGGGCATGGTGCGAACGGGTCTTCTCGCGCCACGTCTTCTGCCCCGACGAGGCCTTCATTCAAACGCTGGTCATGAATTCGGAACTGCGCGCCACCCTCCACTCCGAC
>CAZWXG010000133.1:0-4536 GCA_964637825.1 uncultured Acidobacteriota bacterium
GCGGGAACGGCTGTACCCCGCGCTGACCAATCTAAGGGATTCGGGCGCCAAAGTCTATCGATAGATCTTGACGGGCGGGGAGGACCAGCATCTGCGGCCTCTCCCCGGAGACCTGGCCCACCCGCCGCACCCTCGGTGAACTGGGGCTCGGCAGGAAGGTGCCGCCGCCGGCCGGCCGCGGCCGGTTCGGGACGGAATAGGCTCCCGCCCGCAACCGGGTCGTGCCAAATGCAATACTTTTTTGCTATTTGCATGGTTGCCGTGGCGCGCGCGACTGCGCCCTGTCGCGCTATATAGAGTCAATACAGGCAAATCCTTCCTCAATGCCACTCTGGCATGAAAAATGCTGCAGATAACGGGTGCAGACCCCGTCCGGACCCGGAGGTACGGCCCGGTTCCGGGGTCGCGCGAGGTGAATGCATGCAGAATGCCGGGGACAGGGGGGCGAAGACGGGACCGTTCGATGCCTATCCGGAACGGTACGACCGCTGGTTCGACAGGCACCGGGCGGCGTACCTGTCGGAGCTTCTGGCCCTGCGAACCTTCCTCCCCATGGATGGTTACGGGATCGAGATCGGAGTCGGCACCGGCCGCTTCGCAGCGCCCCTGGGCGTGTCCCTTGGGCTTGACCCCTCGGAAGCGATGCTCGAGCGCGCCGCGGCGCGCGGGATCAGGACGGTGGTGGGAGTAGCCGAAGCGCTACCCTTCCCGGAGCAGAGTTTCGACTATGTCCTCGTCGTCACGACGATCTGCTTCGTGCGCTCGCCCGAGAGGATGCTCGAGGAAGCCCACCGGGTGCTCCGGCCGGGGGGGAGGCTCGTGATCGGGTTCATCGATTCCCTGAGCCGCATCGGGAAAGAGTACCTCCGGAGGCAGCCGGAGAGTGCGTTTTACCGGGACGCGGTGCTCTACAGCACGGCCGAGGTGGCCGGGATGCTGCGGCAGGGCCGTTTCAGGGCGCGGGCGTGGGGCCAGACGCTGTTTCACCCGCTCGACGAGGTCAGGGAGATCGAACCGGTGCGCCCCGGCACCGGGGACGGCGCTTTTGTCGTGGTCCGGGCCGTCCGGTCCGGGGAAAAGCGGGTGCAGCTGCCGGGGGCGGCCTGGCCCGAGGTGTCCACCCATTCAGTTCACATGTAAGGGAGAAAAATCTGATGTCCAGTGAAACCGGCAATCATACCGCAGGCGCAGCAGGGGAACGTCGTCCGGGGGAGCGGGAGCAGGATGCTTTCGACCGGCAGGCGCTGCAGTCGAGGATGGCGCAGATCGGGCACAAGATCCTGGTGCTTTCGGGCAAGGGGGGCGTGGGGAAGAGCACGGTGGCCGTGAACCTCGCGGCGGCGCTGGCGATGGCGGGGAAGCGCGTGGGCCTGCTCGATGTCGATATTCACGGGCCGAGCGTTCCCAAATTGCTGCACCTCGACGGGACCCCCCTAACGGGGAGCGAGAACACCTTCTATCCCGTCAAGGTCGAAGGATTCCCCGGGTCGATCAGCGTCATGTCGATCGGTTTCCTGCTGCGGGAGAGGGATGACGCCGTCATCTGGCGCGGTCCGCGCAAATACGGGGTAATCAAGCAGTTTCTGAAGGATGTCGAGTGGGGCACCCTCGATTACCTGGTGGTGGACGCGCCTCCCGGCACCGGGGACGAACCGCTGGCCGTCGCCGAACTCCTGGAAAAGGCCGATGGGGCGATCGTGGTCACCACTCCGCAGGAGATTTCGGTCCAGGACGTCCGGCGCTGCGTCGTCTTCTGCAGGGAAGTGAACCTGCCGGTGCTGGGTGTCGTGGAAAACATGAGCGGCTACACCTGTCCGAAGTGCGGCGAGAGGGTGGGTATTTTCGGCTCCGGCGGCGGGGAACATATGGCCGGGGAAATGAAGATCCCCTATCTCGGCTCCATTCCGATCGAGCCCGAGGTCGTGGCTTCGGGCGACAGCGGTGTCCCGATGGTCAAGGGGTTCCCCCATTCGGAGACGGCGAAGGCCTTCGGCCGGATCGTCCGTACCCTGCTCGAAAGGGAGCCGGAGGGCGCCAAAAGCGTGGTCGCGGGAAACGGGAAGCCGATGAGGATCGCCGTCCCCGTCACCGGCAGCGAGATGTCGTCCCACTTCGGCCAGTGCGAGCGTTTCGTCCTCTTCGACGTGGGCGGGGACGGGAAGAGCGTGGGTCGGAGGGAGGAGCTCCTGCCTCCACCCCACGAGCCCGGGACGTTCCCCCGGTGGCTTCACGAGCAGGGGGCCACGGTCATCATCGCCGGGGGCATGGGTTCCCGGGCCCAGAGCCTCTTCAGCCAGAACGACATCCAGGTCGTGGTGGGCGCCACCGGGGGGGCTCCCGACGTGCTGGTCCGGAACTTCCTGGAAGGCCGCCTGGAAACCGGCGCCAACGCCTGCGATCACTGACCTTGTCCCGGCGGCCGATGCTACGCTTTTGTGATCCCGGCATCCCCGTCCCCGTCTCCTGAGTCCCCGTCCCGAAAAAAGGGGAGCATTCCCGAAAGGGCCCGTTATAGGATAGGGGCACGGAAGGGGATGACATGATCATGAGAACGGCGATCGGCGCGTTGGTGCTCTGGATGGCGCTCGTTCCGGCCCGGGCGGAGACCGGGCGCGAGCTCTGGCTGCGCGCGGGGGGGGCCGACCCGGTACACGTGGTCGCAAAAGGGGAGTCGGCCACCATCGAGCTTGCCCGCGCCGAACTGAGGCGGGGGTGGCTGGGGAAGGCGGGGGCCACCGTCACCCTCGCTCTCGGGGCCGGAGCGGAGGTCCGGGGGGACGGCTACCGGCTGACCCCTTCCGGGGTAACGGCGCATACCGGGCTGGGGCTCCTCTACGGCGTCTACGACCTGCTCCGCCGGCAGCGGACCGGGCGGCCGGCCGGGGAGGGGGTGTCGAACCCCGCTTACGAGCGCCGCATCCTCAACCACTGGGACAACCCGGACGGCAGCGTGGAGCGGGGGTACGGCGGCCGCTCCATCTTCTGGCGCGGCGGAGGGGAGGCGCTGGCCGTCACGGAGCGGGACCGGGAGCTCTGGGCCGAATACGGTCGGGCCAACGCCTCGATCGGGATCAACGGCACGGTGATCAACAACGTGAACGCGGCCCCGGAGGTGCTCTCGAACGCCTACCTCGAGCGGGTGCAGGCCATTGCCGACGTGCTGCGCCCCTGGGGGATCCGGGTCTACCTCTCGGTCAAGTTCTCCTCCCCCGCCCAGCTGGGCAAGCTCCCCACCTCCGACCCGCTCGACGAACATGTGGTGGCGTGGTGGCGGGAGCGGGTGGCGGAAGTCTACCGCCGGATCCCCGATTTCGGCGGATTGCTGGTCAAGGCCAACAGCGAAGGGCAGCCGGGGCCGCAGGATTTCGGGCGCACCCACGCCGAGGGGGCCAACATGCTGGCCGACGTGCTCGCCCCGCACGGCGGCATCGTCATGTGGCGCGCCTTCGTCTACAACCCCGGGGACCGGGACCGCGCCCGGCAGGCTTATGCCGAATTCATGCCGCTCGACGGCCGCTTCCGCCCGAACGTCATCATCCAGGTGAAGAACGGCCCCGTAGATTTCCAGCCGCGCGAGCCTTTCAACCCCCTCTTCGGCGCCATGAAGAAGACGGCGGTGATGCCCGAGCTGCAGATCACCCAGGAGTACCTCGGGCATTCCATTCACCTGGTCTTCCTCGGGCCGATGTGGGAGGAGTTCCTGCGGAGCGACACCTACGGGGCGGGGCCGGGGAGCACGGTCGCGCGCGCGACCGACGGCACCCTCTTCGGGCAGGAGCACTCGGCCATCGCCGGGGTGGCCAATATCGGCCTCGACCCCAACTGGTGCGGGCACGATTTCGCCCAGGCCAACTGGTACGCCTTCGGGCGCCTGGCGTGGGACCACACGCTCGGGTCGGAGGACATCGCCGACGAGTGGCTCCGCCTCACCTTCGCCCCCCTGGGGGAGAAACGGGCGGGGGGAAAAACGGGGGAGTGGGAGGAACGGTTCCTCGGCCCCGTCCGGGGGATGATGCTCCAGAGCTGGGAGGCGGCGGTCGATTACATGATGCCGCTCGGGCTCCACCACATCTTCGCCGGGGGGCACCACTACGGCCCGGGGCCCTGGTACGCGCCCAAGGGGATGCGGCCCGACTGGACCCCCCCTTATTACCACCAGGCCGATGCCGGGGGGATCGGTTTCGACCGCACCAGGCGCGGGAGCGACGCGGTCAGCCAGTATGCCGAGCCGCTGGCGTCGCGCTTCGACGATCCGGAAACCTGTCCGGAGATGTACCTGCTCTGGTTTCACCACCTCCCCTGGACCCACAGGATGCAGAGCGGGCGCACCCTCTGGGACGAACTCGCCCACCGCTACCAGCGCGGACTGGATCGGGTGCGGGAGTTTCAGAAGGTGTGGGACCGGGTGGAGCCGCTGGTGGACGCGGAGCGCTTCGCCGCGGTGCAGGGCAAGCTCCGGCGCCACTGCCGCGACGCGCAGATCTGGAAGGACGCCTGCCTCCTCTACTTCCAGCAGTTCAGCCGGATGCCGATCCC
>CAZWXG010000133.1:4636-6521 GCA_964637825.1 uncultured Acidobacteriota bacterium
GGACTTCCGGTTCCCCCCCGATGGCGATGACGAGGGCGTCGGGCTTTTCGGCGGCGACCCGTTCGGGCGTCGCCTCGGTGGCCAGCCTCAGGTCGATTCCGCACCGCTCGGTCATGCGCACCGACCACTCCAGGTAGGTGCGCAGGTCGGTCTTGAAGGGGGCGCGGCTCGCCTCGGGGAGGAGGCCCCCCAGGCGCGGACTTTTTTCGAAGAGGACAACCTCGTGCCCGCGCCCGGCCAGGGTCCGGGCCGCCTCCATCCCGGCGGGGCCGCCGCCGGCGACCACGACCTTTTTTCGCTTCGCCGGGGGGGGGGACAGGGCGTAATCGATCTCCCGCCCCAGGACGGGGTTGACCGCGCACCGCGGGGGCATCATGCCGAAGTGGCTCCGGCTGATGCAGGTGTTGCAGCGGATGCAGGGGCGGATCTCCTCCTCGAGCCCCCGCTCCAGCTTGTTCACCGTCTCGGGGTCGGCCATCAGCTGCCGGGCCAGGGCGACCAGGTCCACCTTCCCCTCCGCGATGGCCCGGTCGGCCGCCCCGGGGGTGACCGCGCCGACGACGCTGACCGGGATATCGAGCGCCCGCTTGAACCGGGCCGCGTACTCGATGTTGATGTCGTGCTCCATGTAGGCGGGGGGGAGGATGAAGGGGGTGAGCCTGTTGATGGCCAGGTTCCCCCGGGAGACGTGCAGCAGATCGATCTTGTCCTGGATGGCGCGGGCGAACTCGATCACCTCTTCGATCTCCGGCGAGCCGGGGACCATGTCGATGGCGCTGATGCGGTATTCGATCGCCAGCCGGTCGCCCACCTCGGCCCGGATCGCCTCGAGGAGTTCCAGGGCGAAGCGGCAGCGGTTCTCGAAAGACTGCGCCCCGTACCGGTCGGTGCGCCGGTTGAATACCTTGGAAAAGAGCAGGGCGGGGAGCTGACAGTGGGCTCCGTGGATCAGCACCATGTCGCCGCCCGATCGCAGCACCGTGCGCGCCGCGCGGGCGTAGTCCTCGATGAAATCCTTGAGCTCCCGTTCGGTCAGCCGGTTGCAGTCGATCTCCATCGGGATCCCGACGGAACTCTCCACCTCGTGGGTGCCGAAATAGGAGGCGATCGGCACCAGCTCGACGCACGCCTTCGCGCCGAAGCGCCGGACCGCTTCGCACCACTCGGAGAGATAAACGACCATGAAGTCGTCGTGCATCCCGAGGATATGATGGGCCGCCGCGGGCAGCACCCGGTTGATGAACCCGCTCCCCAAGGTCACCGTGGCCGCCCCCCCCTTGCCGAACGGTTTCGAGAACTCGATCCCCTCGCGGGTGACGTGGTTGTCCCAGGTGGCCAGGAAATTGTAGATCGGGGCGTTGGTGATGCGGTTTTTCAGGACCGTGTTTCCGATCCGGATCGGCTGAAACAGGTGGGGATACCGGGTAGTCATGGTTTTCCTTCTGCGGGCGGAGCGCACCCGCGCTCAGTCGGCGGTGTTGCCCACCCGCGCGTATTCCCCGGCGACGGCGATATCCAGAAAGAGCACAGGCCGGCGGATGATCTTGAAGTCGAGCGGGCCGTGGAATACCCCTGCGGGGATGTAGAGGGAGGTGGGGCGGGTGATGACGTGCGTTTCCCCGTGGGTCTCGTCCTCCCCCAGGGTGATCTCGATGCGGGCGTCGAAGAGGCGCTGGTCCCCCGCGTCGGCCGAGAAGAAGTGCAGGTACTGGGGGAAGTCGTGCTGGTGCGGCTGCGTGACCATCAGGAAGGGGCGGGTGATGAAGATCGATTCGATGGTCAGGTGCCCCCCGCCGAAGCCGGCGAGATGGCGCGTGGAGGCGGCGTCCCACACCCCCGGGAATTTCGGGCTTTCGTGCAGCACATCGGTGGAGAAATATTTTCC
>CAZWXG010000134.1:0-6445 GCA_964637825.1 uncultured Acidobacteriota bacterium
GGCGGTGGAGCCGGAAACCCTCGGGATCTTCCTGGCACGCGCTCGTCCGCACGGGGTTGACGGTCAAAAACATCCGGAGTTCGAGCTCGAGGATCGCTTCGATGAGCCGCTCTTTTTCGCTCATGGTGTCTCCAGGCGGGTCAAGGGTGCTGTCTCAACCCCGGGTCGGTGATCTGCGCCCGCACCCGCGGGGCGTGCTCCAGCAGAAAATCGCCCGGCCAGTCGGACAGCCCCTGCCGCCGGAGCTCGTCCGCCAGGAGGACGCAGAGGGAGTCCATGATTACCTCCCGCCGGGCCGGTTCGGCCGTCTGCACCAGGGCGCCGACCTGCTCGTGGACGGCGCGCCCCAAAAGCGGCAGGTCCCGCACGGCGCGGTGGAGCCATTTATAAAAGGGGGCGTAGCGCCGGTTGAGGAGGAATACCAGCCCGATCGCGTCGGCGCCGAACTTGACCGCGGAATAGGCGGCCGCAAACGGCTCGGCGCGGCGCACGGAGCGGGCGAAGTTGTACTGCCCGGTCTGGCCGACGCTGAGGCAGAGGGAGGCGATCCGGTCGAGGCGCACGTCCTCGGGATAGTCGAGCAGGGCCTGCCGCCAGCGCGTGAAACCGCCCCCGGGGTCGGAGAAGATTTTCCCGTTGGTGCAGGCGGCCAGGTTGGCTTCGGGGATCCGCAGCCACTCCTGCATCGTCCGCGGAGGGCGGTCGAGTCCGGTGAAGCGCCGGAAGAAGTCGGAGGTGCGGCAGGGGCCCACGCGCCACTCCTCCCCCGGGCTGGCCCTGCGGGGGCCGAAGCCCATGAAGACGGGCGGGAGTTCCAGGTAGGCCTCCCGCAGGCGGTCGCCGATCTCGAGGTACTCCTCGTCGCCGAGCCAGAGGCAGAAGGCCGGGCCCCAGTCGTGGTCGCGCGAGATCTCGTCGTCAAAACCGAAGCACTCCGAGCCGGGCCCGGCCAGGCCCGCCGCCAGGCGCTCCTCCCAGCCGGCGAAGCGTGCGGCGAGCACGGGCTGGCCGACCGCGCGGTAGTAGCTTTCAGCGAGCTCCAGCCCCTTCATTCCGGCGGCCCGAGCGCCGCGGCCAGCCGGTCCGCGTTCCCGGCCGTCAGGGCGCGCTTCTCTTCGCACCCCGACCGGGTGTAGAGTTCGATCGCCTCGCGGTACCAGCGAAGGGCCTCCGGGTACTCCTGTTTCAGGAACCGGGCGTAGGCGATGTTGGTGCACTGGTCGGCCGCGCGCTCGTCCATCCCCAGCTGCCGGTAGAGCGCGAGCGCCTGCTCGTAGCCCGCGAGCGCCGCGTCCGGCTCTCCCAGGTCGCGGTGGACCGAGCCGATGTTCCCGTGCTGCTCGGCCACGTGCAGGAGCTCCCCTTCGGCTTCGAAGCGCCCGAGCGCCGACCGGAAGCCTTCGAGGGCCTCCGGGAAGCGTCCGAGCCGCACGAGCGCCAGCGCCCGGTTGGTAGAGGCGCGGGCCTGGCCCCGTTCGTCCCCCGCCGCCGCGAACCCGGCCTCGGCCCGTGCGAAGGCCTCGAGCGCCTCCGCGTGCTCCCCGCCCGCCGCGAGCGTGTACCCCTTTTTCATCTCCTCTTTGGCGTTTTCCATCTCTATCTCCCCATGAACGCAACGACCCGGACTGCAGAACAGTTACTGCAGGCCGTAAATCCGAGCCAGTTCATCAAGCACTGCATTCAGATGCGCGCCGCCCAGCCCCAGTGTTTTAAGATCGACCTTTTCGGTACGCACTCGGGCAAGGAACATTCGGAGGTCCTTCTTTATGCCTTCCGGCACTTCACCTTCGAATTCAGGGTTGACGATCCGATACAGGCGAAACACATCGTTTACGTGTTTCTTGATGGCATTACGGTCGATTTGCTCCCCGGCGGTTCTGCGGTTGGAAAGATCAATCCAGGCGCGGGCCTTGAGCGGTAAAATGTGTTCCGGGCCGAGATAGGAAATCCCGTCCGCGTCTCTCTTCCCCGCCCGGATGAAGGCGTAATAGTCGTCGTTCACAAGGATGGCTGAAAGGCTGGATATATCCCCCTCGGCGGGCAGTGGTGTCAGGTCTGAGTCCTCGGCCAAATCGAGCAGGTCGGGGCGGCGTGAAAACAACTCCAGCATGAACGGGTATTCATCGTTGGCCGGTTTTTGAAAACGGTAGTATTGCCGTCCGCCCCCTGCCTTCTGCTTCCGCTGATATCCGCCCGCTCGGATGAATTCCCAAAAAGCCGCTACGAATTTCTTGTCGAGTGCCTCGACGCAGAGAACGATATCCAGATCCTTTGTAGCACGGAAATCCAATCCCGCTTCCCGCATCGCCAGGTCGCAGGCGGCGCCGCCGATGAGAATGTATCTGTCTGCATAGGAGCGGAAATGATCCTTGAATAGCTCGAGCCCCTTTACCATTTCACCTGCGCCATCATTTCATCCAGGGAAGCCGCAATCCGTTCGTCGGGATCGTTCTTCAAGGACAGGAAAAGGGAAAGGCGATCGACCACATCGTCCTGGGCAAACCACTGCGGCGGATAACTCCATATCTCCACTTCCGAGGTTCCGGGCTCCCGGTGAGGTATTTTCTCGATTCCCGTGGTTTTCTGGAGCGCCGTCCATTCGCCCGTTGTCACGGCGAAAATCGGGTGCTCGGGCGCGGCGAGGTCGGTATAGCGGGCAAGTCCGGTCAGACCGGAGAACGGCCCGGGACGATGGTTGGGCGGCAACTTTGCCAGAACCTTCTCCCTGACAGGGCTACGCATCAGCGGCTGAGCTTGGTCCCAGAGCTCTCTTCGGGTCCGGGGCACATACAGGCATCTCTCCCGGCCTTCCTTGAAAATGCCTGCCAATCCCGCCCCCTCCAATTCACTGAATGCTCGCGTCATCGTCATCGGGGTATATCCCAGTTCCAGCGCCGTCTCCAGCGGTGTCAATCGATCACCCGGAGCTCTCCGCAGCAGCATATGAATGAGCAGTGCTTGTGTGGAGGGTTTCAAAGTCAGTGTTCCGGCGAGGGCCTTGCGATAGTGTTCCCTCAGATCGATTCCCAGCATGGGCAAATACATCTGATTGCCGGGTATCACGAAGGGGACTTTTTGCTCTATCAGTCGCTTGCGGTTGTACGTTGTCACCTGATTGCGAACATAGACGATTGCGCCGTTCCAGTATTGCAGAAGCTGATCCAGGTGCTTTCGAACGGTGGCGGGCGCCGGTTCTCTTTCGCCCTGATCCATCACGACGAGGCAAGGAGCTTCCAGAATGCGGGTCTCGAAGAATGCGTACTGGTCCCTCAGGAAAAACGGCAACCGGGCGACTTGCGGCCACGGCTTGGTGGTGACATGCAGATCGAGCACGTTACGGACATAATGCTCAAACTCGATCAGCTCTTTCGCCATGACAGCCATGATAACACATATATTGCACAATAACCCAATGAAGGTTATTGTGCGTGGCAGGAGTTCCCGGTCTTCAATTGCGCGCCGGGGTCCTCGAGGCGCCTCCCGGAAAGACGCGGATCACGATCCGCATCGACGATGACGTCCTCGAGTCCTTCCGTGCCCGGGTCCATGCGGCAGGGGGTGGCAGCTACCAGGCGTTGATCAACGAGGCCTTGCGCCGGCATATCGAAGCCACGGAAGAACCGCTCGAGGAGACGCTCCGCTCGGTGGTCCGGGAGGAGCTGGCGGGATATGGCGCCGCTCAGAGCGCCAACCGGACCCGGCGCTCCCCCGGTCGGTCCGCTCCGAGTACGGACTCCGAGCGCAGGAGCTGAACGCCGAAGGAAACGGGAATTCCAGGGATCCTGAAGACGTATGTACGCCGGGTACCTTCGCCCTCCATGTCTTTCACCGCCTGCCTGGCTTCCGTTTCCGCGGCGAAGGAGCCGGGGACAGCCGGGCTGGAGGATGGACGCGGTTGACATAGAGTGGACATGAGGTTTACACTCAGGTTATGAAGACCACTAAAGAACTGATCGTCGCCACGACTTCGGCATCCGAGGGATGGATCGCAAAGCAGCTCCTGGAAAGCAAGGGGCGCACCGGATGGAAGACCGAAACGCGCCCGTGGAGGACCTTCCGTTCCCGGAAATTTTTGCCGGATATTACCGTGGTCGATGTGGGGCACCGGAGCCTTCTCGGCGCCCCGTTCAGGGAGCTGCTCAGGGACCTGGCGGGAAAACAGAGAGAGACGGCCGGACCCGCGTTTATCGTGCTGGTGTTGAGCCGTGCCAAGCAGCCGGCTCCCGGGGAGGTAGCCAAGCTTCTGCGGCCCTTTGCGCAGCCGGAACGGGTCGAAATCACCTGGGGCGCCAACCCGGACAGGGTGGATGAAATCGTCGAGTCCCTCGAGCCCAAGCTCGAAGTGCTCAGGGAGGCCGCGGCATCGATGCCCGACCCCTCCCGCCGAAGCCCGATGGACCGGGTGGAGAAGGTGCTCGGCGCCACGCGGGACCTGCGCTCGGAAAACGGCAATATCTCGGCGCGAAATATCGCCGGGCTCTACGGCATCAGCCTGAGTGAACTGGGGAAGTGGATCTACCGGTCCCGGCAGGCGCTGCACAAGACCCCGAACGCCGAGAGTCTCCAGAATGCACTTGGCTATTTTGAGCGGATCGCCAGGTTGCGCCTGAGGCTCTCCGACGAGGATTTCCGCAAATGGCTCCGCATGCCCAACCCGTTGCTGGAGGGGTTGCGCCCTCTCGACCTGCTGGCACAAAGACGCTGGCAGGAATTGTGCGATTTCGTCGACGACCTTCTGACGGGGAGTCCGACCTGATGGACCCCGTCGGCGGGTTTCTCGCGGCACTGAAAAATCTGCCCATCCGCAGTGTGGACGCGCGTCTCGTGCGCTGCGTAATGCCAGGCTGCCTTATGCCGTGCAGCAGTGGCCCTGAATGCGGGGCAGACAAAGGCCGCCTGCCGCCGCCGAGGATCCCGGCTCGCCTATTCGGCAAACGTCATCTTCCACCGCTTATGGGGATTCCAGAACTCCACATCGTCGGGATTGAAATGGTCGGGATCGCAGGGCCAATAGTTTTTTAAATGACCCTTCAGCCATTCCACGTGCTCCCGGTATTCTGGACCTTTGGGACCGGCAAGGATCTCGAGGTGCTCATGGTAGCCCGGCACGCCGCCGCAATCCTCGGGCGGGCAAGCGCGTCCGCCGTCGATGCACCGGGGATACTTGAGGGTCTTGTCTTTCAGCAGAATTCCCTCCAGGAGGACATCGTGCAGCCACGAATCTCCAAAATCGTATTCATAGAGCGCCGTCTTGCCCGGTTCGGTAAAATAGGCCGCAATCGGAAACTGCCAGCCCGGCAGGATATCCAGGTCGAATGAACCATCATCCGGGATGCCGAGGATCGTATCCTTGCGTTTATGCGGCATTCGGAAGCGAAACGAATGCAGGTGGCAGTCAAGCCAGCCCATCGCGTCCTGCACGGCCACGTGCAGGTCCCAAAAGGAATAATTGGAGGGGGTTTGAATCACCCTCCAGATGGGCGGCTCGATTTCTCTTAAAACAATCCTGAACTGATACACGGTATGGTTCCGGGCGTTCATCATGCGCTTCGGCTCCTGGCTCCGGCCGGCATATCCGACAATGGCGCTCCGCCTGAGGCGCCGGCACGAGGGGAAGGATGTCCCGGATGCCGGCGCGGCATGCGACCATACTATGATATGACGCTATCCGAAAGTAATAGAAAATAAAGACCATGGACAGGATGCCGCTGTCTCGGCGGTTATGTAAGTTTTCCCGAAGCTTTTTCCGGAAAGGGGGAGAAAATGCAGGGGCAGGTCAGCTGGGAGCGATGATTCAGGCATCGACCATAACGGTTACCGGGACCTCTCCTGCCTGTAATGGTAGGTTTCATCCCATTCGAGCGTTCCGAAAAGCTCCAGAATGCGCCGCTGTTCCCGGCGGGATATGAATTCCTTGAGGGCCCTGGTCACCGCTGCTTCCCTGGTTTTTTCGCCGCTCACCTCGAGCGCTTTATCGACAAGCTCCCGATCCAGGGACAGGTTTGCAGGCATGCGGCATCCTCCACTCCCATGATCGGCCATTTGCAGGGGCAGTTCAAAGACAATCTTTCCGATTTCGGTGGGAAAAAAGAAGCAGCAAAATATGGGCGGCGCCGTCGGGGATCTCCGGCAGACGGTAGAGCGCCCGGGTCCCCCCGCACTCCTCGGGCGGGCATGTGGGTCGGCCGCTGGCAAGCCGCGGGTCACCGCCGTCCGGGTTGCGGACGCCGGCGCGAACGGGGTATACTCAACCGTAAAGAACTCTCAAGCCAGTGCTTTTCTATGGGATGGGCGCATGGCAAAGGCCATCTGTGACGGGAGTTCCGGACATCATCGGGCTCGGGGAACGAAATGACGCTAAGCAAGAAGGAGAAGCGGCAGATCCAGCGCGAACTGGTCGATCGCCTCAAGGGCGAGCCTGAAGTGCGCAAGGTCGTCATTTTCG
>CAZWXG010000135.1:0-6333 GCA_964637825.1 uncultured Acidobacteriota bacterium
CGCCACGCGGTACACCGGTCCCGGCGATCGAGACCGGTGTACCGCGCGAAATCCGCGGCCGGCGGGGTCAGTACTCCGCCCCGTTCTCCCAGCCGGATTTGGTAGCCGGCGGAACGGTTTCACAATACGCCTCGGCGGCGTGCATCTTGCCGTCGAAGATCTTGAAGGAGTGCCACACGTCCAGTTCCCCCTTGCCCGAGAACAGGGAGCCGGGGCCGAAGTTCATCCTTACCGCCACCACTCCCAGTTCCTCGTCGACCGCCATGACCCGGTACCGGATTCCCGCCAATCTGGGGATCGTCTGGGTCTTCATCACGTCGCAGCCCTTGAAGAAGGTGCAGCCCGGGCCCGCCATGAGGTTCCCGTTTTCATAGCGGTAGGCATGGGGCACCATGGGGGAATCGACCTTGACGAAGCTTCCCACCTTCAGCCCTTCCGGGTAGGTGACGGCGATCTTGGTCATCTCTTCCCGGGTATTCAGCTGGCCCTTTTCCGGTTTGGCCAGCATCTCCGGGCGGACCGTCTTGAGGTTGTCCGGGTTGAACAGCATCCCCTCTTCCTTGTTCAGCACGGCCGTGCTCTCGATTTCCGTGATCTTGTTGTCGGCGATCTTCAGTCTCACCACATAGAGAATCGGGGCGTTGTTCTCCTCCAGCACCAGGAAGGAGACCGCGACACCCTGGCGGACGTCCAGGATGTCCCTGCGGTACTGAGTGGGTTTCAGGCTTTTCTTCCACATGCCTTCGCCCGGCTTCAATTCCTTGGTGTCCTCGGTGAACCTGGCATTGGCGGCCAGGGGGAGCGCGCCCGGATTCCGGGCCAGAAGCGCGTCGACATACCCGGTGACGAACCCGGCGAGGCAATCCCGGTCGCACGGCGCCGCCTGTGGAACCCCGACGAAAGCCGTCATCAACAGTGCGCAGATAACGAGGGTGTTTCTCCTGATCATTCCATCCTCCTTGAAAAAATTTCCGGGAAAAAGCCGGTACAGCATAACCCGAGCAGGCTCTTTTCGGATGCCCAATGTTGCCGTTTCCCGATGATAACAGGACCATCATATAATACCTGTCACACCTTTGTGACATATTTCTTGACAAGGAGATGATGATTTCTATAGCCTGCTGTCCAAGCGCAAAAAGCGACTTGCACGCCGCCGCAAGGGTCCAGCACCGCCGCATCCGGAGTGATGATCGCGCCTTTTTGCAGGGGGATTCCTCATGGGAAACCATCCGGAAAGGGAGGGAATCATGAATACGACCAGAAGACTCTTCCTCAAGACAACCGCAACGGGAATGGGATCGGCCGCGCTGGCGGGGATCGGGGCCGTGGAAGCCGGCGTCGTGGATTCCGAACAGATCAGGAAGTGGGACCTGGAAGCCGGCGTCGTCGTGTTGGGCCTCGGCGCGGCCGGTCTCATGACCGCGATCACCGCTTTCGATCAGGGGGCGGACGTCTTGATCCTGGAAAAAGCGTCCGAGGCCCATGCCGGCGGCAATACGAGGGTCAGCGGCCAGGGTTGGTGGTGTCCTCCCGATTCGGACAAGGCCGTCACCTACCAGATGGCCATGAGTGACGGCTATCCCATCCCGGAGGATGCAGCCAGGGCCTTCCATGAACACTCCGTCCACGTGACCGAATGGATCACGAAAATGGGCATGGATGTAGGAACGAGGCCCACCCAGGGCGAGTACCCCGAATTTCCGGGCGGTGCCGGAAACGTCTGCTGGGCCTCCGAAGGAAACGGGTTTCAGCGCCTGTGGCTCCTCATGATGGAGAACGCCCTCCGGAAAAGAAAGATCCGGGTTCAATACGAAACACCCGGCGTGGAACTGATCCGGGACGTCAAAACCGGAGAGGTCCGGGGAGTGATCGCGGAAAACAAGGGGAAGAGAATCTTTGTCAAAGCCAGGAAGGCGGTGGTTCTCTGCACGGGAGGGTTTGAAAACAACCAGGAGATGATCCGCGATTACCTCGGCATGCCCTACGCCTATCCCAAGGGGAGCCCCTACAACACCGGCGACGGGATCCGCATGGCCATGGCGATCGGCGCCGATCTCTGGCATATGGACAACCAGGCGGGGCCCGACTTCAATTTCAGGATTCCGGGGAAGGATTGGGCTTTCGGGTACAATTTCGCTCCTCCGGGGAACGGCTGGATCTGGGTCGCGAAAGACGCCACCCGGTTCACCAACGAGACCTATTTCACCAAGCACGGCAAAATACCGTTCCACGGCATCTACATCCACGTGCCGACTCCCCTTCCCGTTCATCTCGTCTTCGACGAGCCGATGAGAAAGAGCGGACCGCTGTACCCGAAGAATTATTTCTTCTGCTGGTGGGCGCAGATAGAAAAATACGACTGGAGCGCCGACAACCTGGCGGAAATCGACAAGGGGTGGATCCTCAAGGCGGACACCCTGAAGGAACTGGCCGCAAAGATCGGGAAGGATCCCGATGCCCTCGAGAAAACCGTGGCCTCCTGGAACCGGGCCTGCGCGGAGAAGAACGACGCGGAATACGGCCGCGATCCCAAAAGGATGGCGCCGATTCAGACGCCCCCCTTCTATGCCGCGGAGTTCGTCCCGGCATTCACCAATACCCAGGGAGGGCCGAGGCGCAACGCCAAAGCCCAGGTGCTCGATACGAATCGCCAACCGATCCCCCGGCTCTATTCCGGCGGGGAACTGGGAGCGATCTACAGCTGGGGGTACCAGGGCGGCGGCAACATCCTGGAGTGCATCGTCTTCGGCCATATCGCGGGCGAGCAGGTTGCGGCGGAAAAGCCCTGGAGTTAGGGTCCGCAACTCCATAGGGAAACGAGACAGGAGGTACCGGTGAAGCTCGGAGGTTTCGGGACGACTCTGCTCTGGCTGACTTCCGCGGCGCTGTTCGGGCAGCCGGCCAATGCCCCCTTCATGGACCCGGACCGGCCGCCCGAGGTTCGTGCCGCCGATCTCGTCTCCCGCATGACGCTGGAGGAAAAGGTGCTCCAGATGCAGAGCACCGCCCCCCCGATTCCGCGTCTGGGCGTGCCCGCCTACAACTGGTGGAATGAGGCGTTGCACGGTGTGGCCCAGGGCCGCGCCACCGTCTTCCCGCAGGCCATCGGACTCGCCGCCACCTGGGATACCGATCTGATGCACCGGGTGGCGGACATCATCTCCACCGAAGCCCGCGCCAAGTATAACGATGCATCGACGCGGCCCGCCCCTTCCGGCCCCGAAGCCCTCATGACCCTCCCGGGCCGGACCGCCGGACTGACCTACTGGTCGCCGAACATCAATATCTTTCGGGATCCCCGTTGGGGCCGCGGCCAGGAAACTTACGGGGAGGATCCTTACCTGACGAGCCGCATGGGCGTCGCCTTCGTCACCGGGATGCAGGGAAAAGACCCCAGGTACCTGAAAGTCGTCGCCACACCGAAGCACTACGCGGTACACAGCGGTCCGGAGCCGCAAAGACACGTCTTCGACGCCAGGGTAAGCGACGACGATCTCGTCAACACCTACCTGCCCGCCTTCCGCGCCGCCGTGATCGAAGGGAAGGCGCACTCCGTCATGTGCGTCTACAATGCGGTGGACGGCGTGCCCGGATGCGCCAGTACGGATCTTCTGCAGACGCGGCTGCGGGAACAGTGGGGGTTCCAGGGCTATGTCGTCAGCGATTGCGGCGCGGTCAACGACATCCACCAGAATCACAAATACACGCCTACGCCGGGCGGCGCGGCCGTGGCGGCGGTCCAGGCGGGCACGGACCTGACCTGCGGCACCGAATATCGGACCCTGGCGGACGAAGTCAGGGCCGGCCGGATCACGGAAGCCGAAATCGATCGCGCCCTGCAGCGCCTTTTCGTGGCGCGCTTCCGCCTCGGCATGTTCGACCCCCCGGATCGGGTTCCCTATTCGAGGATCTCCGAAAATGATTCCATGGCGCACCGGCAGGCGGCCAAGGAGGCGGAACGCAAGGCGATCGTTCTTCTGAAAAACGAGGGCGGCGTTCTGCCCCTCGGCCGATCGGTGCGCAAAATCGCCGTCATCGGCCCTTCGGCCGATGATCCGGTTGCCCTGTTGGGGAATTACAACGGCATCTCCTCCAGGCAGGTGACTCCGCTCCAGGGAATCGAGCGGCAGTTCTCCGCCGTGCAGGTGCGTTACGCGCTCGGGGCCACCTATACGGCCGCCACCCACTCTCTGGTTCCCACGGCGCTTCTCGCGCCGCCCGGGGGGGGCGGCCGGGGATTGCTGGCGGAGTACTTCGACAATACCGACCTTCAGGGAACCCCGAAGCTCCGCCGGGCGGAGCCGCGCGGCTATTTCGACCTGGGGATGGAAGACCCCGCCGTGGTCGCGGCCATCGGCCGGGAGAAGTACTCGATCCGGTGGACGGGCACCCTGACGCCGCCGGCCACCGGCGAGTATGACCTGACCGTTCGGACCGGCCAATGGAACCGCACCGCCGCGGCCCGGTTGTTCCTCGACGACAGGGAACTCTCCGCGGGTCCGGCCCCCTCCACGCGCATGACCTCGACGGAATCGCCGATGGGGCCCGCTCGCCCCCCGCGCGCCCGTGTGTCACTCGAGGGAGGCCGGACATATGCCTTGCGCGTGGAATACCGGCAGCCGGGTTCCGGCGGCACGCTGCAGCTCGGATGGATCCCGCCCCCGGGCGCAGCCCTTGCCGAGGCCGAGGCGCTTGTGAAGGATTCCGATGTTGCCGTGGTTTTCGTCGGCTTGAATTCCGAGCTGGAAGGGGAGGAGATGCGGGGTGTGAACATCCCCGGCTTCGCCGGCGGGGATCGCACCACCCTGGATCTCCCCGAACCCCAGGAAAACCTGGTGAGGATGGCCGTCGCCACGCGCAAGCCTGTGGTCGTGGTCCTGACCAGCGGCAGCGCCATTTCGGCGAACTACGCCGCCGAACACGCGTCCGCGCTGCTGGCCGCATGGTACGGCGGCGAAGAGGCCGGCACGGCGATCGCGGAAACGCTGGCCGGGGCCAACAACCCGGCGGGCCGCCTGCCGGTGACGTTCTACAGGAGCGTGGAGCACCTGCCCCCCTTTACGGATTATGCCATGAAGGGCAGAACCTATCGATACTTCAAGGGCGATCCGCTGTACCCGTTCGGCTTCGGATTGAGCTATTCGCGCTTCACCTACACGGGCCTCGCCGCCGAGCGGACACCGGACGGCGCCGAAATCCGTGCCACGGCAAAGAATGTTTCCACGCGGGACGGGGACGAGGTGGTGCAGCTCTACGTGGGGGGCGGACCGGGGGAAGAGGCGCCCGTGAGGAGCCTGCGCGGATTCCGTCGGATTCATCTGCGCGCGGGAGAGAGCCGCGAAGTGCGCTTCCTGGTCGATTCCAACGACCTGCCCCAAGGGCCGGTGGACTTCAGCGTCGGCGGCGGCCAACCCCTGCCCGGCACACCGCACGTGCGCGGCACGATGTAAGGATCGCCCTGATCGGTTTCCCATATGAACGCCATAAAATTTCAGATCGAAAAAAACAGCCCGGTTCCCGTCGTCAAGCAGATACAGGACCAGGTCAAGCTCTCCATCGCCATGGGGGTGCTCGAACGAGGCGACAGGCTTCCGCCGATCCGCGAGGTGGAGGAACAGACCGGCGTGAATCGGGGAACGGTTCACCGGGCCTACCTGGCATTGCGCCGATCCGGGCTGCTTTCCCCGGTCGCCGGCAGGAGGAGCACCGTGGCCATCTCCGCCGCGGCGCCGGACCCGGTCAACCGGAAATGCCAGGAGCTGTCCGATGACATAGCGAAGCGGATCCGGAGAATCGGAGTCTCGCCAAGCGCGTTTGCCAGGTATCTCGGCCGGAGTCTGGCGGAAAGCGAACGGGCGGCCCCCTTCATCGCTTACGTCGACCCGGACAAGGAAAGGGCCGTTCTCAGGGCGGAAAGGATATCCCGCCTCTGGAACGTACCCGTGGTCGGCCTGTCGGCGGACGAATTCGGGCGTCCCCGTGCCGGGGACGGCAAAATCCGCAAAGTTCTCACGAACCATCTCGCTTTCGACGTCGTTGCGCGCATCCCTCGTCGGAGGACCATCGAGGTCATCCCCGTCGAGATCCGCTATACCGAACAGACGACCCGGGCGCTGGGAAGGATACGGGCGTCTTCCCTGCTCGTTCTCCTTCCGCATCATGCCGTCCCGAGCGCCCGCTTCATCGTCGGACAGCTGCACCAATGGGTGAAATGCGATGAGGCGGCCATATCCTGGATGCAGGTCGACAAAGTGGCGGATTTCGAGCGCCTGCTGGCGGACCCGCGATACGAGCGCATTCTCGTCTCGCCGGGAGCGCGGGGAAAGGTCCCCG
>CAZWXG010000136.1:0-6310 GCA_964637825.1 uncultured Acidobacteriota bacterium
TTCCCCGCCTCCCGGAAGACCCGGCGGAGGCCGCGGATCAGCCGGCGGTGCCCGGCGGCGGTGCCGTGCGAGAAGTTCAGCCGCGCCACGTCCATCCCGGCTTCGAGCATGCGCCTCTGCACGGCCATGGTGCGGCTTCGGGGGCCGATGGTGGCGATAATCAGGGTGCGCCGAACCGTGGTCATGTTCCCTCCGGGTCCCTCCGCCTCAGAATAAACCACAGAATCGGGACAACAGAAACGGAAAAGAGCGTCGGGCTACTCGGCCGCGGACGGCAGCGTGGCTGCCGGGGCTTCCTCCAGCGGCAGGTCGGGCAGGAAGGTGTCCTTCCGGCGGAACCATTCGAAAACGGCCAGGGCCGCCGCGGCCGCGCCGACCCCGGCCGCGACCGAAAAGCCGTAGGGGAGCCGGAGCCCTTCGGGCGCCATCAGGATGTAGGAGGTGATCACCGCCGTCATGAACAGCGCCGGGACGAGGGTGACGATCCAGGCCTTCTTCGCCCCCGCGAGATAGACGGTGACGGCCCAGAGCACCACCGTGGCCAGCGTCTGGTTCGCCCAGGCGAAATAGCGCCAGATGACGGCGAAGTCGATCCGGGTCAGGATGAAGCCCGCGGCGAAGAGCGGAAGGCTGACGAGGAGCCGGTTGCGGATGCTCCCCTGCTTGAAATGCAGGAAATCGGCCACGATCAGCCGGGCCCCGCGAAACGCCGTGTCCCCGGAGGTGATCGGGGCGGCGACCACCCCGAGCAGCGCGAGCAGGGCGCCGAAACTCCCCAGGAGGGTGTGGGACACCTGGTTGACCACCACGGCCGCGTTCCCCTGGTTGGCCACCATGGCCGCGTTCAGCTCCCCGACCCCGCCGAAGAAGCTCATGCCGATGGCGGCCCAGATCATGGCGACCACCCCCTCGGTGATCATCGCGCCGTAGAACACCCTGCGCCCGTAGCGCTCGCTGGTGATGCAGCGGGCCATCAGGGGGGACTGGGTGGCGTGGAAACCGGAGACGGCGCCGCAGGCGATGGTGATGAACATCATCGGGAACACCGGGAAGCTCGCGGGGTGGTGGTGGAAATTCCGGAAATTTTCGAAGGTCAGCTCCGGGATCGGCATCCCCTTGACGAACAGGGCGATGATGAGGGCGAAGGCCATGAAGAAGAGGGCGAAGCCGAACAGGGGGTAGAGCCGGCCGATGATCTTGTCGATCGGGAGCACGGTCGCCAGGATGTAGTAGACGAAGACGACCCACACCCAGAAGGTCATGGTGGCAAAACCGGGGGTGATGCCGGCGAGGATCTGCGCCGGGCCGGTGATGAAGACGGCGCCCACGATCACCATCAGGACGACGGTGAAGCCCCGCATGCACTGCCTGGCCGCCGGGCCGAGATAGATGCCGACGATTTCGGTGATGCTCAGCCCCCGGTGCTTGATCGAAAGCATCCCGGAGAAATAATCGTGCACGGCGCCGGCGAAGATCGATCCGAGGACGATCCAGAGGAAGGCGACGGGGCCCCACAGGGCCCCGGAGACGGCGCCGAAGATCGGGCCGAGGCCGGCGATGTTCAGGAACTGGATCAGGAACACCCGCCACCAGGGGAGCGGCAGGTAGTCGATCCCGTCGGCCATGGTGGCGGCCGGGGTGGGGCGCGCGGGGTCGGCCCCCGCCAGCCGTTCGATGAAGCGCGAGTAGAAGGCGTAGCCCAGAAGGAGCAGGACGATGCCGGCGATAAACGTGATCATGGCGGAGGGCCCCCGTTTTTCGAATCAGGCAGCAAACCCCTCATTTTCCCCGACCGCGCGCCCGATTGCAACCCTCGGCATTGCGGTTGACAACCCGCGCCTCCTCCTCTACATATGGGAGCGCATCTCTGTCGAAAGCTGAAAGGATCGGCCATGCCCCATTTCCCGATGAAGTCCAGGAACGAACCTCCGCGCGTCGTGGGGGTCGGATCGGCCCTGATGGACATCCTGCTCCGCGAAAGCGACCGTTTCCTGGCCGATCACGGCGTCGTCAAGGGAGGGATGCAGCTGGTCGGCCCGGGCCGGGCGGACGAACTCCTGGCGGCGTCCCTGGCCCGGCCCCGGATGGTGCCCGGCGGTTCCGCCTGCAACACCACCATCGGCCTGGGGCGGTTGGGCGCCCGGGCGGAGTTCGTGGGGACGCGGGGGGACGACGCCGTGGGCCGGACACTGGAAGCGGCGCTTTGTTCCAACCACGTCCTGCCGCGCCTGGAAACGGTCGCGACCCCCACGGGGCGCGTGCTCTCCATCGTGACCCCCGACGCCGAACGCTCCATGCTGACCTGCCTGGGCGCTTCGTCGGAGATGTCGCCGCGGGTGTTTACGCCCGCGCTGTTCGCCGGGGCCGGCCTGGTGCACGTGGAGGGGTATCTCCTGTTTGACGAGGCCCTCATCCGCGCCGCCCTCGAGGCGGCCCGGGAAGCCGGGGTCCCGGTCTCGCTCGACCTGGCCAGCTTCACCGTGGTGGACGCCAACCCCTCCCTGGTGCGCTCCCTGGTGCGGGAGTATGTCGACGTGCTGCTGGCCAACGAGGACGAGGCGAAGAGCTACACGGGCGCCCGGGAGGAAGGGGAGGCGCTCCGGATCCTGGCCGCGGACGCCGAATGCGCCGCTCTCAAGGTGGGGAAGCGGGGGAGCTATGTCTGCCTGAACGGGGAAACCACCGTAATTCCCCCGTACGGGGAGGGCGGGGCGGTCGACACCACCGGCGCGGGCGATCTCTGGGCTTCGGGCTTCCTCTTCGGCCTCACCTCCGGCCTGCCGGTCGGGGAGTGCGGGCGGATCGCGTCGATGTGCGGGTACGAGGTGTGCCGGGTCGAGGGCGCCCACATTCCCGACGAGGGGTGGGCGCGGATCCGGGCGGCCATCGGCCGGTAGCTATTCGAGCTCGAAGAGCACCTGCCCCTTGGATACCTTTTCGCCCGCCTTGACCCGGACCGCCTTGACCGCGCCGGCCACCGGCGCGGTGATCCGGTTGAGCATCTTCATGGCTTCGAGCGTCATCAGGTCGTCCCCCTGGCGGACGGCCTGCCCCTTGCGGGCGGAGATTTCGGCCACCACCCCGGGGATGAGGGCCTTGACGATGCGCGGGTCCTGCCTTTCATACAACCGGCGCTTTTCGAACTTCCGGGTCAGCCGGGTTTCATAGACCCCGTTTTCCAGCGCGATCCTGCCGAGCTTGTCCTGTTCCTTCACACCCACACTCCTTCCTAGAACGGCGGGATCCCATGCTTGCGCGCGGGCCGGGTCTCCTGCTTGTCGCGCGTCAGTCGGAGCGCGTGGACGATGTAGCCGCGGGTCTCCTCGGGGGCGATCACCGCGTCGACGTAGCCGCTGGAGGCCGCCACGTAGGGGTTGGCGAACTTGTCGGTGTACTCCTTGACCTTCTGCCGGCGCGTTTCCTCCGGGTTTTTGGACGCCTGGATTTCGCTGCGGAAGATGATGTTGGCCGCGCCCTCGGGGCCCATGACGGCGATTTCGGCCGTGGGCCAGGCGAAGACGAAGTCCGCGCGCAGGTGGTGGCTGCACATGGCGATGTAGCCGCCCCCGTAGGCCTTGCGCAGGATCACGGTGATCTTGGGGACGGTGGCCTCGCTGTAAGCGTACAGCACCTTGGCGCCGTGGCGGATCACGCCGCCGTGCTCCTGGTCGGATCCCGGGAGGTAGCCCGGGATGTCCACCAGCGTCAGGAGCGGGATGTTGAAGGCGTCGCAGAAGCGGATGAAGCGGGCGATCTTGTCGGAGGCGTCGATGTCGAGCACCCCGGCCAGCACCAGCGCCTGGTTGCCGACGATGCCGACGGTCTCCCCGGCGATGCGGCTGAAGCCGGTGATGGCGTTCGGGGCGAACTGCTTCTGCACCTCGAAAAATTCCGAATCGTCGACGATGGCGCGCACGATGTCGCGGACGTCGAACGGGATCTTGGAGTCGGCGGGGATCAGGGTCTCGATCTTGTACGTCGGCCGGGGCTCCTTCTTTTCGACGCCCGCCGCCTTCTGGCGGTTGCTGTCGGGGAGGTAGCTGACGAGCTTGCGGATCTGTTCGAAGCACTCGTGCTCGCTGCGGGCGAAGAAGTGGGCGTTCCCCGCGGTTTCGACCTGCACGCGGGCGCCGCCGAGCTCCTCCATGGAGATCTCCTCCCCGAGCACCGTCTTGACGACCTCCGGGCCGGTGATGAACATCTTGGAGATCTGGTCGACGACGAAGACGAAGTCGGTCAGGGCGGGGGAGTAGACCGCGCCGCCGGCGCAGGGGCCGAGGATGACCGAGATCTGGGGCACGATGCCCGAGGCCAGCGTGTTGCGGTAGAAGATCTCGCCGTAGCCGGCCAGCGAGTTGACCCCCTCCTGGATGCGGGCGCCGCCCGAATCGTTGATGCCGATGATGGGCACCCCCATCTTCATGGCGTGATCCATCACCTTGGTGATCTTGCGCGCGTGCATGTACCCCAGGGAGCCCCCGGCGACGGTGAAGTCCTGCGCGTAGATGCAGACCGGTCGCCCCCCGATGGTGCCCGACCCGGTGATGACGCCGTCGGCCGCCAGCTCCTTCTGATTCATGCCGAAATCCTGGCAGTTGTGTTCCACGAAGAGGTCGTACTCGTGGAAGGACCCGTCATCGAGCAGGGCGGCGATCCGCTCGCGCGCCGTCATCTTGCCCCCCGCCTTCTGCTTGATGATCGCCTGCTCGCCCCCGCCCTTGGCCTTGCTCGATTTCTTTCCGAAGAAATCGATGAGTCTCTGCATGAAAGTCATCGTCGTCACCCATGAATGCGTTAGTCGATATGTCCGGCCCGAAGGCACTCCCCGGGAGAGAGCCGGAGGGATAAGATTACATTCTACCTGAACCTGCCCCCATTGACGCAGAACTATATGGCCGCTAAAGTGGTACACATTACCCCGGAAATCGGGGGAAATCCAGCAGGCCAGCCATTTAAGGGAGGATTCATGAGTCATCGAAAACACCGTTCCGCGAGGGTGTTCCGACCGGGGTCGATCTGTTTCGGGGCGATCTGGCTGGGGCTGGCGGTCCTGCCGGCCCCTGCGGAGGAAGCCGCCGGGAAATCGGGGATCGAACGCCCGCTCGCGCAACTGGGGAGCAAGGACGATTACGAGCGGCACCGCGCGGTGGTCGCGCTGGGGAAATCGGGCGACCGGGCGGCGGTCGACCCCCTCGTCGGGCTGCTCGGCGACGCCGACTACTTCGTGCGCGCCTTCGCCGCGAGCGCGCTGGCCGACCTGGGGGACCCGAGAGCGGTCGACCCCCTGATCCGGGCGCTGGGGGACCCGAGCGACCGGGTGCGGCGTTCGGCCGCCGAGGCCCTGGGCCGGCTGCGCGATCCGAAAGCGCTGGACCCGATCGCCGCCCTGCTCGCGGACCCGGACGTCTATGTGCGCCGCACCGCGGCCATGGCCCTGGGGGATCTGGGGCACCCGGGCGGGGCCGGGCCCCTGGCCGCGGCCCTCGGCGACCCGGACGGCTATGTGCGGAGCGGTGCGGCGATCGCGCTCCTCCACCTCGGGCGCGGGGCGGTCCCGGCGCTGGTGGAGGCGCTCGGGGACTGGACCGCGGGCCCGCCGGCGGCCGGGGTGTTGAAGGATCTCGGCTGGGAACCGGTTACGCCCGGGGAGCGGGTGCGCTACAATGTCGCGGTCAGGGACCGGGCGGCGCTGCTCGAGGACCGGGAGGCGACCATGGAGCTCCTCCGGGCCGACGCCCGGGACGGGGACCGGCGGCGGATGGAATCGGCCGTATACGCCCTGATCGGGATCGGGGAGGACGCCGCCATCGGCGACCTGGAGCGCATCCTCGAGACCCGGGGCGATCCCGGGATCGCCCGGGCGTTCGTGGAGAGCGGGAACGCCCGCCTGGCCGCGACCGCCCGCGCCTGGGCCGAGGCCAGGGGGGCGGCGCTCGCGGCTTCCGGGGGCGAGGGCTCCATCCGGTGGGGGGGCATGTAGACTTTGGGGGTGTCTGGATGAGCGGGATAGATGTCGTGGTCGTCGGTTCGGGGATCAGCGGGCTGAGTCTGGCGTATCGCGCCGCGCGGGAGGGGCGCAGGGTCCTGGTGCTCGAGCGGCGGGAGAGGATCGGCGGCTGCCTCTATTCGCGCCGCCATCCCGACGGCCATTGGTACGAACTGGGCGCGCACACGGTGTACAACTCCTATGCGCGGCTGCTGGACATCGTCGTCGCGGCGGGGCTTGCCGGCCAGCTGGTGCGGCGCGGGCCGGCGCGCGCCCGCTTCGGGCTGCTCGAGGACGGCAGGGTGGACTGGCTCACCCCCCCCA
>CAZWXG010000137.1:0-1225 GCA_964637825.1 uncultured Acidobacteriota bacterium
GGTCAAACGGAAGGGGGCGACCGTGCACACGCGCGACGGCTTCTACGGGAGGGCGACCGAAGAGGAGGCGCCGCCCGGCCGGCACCCGCTCCAGGATGCGGTCTTCTCCCCCTTCCTTTACCGGGACCTGGACGTCAACCTGGCCGCGGGGTACATCGACGGCGCCGGGGTGGGATACGTGCTCCGATCCTGGATCCACCTCGACGCCCGGAACCTGACCCTCAGGCCGAAGCCGGGGGAGGGGCATTTCGCCGAGGTCGAGACCGTGATCCTGACCTCCGACATCGACGGCGGGGTGCACGACTCCCGCCTGCTCCGCTACCTCTTCCGGATCCCGGAGGAGAACGTCGGCTGGGTCCGGGAGCACGGCATCCGCTTTTCCCTCCTGCTGCCGGTGGGAAAGCCGGGGGCCTACTACGTGCGCGCGGCGGTCCGGGACATCGATTCGGGCCGGGTAGGGTCGGCCTACCAGTTCATCGAGATCCCCGACCTCACGAAGGACCGGCTGGCGCTCTCCAATATCTTCGTCCTCGGCCGGGCGGAAGACGCCGAGTGGGTCCGGTCGGGGACGGCCCGGGAGCTGTCCGGGACCACCTTCGCGCCGGTCCTGGGGCGGGAGGACGGCCGCAGCCCGGCGCTGCGGCAGTACGTCGCGGGGGACCGGTTCAGCCACATGGTGGTCCTGTACAATGCGCGGGCCCGGAAGGAGGAGCCGCCCGACCTGGAACTGCAGTCGGTCCTCTACCGGGACGGCGTCGAGGTGTTCCGAAGCGGATTCCGGCCGCTGGAGATCGAGGGGGTGAAGGACTTCGCCCGGATCCCGGTGACCCAGAAGCTCACCCTGGGGCACAACCTGGCCGAGGGGGATTACGTGCTCGAACTCACGGCCCGGGACAAGCGCAGGAAGGAGAAGGACGGGCTCGTGTCGCAGGCGCTCGATTTCCGGATCACGGCGCCGGAGGCTTCACCCTCCGGGCGGTGATCTTCTCCCGTTTGGGGATGCCGTGGCCCGCGAGGGGGGCGATCTCGAACTCGATCGTGTCCCCCCTCAGCTTCCCCACGTAGAAATAGGAGCTGGTGCGGCCCCCGACCACCTGCTCGAGGGAAAAGGAGATCTTGTCCCCCGAGACCTTCCCGTCCCGGATCGGGTATTCGTATTCGGGGTAGGCCAGGACCGACCCTTTCAGCTGTCCGCCGTCGAGGTAGAAATCGAAGATCGTTATGG
>CAZWXG010000137.1:1325-6295 GCA_964637825.1 uncultured Acidobacteriota bacterium
GTCCAGCCGGTCGCGGATCCCCTGCCAGGAGTTGTGCGCGCCGCAGGCGGGGTTCGGGCACTTCAGGAGATTGGCGTAGGGCGTTTCCTCGCTCCGGAGCGCCCCCGTCCCGCAGGAGAAGCAGGGAAGGGCCAGCCGGTCGGCCAGGCGCTGGAGCGTCGAGGCGTCGATGCGCCGCAGCCGGCCGCACTCCCGGCAGAGCGCGACGACCCCCTCCTGGGTGATCGCGAGCTCCTCGGTCCGGCCGCACCCGGGGCAGGGCGTACGGGCGAGGGCGGGCTCCAGTTCTACCAGCCGCTCGAGCACCCGGTTGCGGCGCGCCGGAGGGCGCGCCGGTTTTTCCGGGGCCTCCCCGCCGGGCGGGGGGGAGAGCAGGTCCTCCATCCCCTCCGCGAGTTCCCACCCCTCTTCGTCATCGTCGGGGGCGAAGTCCACTGCCGCGCCCGGTTTCAGCTCGAGCACGCATTCCTCCCCGGCCGCGCCGGTCAGGCGCAAACGCGCCTTCCCTTCGGCCGCTTCGACCAGCTCGATCCGCGTGACCCGAAGGAGCAGTTCCATGTCACTCCCCCCCGCGCAACAGGCGGGCCAGGGCCCGGATGTGGGCCGGCGTCGTCCCGCAGCAGCCGCCGACGAGGCGCGCGCCCGCCTCTGCCGCGCGCATGGTTCCCGCGGCGAACTCCTCCGGCGTCATGGCGAAGACGGTCCGGCCGTCGACCAGCAGCGGCCGGCCGGCGTTGGGCTGGATCATGATCGGCAGGGCGCATGCCTGCCGGAAATCGGGGACCAGGGCCGCCATTTCGAGCGGGTCGAGGTCGCCGCAGTTGGCGCCCACGGCGGCCGCGCCCGCCGCCGCGAGCGCCCGGGCGCAGTCGGCGACCGGGTTTCCCATCACGGTCCGTGCCCCCTTGGGCGTCATCTTGAACGTCATCGACACGAGGACGGGGAGCGCGGGCGCCGCTTCGCGGCAGGCGGCCAGGGCCACGAGCGCCTCCGGGAGGCTGATCATGGTTTCCACGATGAAGCCGTCCACCCCCCCTTCGGCCAGCGCCGCAGCCTGTTCCAGGTAGGCGGCGCGGGCGTCCTTTTCGGCGAGGGGCCCGACGGGGGCCAGCAGCTTCCCCGTGGTGCCGATATCCCCCAGGACGTACTGCCCCCCCTCCGCCGCCCGGCGCGCGATCCCGGCGGCCGCCCGGTTTCCCGTCCGGATGTCGACGCCCGACCCGGCCGCCTGCGCCGCGACGCGGTTCAGGGTCAGGGTATGGGTGATGACGAGGTCCGCGCCCGCGGCGGCGTAAGCCCGGTGGACCGCCCCGACGGCGTCGGGGTGGCTGAGGCAGGTTTCCGCCCCCATCGGCAGCCCGGCCGCGCCGAGCTGGGTCCCCATCCCCCCGTCGAGCAGCAGGGGGCGTTCTGCGGTGGCGATCAGTGTGTCGAGTGTCATACCCTGGTCCGTGTCCGTGAAATCATTTTTCTCCATCTGCGGGTGGCGGGGAGGCGGTGCGGGGTGACCGCCTCGCTCACGAAACGCACGTCCTCCACGGAATAGAAAGCGTTGGGGTTGTAGCGCTTGATGGTCTCGACCACGCTCGGGATGTCGCTCCGCTCCACGATGGTGAAGATCACCTTGACCGGGCCGGTCGCCCCCGTGGCGTCGTGGGCCGTGACCCCGAAACCCGAGGAGCGCAGGTATTCGACCAGGGCGTCCCCCTCCCGGCGGGTGATGGTGCGGATGATCACCCTGCCGATGGAGAGCCGGTTTTCGATGATGAGGCCGATGATGTTCCCCGCGGCGAAGCCGCCGGCGTAGGCGATGTAGCAGAGCGGGTTGTCCAGGCTCTGGAAGATCTGCCGGATCACCATGAGCCAGATCAGCACCTGGACGAAACCGAAAAAGGCGGCCAGGTAGCGCAGGCTCCGGTTGATGAAGATGATGCGCAGCGTGTCGAGGCTCACGTCGGCGATCCGCGCCACGAAAATCAGGAGCGGAAGGACCCCGTAAATGTAGAGCGGGGAATTGAGGAACGCCGGCATGTCCATAGGGACTTTGTATCATTTCCGGGGGGTTTCGTCCACGGTGGCGGGCCTTTCCGCCCCGGGGGCTATAGGGGGGCGAAACCGCTCATGCTATCCTGATCCCATGTTCATCAAGACCCTCCGGACGGCCCGGCGCTGGATCATGATCGTCTTCGGCTTCACCCTCCTGGGCCTGGGCCTGCTCCTGGCCATCCCCGGGATTCCCGGCCCCGGCCTGGTCGTGGTGTGGGCCGGCCTGGCCATCCTGGCCGTGGAATTCCTCTGGGCGCGCAAACTGCTGAAAAAATTCCAGGAGGAGGGGACCCGGCTGAAGGACCTCCTCTTCCGCAGGAAGAGCCCGCCATCCAAACCGGACCCGCTGCCGGGGAACCCCGAGGCGGGTTCCGACTAATCCGGCTCCGCGGGCGCGCCCGGTGCGGGCTCCGGGCGCAGCATGGAGATCGCGACCGAGAGGCCGAGCAGGGAGGCGATGACGACGAGCGACAGCGCGATCGGGACGCGCACCAGGTCGGCCAGGAGCATCTTCGCCCCGACGAAGGCGAGCACCAGGCCTAGCCCCACCTTGAGGTAGCGGAAGCGGCCGAGCATCCCCGCGAGCAAAAAGAAGAGGGCGCGCAGCCCCAGGACCGCGAAGATGTTGGAGGTGAAGACGATGAACGGGTCCCGGGTGATGGCGAAGACGGCGGGGATGGAGTCGAGGGCGAAGACGATGTCGGTCGCCTCGATCATGACCAGGACCGCGAGCAGGGGGGTGGCGCACCAGCCCCCCGCATGCCTGACCACGAAGCGGGCGCCGTGGTACTCCGGCACCGAGGGGAGGACGCGCCGGATCAGCCGCAGCACGGGGTTGCCCTCCGGCTCGATTCCCTCGTCCCGGGCCGCCAGGAGCTTGATGCCGGTGAAGACCAGGAAGGCGCCGAACACGTAAAGGATCCAGTGAAACGCCGCGATCAGGGCCGTCCCCGCCACGATGAACACCGCCCGCATGACCAGGGCGCCGAGGATGCCCCAGAAGAGGACCCGGTGCCTGAGCGCCCCGGGGACCGCGAAGTAGGTGAACAGGACCAGGAAGACGAAGAGGTTGTCGACCGAGAGGGCCTTTTCGATCAGGTACCCGGTAAAAAACTCCAGCGCCCGCTCGCGCCCGAACCAGTGATAGATCCCCGCGTTGAACACCAGGGCGAGCGTGATCCAGACCACGGACCAGGCGAGGGCCTCCCGGACGCTCACCTCGTGCGCCCGGCGGTGGAACACCCCGAGATCGAGCGCCAGCATCGCCAGGATGAAGACGATAAACCCGACCCACAGCTCCGGCGTGCCGATTCCCGCGCCCATAAGACTCCGCTCCTCTCCAGTGGACGCACATCATACGAAGCCGCCGTTACTTCGACAAACAGATAATATCAGCTTTATCATTCGATTTAAGCGAAGTATCATCCCCCCATGGAATGGATCAACTACCATCACCTGCACTACTTCTGGCGCGTGGCGCGCGAGGGGGGGCTCGCCGGGGCGAGCGCCGGACTCGGCCTGGCGCAGTCGACGGTGAGCAAGCAGATCCACCAGCTCGAGGAGGCGCTCGGCCACCCCCTCTTCGCCCGCAAGGGGCGGCGGCTGGTCCTGACCGAGAGCGGCCGGGTGGTCTACCGCTACGCGGAGGAGATCTTCAGCCTGGGGCGGGAGCTCCTGGACACCATGGGTGACCGCCCGGTCGGCCAGCCGCTCAGGATCACGGTCGGGGTAGCCGACGTGGTGCCCAAACTGGTGGCGGAACGGGTGCTTCTCCCGGCGTTCGCCTCCGGGCCGGTGCGCCTCGTCTGCCGGGAAGGGCGGTCGGACCGGCTCCTGGCCGAGCTGGCGCTGTACGAGCTCGACCTGGTCCTGGCCGATGCCCCGGCCGCCCCGACGGCGAAGGTCCGGGCCTACAGCCGCCTGCTCGGGGGTTCGGAGGTGGCCTTTTTCGCCCGGCCCCCGCTGGCCACCCGCCTCCGCCGCGGCTTCCCCCGCTCCCTCGACGGCGCCCCGATGCTCCTCCCCACCGGCGACACGATGATGCGGCGCTCGCTCGAGCAGTGGTTCGCCGACCGCGGCCTCCGCCCCGCCCTGCTGGGGGAGTTCGAGGACAGCGCCCTGCTGGGCGCCTTCGGCCAGCAGGGGGTGGGGGCCTTCCCCGCCCCCACGGTGATCCGCCCGGAGATCGAGGCCCAGCTCGGGGTCCGGTGGATCGGCGACGCCTCCGGGGTGCGGGAATCGCTCTACGCGCTGACGGCCGAGCGCCGGATCCAGAACCCGGCCGTGGCCGGGCTCTGCGCCGCGGCGGAAGCGTGGCTGGGGCCCTCGGCCGGCAAAGATCGTTGATCCGGCGGCCCGCGAACGGGTTACAATCCCCCCATTCCGATCAGGCGACGTTTTTTCTAAGAAATTCCGCGGACGATCGTCATTCAGGGTAAAGAGGCGGCAAACAACGACGAGGGCCGAGCATGCCGGACGCCAGCTGGATTTCACCCATCCTCGACCAGTACGAAGGGCCGCTCGTGCGCTACGCCTCTCACATCGTCCGGGATCCCGAACGGGCGCGGGAGGTCGTGCAGGACACCTTCCTCCAGCTCTGCCGCCGGGGCCCCGACCCGATCCGCGACCACCTGGGGCAGTGGCTCTACACCGTCTGCCGCAACCGCGCCCTGGATGTGCTCAGAAAGGAGCGACGCATGACCGGAATCAGCGCTGCCCGGCTCGGCGCCCAACCTCACCCGGGGCCCGAAATATCCGCGACCCTGGAGCTGCAGGAGCGGCTGGCCGGCATTCTGAAGATCCTCGACACCCTCCCCGCCAACCAGCAGGAGGTCCTGCGGCTCAAGTTCCAGGGGGAACTGAGCTACCAGGAGATCAGCCGCGTCACCCGCCTGTCGGTGAGCAATGTCGGTTTTCTCATCCAC
>CAZWXG010000138.1:0-6279 GCA_964637825.1 uncultured Acidobacteriota bacterium
CCACCCGTTCGGCCCCCAGGGCCATGAACTCCAGCATCGCCATGGTCCCCGTGGCGTCCTGCAGCAGGGCGTGATCGATCCGGATCGCGATTTCGGACCCCGGCTTCAGTTCGCCCTGCACCAGGTGCGCCTGGAGGATTTTCGTAGCCAGGTTCTCGCCCATGGGTTCCCTTTCCCGTTATCTGCCGGCCGCGGCCGGTGTTTCCGCCCGGCGGTTTTTGCGCATGACATCGCCGAGGTATTGGATTTCCGTCAGGCTCTGCTTCAATTCGCTCCATCCATACCAGAAGGCGTAATCGGGGTTGGCGTGAAACGTACCCTGAAACGCGCGCATCCGGTGCTGCTGAAACATGAGGAAAAGCTTCTGTTCGATCGGGGTGGGGGCATCGTGAAAAGCGAACAGGTCGGGGAACGCAAACTCGTAGCTTTGGGGTTTTTCCAGGATGCCGTCCCGGTAGAGCGCCGCCACGGTCCGGATCGCCTCCGCCATCACCCGGTCGGCTTCGCGGATCATGCGGTCTCCCTTGGCCAGCTCGCCCCGGGCAAAATTCCCGCTGTGGCACCGGCTGCACGCGGCCAGCATCCGGTCCCTTTCCTGCTGCCATTCCCGCCGGTTGAGGCGCGCCATCTGGGCGCCCTGGACCACCAGCAGGCGGCTGGTGGTGTTTTTCTCTTCCCCCAGGATATGGAGCGCCTGCAGGATGACGGAGATGTCCTCCTCCCATTGAGGGTCCTCCGGCATGGGAAAGCGCAGGCCGAGGAAGCCCCAGGCGGTGCGCACCTCATGATTGCCTTCCGGCATGTGGCAGGTCTGGCACGCCGGCGCCGCAGCGGTGTCCGGCAGCACGCCCCCCTGTTTCAGCAGGAAGCGCACGCCGTGCTTGGAGGCCGAGTACATCTCCCATTGCGGGTGGTCGAATCCCATGTGGCAGGTCCGGCAGGCCTGCGGCTGCCGGGCTTCCGCGACGGAAAAAGTGTGCCTCGTGTGACAGGCGTCGCAGGACGCGGTGCCGAATCCGGGGGAATCCCGTTTGATCGACCGGAGGTCGTCCTCGGTTTTCACCCCGATCTTGTGGCATCCCCCGCAGCCCTTCATCCCTTCGGTGGCGACGGTCGGCTGCCAATGGATCGTGGGCATGGAGTTCATCGCCGCCCAGGCCAGGGCATGCTTGCCGGCTTGGTACTGCCGGACGCGCTCGGCATGGCAGGGGGCGCAGGTTTCGGGCCCGGGGATCTGCGCCAGGGCCGCGTCGACTGCCGAATGGTGTTTGTTTCCGTGGCAGGCGGCGCAATCCAGCCCGATCGCCCCGTGCCGGCTGATCTTCCAGTCGTTGACGATGCCGGGTGTCGTCCTGGTGTGGCAATCGACACACTCCGAGGCGTCGGCCGGGACGGCGAAGCGCAGCAGCGCCAGGATCAATGGAAACAGAAGCGGGAATCGGCCCGGGATCTTCATGGTTGTCTTCCCTCCGGATAGGCTCACCGCCCGCGGGTGGGGAGCGGCAGGATCTGCGCCCGCAAAATCGGGATGCTGTTATTCATAATATTCCCCGGCAGGGCGGGCGCGTCAATCGTTATCGGGGCGGGGCCGGATCGCGCTGCCCCCCGCAGCCCTCCCGCCTGACGACCTTGCCGATGTCGTTGACCTTGACCACGCGGGCGCCCGCTGCTTCCTGTCCTTCAGGCACCGGTTTCGGCCGCGTGCGCCCGGCCCAGGCGGATCACGCCGAGGTCCCAGACGCATCCGCCGGCGCAGTTCCACCCGGCGTACCACAGGCAGGTGGCGCTCCTTTCGGGGATATAGGGAGCGACGATGATGCCCGCATGACGCTGGGCGACTTCGCCCCACAGGATGCAGCTGGAAAACTGTTTCCGGATTTCGCCGAAAAGATCCTGCCCGTAGCGGTCCGCGAACGCACGCATATCTTCGGAACTCTGCAGCGGTTCGATATGGGCGGAAAGATCATGCCCGAATTCGCGCGTAAACCGGTCGATCCCTTCCGCGGTTTCCAGGAAGAGGATCCGGGAAGGGTCGATTACGGCCACCTCGTGGAAGCAGCGCAGCCTGTCGGGGCGAAAGCCCACGGCTTCGCACCACTTCTTCCAGCTGCCGTCCACGTCAAACCAGAAACCATTCGGCTTGGGATGCCCGCTCTGCGGGTAGGTCCGCCCGGCAAGTTTTACCGGGTGCGCGGACCAGTGACGGTAGGCCATGGCGCCATACCCCCCATCAGGTGATCACCCTGTCCGTGCGTCAGCCCATCCTCGCGTCGATGAAGACAATGGGCTTTCCGACGCGCTTGATGACCAGCGGGCAGTGGGGCGTGTTGGCCGGAATATAGAAATAGCAGCAATAGTCGATCTTCCGGACCCTGTCGCCCAGCAGCATTTCGGCGTCGGCGTCGAATTCGAGGAAATTTTTCCCGTCCCCGCCGATCAGGAAGATCCACTGGTCGTGGGCGTGGGAATGGGTGGCTCCCCCCAGCGTGTCGGGCTTGGTGATATAGGCAAATCCTATCGCCAGCTTCGACCCGGGAATGTCCCCGGTGCCCCACGCCGTGATCATGGGAGACGTGATCGTCGAGTGGATCGATTTCCAGGGTTTGAATTCGACGACATTGGGTTCTCGCACGGCATTCCCCAGTTTGCTCATGTCCATCTTGCCGTAATAGTCGGGCTGCTGCGCCGCCGCGGCCGCATTCAGCGTGGACAGCACGCTGGCAAAGGCCATCCCCGCCGCTCCGGCGGATACGTTCTGGAAAAAATCCCTCCGGTTCGTCTGTTTTTTCCCCGTCATATCTCCCTCCCGTTGTAAGGATCTGCATGGAAATCGGTCCGTTGCCGCGACAGGGGCCGCGGGCACGGATTCGGAAAATCCTTCCTCTGTAACGCCTTGGAAAATTGGAGGAAACCTGGGGCCATTATATGCGGATCCGACGGACGGAGAAAGCGCAAATGATGACTGAATGGAGAGCGGACAACGGGCCCGAATGCCGCGATCAGGCGGTCATTCGGCCTTGAGCTCGTATCTGAAATTGCGCATGACGGTTCCGGAGGCGTCCAGGTAGACGATCAGGAAATGTCGGTGAAGATCTCCAAGGTCCTGGAGGATCCACTGATTCTCGTCATCGCGCTCTTCGGGCGTCTCGTTGACGGTCAAAGTATGGAGTTTCTCGTAATGGTTGCCGAGCGAGACCCTGCACACGCGCGCCGTCACCCGCGCCTTGCCTTCAAGCTCCCGCAGGTTCAGAAAGACCCGGTCCCTGCCCATGGCCGGGGAGGCGGAGATGAATTTCCGGTCCCCCGGTGATATCAGATTCCCCGATTGAACCCTGCCGAACTCCAGTTTTCTCGGTCCGATGGTGGCCCAGGTGTCGCTCCCGGTGATGGAATTCCAGAAGGCCACCATTTTGTCCGGCAAGCGGGCGACGGCCGAGGTCGGGGCGATGCAGCTCCGGTAGGCTTCTTCCAGAATGGCCTCGCGGAACGCCATCGTCTCGTATCCCGAGGCGTCCGGGATCTCCGCGGCCGCCGCGGTCAGGTGCACGGGGGTGGTGAGAAATCCGCAGGCACTCTCGACGGACAATTGCAGAACCGCGTCGCGGAATCCGGTGGCAAGGTCGCCGATGACCTCGGAAAATGCCGTGCAGTCCCTGACATTTCCCGTAGCCTCCTTCCGGTAGCTGCTTTGCCGCAGGAATTGCCCGGCCGTCATCGAGCCTTTGCCCTCGACAGGGCCGGAGGCCTCCTGGGCGGCACCGGTTTGCATCGCGCCCGAGCTCGAATCGGCGCTGTCGAGGGAGGGAGGCGTGGTAGTCCTGACATCGCCGGCGATGTCGCCGGTTCGCTCTGCGCTTTGGCGGGCGAGCCGCTCCTGCAGTCCGCTGAGCGTCCCCTCTCCCGAGCCTGCGCCGTCGAGCATTCCCGTCGGCGAATCGTAATCGAGATGCAGATCGCCGGTGTCCTCCGCGTTCCGTGCGGCAAGCTGTTCCTGGAGGCCCGATACGCCCCGTCCGGTCCCCGCGTCCGGCATAGGCCGGTGGCTCTCCGGGTGACAGGTGCCGTCGATGGCACAGTAGGATCCCGCCGGGCACGCGCTGCCGGCCGAACAGCTGCCGCCCACGGCTCCTTTGGAGGAGGCGACAGCGCCGTCGGATCCGGCGGGGGCGGTGCGCAGTGCGGCAATTTCCCGGGCGCCGAGGGCCCGGCCGAAGATACGCAGATCATCGATCAGGATGTCTCGGGCCGCATCGGATATCCTGTCGTTGAAGGCCCCGATCCAGACCGCTTCCCCCGGCGTGACCGGGCTGCCCCCTATGGGCTTTGCCTCCTCTCGGGCGCGCCAGTACAATCGGTATTCCGAGTTGGGATAATCATAGACCATGCTCACGAAAGTCCAGCCGGCGCCCGCCAGGTTGACGTCACGGGCGTAAATCCCGTTGGCCCTCCCTGTCATCAGCAGATGGGTGCCGGAAACGCGCAGGCCGGGACTGATTCCGTTGCCGGTCGAAATCACGTTCTGGATCCGTTTCGACGCGACCGATTCAACGTTGATCCAGGCGCTGATCGTCACCTGGGGGCAGGTGTCCGGATGAAGGTCGATGAATGCGCGCATGGCCGACTCGCCGTCCAGGCGCAGCGCCTGTCCCGACCGTCCCGGGACGAATTGAGGCGTCGCCCCCATGCCTTCGGGCGCAATCATCCGGCCGTCGTGGCCGTTGCCGCTCGAATCGGAGAGATCCCCGTCGAAGTGGAATACGGCCTCGCAGGGGGCCGCAAGGGCGATCGCCGATGCCGGGCCGGACAGCGCGGCGGCGAGGATGAGGAGCAGCTTACCAAGCATCTTTCCCTCCTTTCCGTCTGCCCGGATTTTAGTCCGCGGCGGGCAGGCGGGTGTCGATGAGAATGGCATTTACCTCGGTCACGACTTCCATGCTGCCGTCTGTCGCCAACTTTCGGACGGTGTCGAGCTGCGATCCCATCATCTTTTTCATCATTGCCCGCTGTGATGGAGGCATCGCGGCGATCTGTTTCTCGAGCTTGGCGAGTTCCCCCTGGGCTTTCTGCATTTCCTTCCGGTCCTTTTCGGCCATGACGCCCCCCATTCGCATCACCTGGCGATAGGACTCGTACATCGAGGACCCCGCGACCTCGCGATAATCGGAATGGAGCTTCTCGATCTCGATCCTGCGTGCCTGCCCCTCGACCGACAGCGTTCCCTGCATGGTCAGTTTCAACGGCACGTACATCTTTTTGTCAATCCACAGGCTCACGGTGTCGATCGCCAACTCGCCGCCGTCCTCGAGAGGTTGCCGTCGGTCGAGGTCGTCGGCTACGAGGCGAAAGGCAGCGATGCCGTCGATCTTTTCGGAGCCGACGAGCCTGGCCCGCTGCGCGAATGCGGCAAATCCCGTGTCCGTCTCAGTTGAGACGGCCTCTGCCGCATTCGTACGGTTGGCGTCGGCGGCCGCGCGCAGGAATCGGGCGTTGGCCCCCATAAGGACCCGCGGATCGGCCGAAGCCCACGGCCGATCCGCCGACCCGGCCCCCAAGGCCCCTAACAGGCCCTTGGGCAGGCCCGCCTGCTGCATGCCGCGGTCGATTTCGTCATTCAACGCGCCCCCCGTCATCGCCTGTGCGCCGGCGAAGGCATCCAGTTGATCGGGCGTCATCGTCTGACCCGGACCGCTGCCGGTCTGTCCGATCTTGCCCGGGGAGATCGGGCGAAACACTTCGACCGTCCCGCCGTCGATGGTGAGCGATGCGCGTTCGTAGGTCGTGACCTGGCGCTGGCCCATGATGGTCGCATCGACGGTATAGCGGGCTATTCCCGTGAGGCGATGGTGTTGCAGCTCCTCCACTTTCTGCAAAATGGCCTGCGCGTCTTCGGCCAGCGCAGGGACAGGCAGGGTGGAAAGCATAAACAGTGACAAAACGATGAGGAATTTCTGCATAGCGACTCCCCCCAAAGGTTTGCATCCAGGCATCCTGGATGCAAACGGTTGACTGCCTTACTCGTTCGGGGGGGGATGCCTGCACGGGTACGAATACCCGTTACTGTCTAAACATTGCGTCTATGAAGGCGAATGTCAAAGTCAAAAAGAAAAATCCGCTCTTCCCGAAACCACTGGGCCGGGGTCAAGGAGCACAATCCAGCGCGTCACGGCGGGATTTTGCTTGAAGGCCGGGGCCTGGATGATGGAAGGTGGAGTACGGCCGGCTGATCGGTGCCGCCGGGGCCACGGCTCCCGGACACCTGCGGAGCGAAACTGGAGCCAC
>CAZWXG010000139.1:0-3805 GCA_964637825.1 uncultured Acidobacteriota bacterium
CCGTTTGTGTTTGCCCCGTGGATGGGGTATATTCATCATGTCTGGGTCAAAAACCCCAGAAACCCCGCCTCACGGAGGTGCTTATGTTTGTTTTCCGGCCCTCGCGCTTGATCCCCCTGCTCCTTCTTCTGCTCCTGCCCGTCGCGCCCTTTGCCCAGCAGAGTCCGGCGCCGAAGGACCCGGCCCCGTCGACCCCGTCGACCCCGTCGGTCCCCACCGTCCCCTCTGCACCGAAGGTCGTACCCCAGCCCGGGATCTTCTCCGCTCCCGAATTTCGCCTCCCGCCGCGCGAATTCCAGCCGATTTTCCTCTCCGGCAACGTGATGCGCGAGGATGGGAGCCCCCCTCCCAACGGTACCATCATCGAACTGGACTGCGGCACTTCCAAGACGCGGGAGGCCTCGGTGGGGCCGAACGGGTATTTCGCCTTTCAGTACGGGGGGGCGCAGCGGTTCAGCTCGATCGTCCCCGACGCCAGCGAGGGGAACGGTCATATCAACGACGAGGATTCCATCTACTGGAATCCGCTGAGGTCGAGCGCCGACTCCCGGGTCGACACCACCACCCCCCTGTACATCCGGCTCTCGGGGTGCGACCTCAAGGCCCAGATCGCGGGCTACCGCTCGAGTGCGCTCACCCTCAACCCCACCAACCTCACCCGGGTCAACACCCTGGGGACCATCATCGTATACCCGCTCGAACGGGTGCGCGGCACCGTGATCAGCGCCGCCAGCCTGCTGGCGCCCAAAAAGGCGAAGGACCTGGTGAAGCGGGCGCAGAGGGCCCTGGAGAAGGGGAACGACCGGGAGGGCGAAGCGCTGCTCCGGGAGGCGATCGCCGGGTACGAGGCCTACGGCGAAGCGTGGCTGGAACTGGGCCGGCTCCAGCAGCAGCGCAAGCGGTACGCCGAGGCGCGCGAGGCCTACGGGCGTGCGATGGCCGCGGACGACCTGTACGTCCCCCCCTACGTGGCGCTGGGGTGGCTCGACGCGCTGGAGCAGCGGTGGGCGGAAGCGGCCGACGTCGTCGAAAAGGCGCTCGACCTCGATCCGGTGAGCTTCCCCGAAGCCTATTACCTGAGTGCGCTGGCCCACTACAACGTGGGGGATTACGATCGGGCCGGGAGGAGGGCGGAGCAGACGGTCCTCAGGGACAGCACCCACCAGTTCCCCAAGATACACCTGATCCGGGCGAACCTGTTCTTCCTGCGGCGGGACGCGGGGGCGGCCGACGAGGCGATGCGCCTCTACCTCCGGCACGCTCCCGACGCGCCCGAGGCGGAACAGGTCCGGGCGCGGCTGGAGAACGGGCGCCCCACCGAAAAGCGCTGACGCGGGTTCAGTCGGACGCGTGAGGGCGCGCCTGCCCGAGCGCGGCGCGGAACTTGTCGATTTCGACCCGGTAGGCGGTCTTGATCCGGTCGATCCGCTCGGCGGGCCAGGCCGGGTCCCACCCCAGCCCCAGGTCCTCGGCGGTCAGGATGATGGAGAACTGCGCCCCGGGGGGGCGGCGCGTGAGGATCGTGGTGACGTTGCAGATGCGCTCTCGCGAGCTGCAGTCGCTGCAGGTCTCGGTCCGGGCGCAGGGGGTGTCGACCCCCAGGCATTTCGCGTGGTAGGGGGCGATGAAGTGCTGCACCCGGTCGAGCGCCTCGTCGACGTCGGCGACGATCTTGTTGGCGCCGATGAGGAGGATGACGCGGCGCATCCCGTAGGCCATGGCGGCCACCCGGTTTCCCATCCCGTCGATATTGACGATCTTCCCGTCCAGGGTGAGGGCGTTCGCGCTCACCAGCAGCACGTCCCGGCGCCCGCGCGCCGGGTCCTCCTCCCCGGGGGCGGGGAAATCGAGCCCGGGGTTGCCGCGCTCGCGCAGGAGGTCCAAAAGCCCCAGCTGCCCCACCGACACCGACCCCGCCATCTCGAGCCAGGCGTCCGGCTCGATCCAGTCGAGGATGACGGGGACCGCGTTAGCCGCCTTCTCCACGCAGAGCACGGGGTCGAAACCGTTGTGCTTGAGCGCCGCGGCGGCGATGTCCAGCTTTTCTCTCTCGGTCATGACATTCCCCTTTCGACCGCCTACCCTTTTTTCGGGGGCGCACCGAGGAGGCCGTGGACCTCCTTGAGTTCCCCGATGATGTCGATCTGCTGCGGGCACTTGTCCATGCAGTCGCCGCACTCGATGCAGGAGGCGGCGCGCTCCGCCTCCGGCATCAGGTTGTTGTAGAAGAAGCCGCCGAACTCCGGCCCCGGGAACATGAAATGGTCGTTGTAGAGCTGGAAGTTGTGCGGGATGTCGACCCCGTTCGGGCAGGGCATGCAGTAGGCGCAGCCGGTGCAGTCCACCTTGACCATCTCCCGGTAGAGGGCGCGCACCTGGTCGAACCGGGCGAGTTCCTCCCCGGAGAGGGAATCGGGGGCGGCGTCGCGGACGACGCGCGTGTGCTCCTGGAGCTGCTGGAGGCTGCTCGAGCCGGTCAGCACGGTCGAGACGCCGGGGTGGTTCCAGACCCAGCGCATCGCCCATTCGGCCGGGCTGCGGCGCACCGGGGCCGCGTCCCACTGCGCCTGGACGCGGGCCGGGATCCTGTCGACCAGCTGCCCGCCCCGCAGCGGCTCCATCACCACCACCCCGATCTTGCGGTCGGCCGCGTACTGGAGCCCCTCCGCGCCCGCCTGGTAGGCGCGGTCGTAAAAATTGTACTGGATCTGGCACACGTCCCAGTCGTGGGCGTCGATGATCGACTTGAACACCTTGATTTCGTCGTGAAACGAAAAGCCCGCCGCCCGGATGCGCCCCTCGGCCTTGAGCCGGTCGAGGAACTCGAGCACCCCCAGCCCCTTCATCTTGTCCCAGAAGGGGCGGTTGAGGCTGTGGATCAGGTAGACGTCGAGGTAGTCGGTCCGGAGCCTGCCGAGCTGTTCCTCGAACACCCGGTCGAAGTCCTCCCGCTTCTCGATGTTCCAGACCGGGAGCTTGCTCGCGATCATCACCTTCGTGCGGACCGGGGCGAGGACCTTGCCGAGGTACCGTTCGCTCTGGCCGCCGTGATACCCGTAGGCGGTGTCGAAGTAGTTCACCCCCTCGTCCAGGGCGTGGCGGACCATCCGGTCCGCGCGCTCCTCGTCGATCGGGATCTTCGGGTCGAACCCGGCGAGCCCGCCGGGGTTCCCCACCATCGGCAGGCGCATCGCCCCGAACCCCAGAATCGACACATCCAGATCGGTCTTCCCCAATTTACGGTAGCGCATTTTCGATCCTCCCCTATTGTCCCGCTTCCGCCCCGAGCCGGGCGATCGTGCCCGCGGCCGCCGCCGTCAGGGTGTCCAGTTCCTCGTCGGTGGGCGCGGGGTAGACCGACACCAGCAGCGTCTTCACCCGTTCCCGCGCCTCCCCGCCGGCGGCGTAGCCGCTGCGGGCGGCGAGGGCGTACCACACGTAGGCGTCGGTGAGGTCCTCGACCACGCCCAGCCCCTTTTCATATGCCAGCCCGATGCAGTACTGCGCCCGGCCGTCCCCCCGGTGGGCGAACGCGGCCGCGGTCAGAAAATCGGAGCGCGGGGTCGCCCCGCCCCCGGCGGTCATCCGGGCGATGATCCCCTCGAGCGCCGATCCCCTCTCTTCGGCCGACATCGGCCCCTTGAAGCGCATCCACTCGAGGATCTCGGCGTCGTCGGGCCGCGTCACGGCCCCCTCGTCGAGTTCCGGGCCCGCGCCGGCGGGCGCCGCCCCCCCCCAGAAAAACAGAACCATGAGTGCGACCATCCCCAAACGTGCGTGCATGCGTCCTCCACAATCAGGCGGA
>CAZWXG010000139.1:3905-5078 GCA_964637825.1 uncultured Acidobacteriota bacterium
GGCCGGAATCGGAACCGCCGCCGGCCTTCCCGAGTATCGTAACCTGTCGGGTCGTTCCTGGCAACTTCGATGAGGGGGAAACCGCACGGTTTCCCCGCCGGGGGGTTTTGAGGTAAGATCGGCCGTCGGGCCCGCTGCCGGGCCGCGGAAAGGGAGAGGAAAGAATGGAATTGTCAGCAACGCTCGCACAGGCCTTCGCCCCGCTCGGGGATTTCATCGCCGCGCACCCCGAAATCGTGCTGGGGAGGAGCGAGGTCTCCATCCCGCAGGAGGTGCGCGGGGAGTTCTACCGGCATTTCGACGCGGCGCGCCGCGCCGTGGTCGCCGCCCACTTCGGCGCCCTCCCCGTGGACGCGGCCGACCTGGCGCGCCGTACGGGTGAGGCGGAAAGGGAAGTGAAGGAGCTGCTGGGACTGGAGCGGATCGACGCCCCGGTGGACCTCGCTTCCTTTCTCTCCGACCCGGCGGCGGGGCTCGCGCGCGTCCTCTACAACCGGATGTTCGACCTGCTCCAGGGGAAGCTCAGCGGGGAGGAATTCGAGGCGCGGGCGGGGGAGGACATCGGCTCGGCGGCCGGGGAACTGTACCGCCTCGGCTACGAACGCTGGGCCGCGCTTTCCGTCATCAGGCTGCTCGACCCGGAAGAGGGCTTCGCGGTGGAACTCGACGAGGATTCGCGCCCCTTTCTCGGGCCGCTCACCGAGATCGCCTTCGGGCGGCAGGCGCACCACCCGACGATGCGGCTGCCGGAATTCGTCCTGCGCCTGCGGGGCTCGGGGCGCCATGTCGCGGTGAAGATGCCGCTGGCGCGCGAGGTGGACGGCTACGCCGTGCGCTTCAAGCCCCCGGTGCGCCCCAAGAAGAAGACGGGGGACACCTCCTGCACCCTCGACAGCCGGGTGATGCTCCTGTCGCTCATGGAAGCGGCCGGGAGCATCCCCGTCTACGCCGACATCTACGAATGCACCCTGACGAGGCCCGACGTGATGATCGAGTTCGCGGCCGCCGGGGAACTCGCCGATCCCTTCGCGCTCGACCTCGTCCGGAAGCACCTGTGGGACCTGAAGCCGAAGGACGGGGGGAGCGTGGTGGTGATCGGGCCGCTCCCCGCCGCGCCGCCCGACCTGCCCGGGGCGCGCCTGGTCGCCCCCGGCTTCGACGCCGCGGCGCTCG
>CAZWXG010000139.1:5178-6267 GCA_964637825.1 uncultured Acidobacteriota bacterium
GCCGCCCAGGACTCCCGCGTCGCCTTCTGTTCGGGGCTGTTGCGCCCGTAGAGTTCCCCCGCCGCCGTAACGGAGAGGGAACAGGCGTCGCGGAACGTGGAATTGGGGCGGAGCTTGTCCCGCAGCGTGCGGTACCAGATCCGCCCCGCCCTCTCCCAGGCGTACCCTTCGAGGCGCAGCGCCAGTTCGCAGAAGGCGCGGTTGGGGATCCCCGAGTTCAGGTGCACCCCGCCGTTGTCCTCGCCGGTCTCGATGTAGTCCTTCATGTGCGCCGGCTGGGGGTCTTTGCCCAGGACGGGATCGTCGTAGGCGGTCCCCGGCTCCTTCATCGAGCGCAGGGCGCGGGCGCCGATTCCGGGGCGGAACAGGTCCGCGCCGATGAGCCAGTCCGATTCCTCCGCCGTCTGGCGGCGCCGGTACTGCTTGACCAGGATCCCGAACACGTCGGCGAACGACTCGTTCAGGGCGCCCGGCTGGCCCCGGTAGACCAGGTCGGCCTCGTACTGCACCACGCCGTGGGCCAGTTCGTGGCCGATGACCTCGAGCGCCCGGGTGAAGGGGCCGAAAATCACCCCGTCGCCGTCGCCGTAGACCATCTGCCGCCCGTTCCAGAAGGCGTTGTCGTAGTTCTTCCCGTAGTGGACGGTGGCGTCGAGCCGCATCCCCCGGTCGTCGATCGAGTTGCGTTCGAACACCTTGCGCCACATCTCGTAGGTGGTCCCGGCCCCGCTGTAGGCCTCGTTGACGCGCGGGTCGCCGCTCGCAGTGCTCCCCTCGGAGCGCACGAGCCGGCCGGGCAGGTCGTAGCGGTTGCGCGCGTCGTACACCGTGCGCCGCATCCGCCCGGGGACCACCGCGAGCCGGGTGAGCGGGGGGAGGACGCGCCGCTGGCCGCGGATCTGTTCCGAGTCGGTCAGGGTGGCCCACGCCAGCTCCTGCTGGCGCCGGCTGCCGTTGACCGCGATCGACCGCAGCAGGTAGGGGGGGATGATGCCGTGACGGATCATGGGGCCTCCTATGATGTTTTGTCTCCTTGGTTGAGGCCGAATGTAAATCAAACGGGGTACGGGGCGCAAGTCAAAATTCGAA
>CAZWXG010000140.1:0-6239 GCA_964637825.1 uncultured Acidobacteriota bacterium
ATATCGATGATGCTTGCGGGAGCGTGGGCCGCCGACGTGACGGGGAAATGGGTGGCGAGCGTCCCGGGCGCCCAGGGGCAGGGGGAAAGCACGGTCACCCTGGTCTTCCAGGTCGCAGGGGAGAAGCTGACCGGCACGCTCGACAACTCGGCGATGCCGGGAGCGGTCCCCCTCGAGGAGGGGAAGATCGACGGCGACACCATCTCCTTTTCCCTCAAGCGGGTGATCGGGGAGCAGCCGATGAAGGTCGTGTGGAAAGGGAAGGTCACGGGGGACGAGATCCGGTTCACGCGCGGGATCGAAGGGGGTACGGGCGGCCCGGGGGGCGCGGCCGGACCGGAGATCATCGCCAAACGGACGAAGTAGGTCCGGCAGCACCCGCAGTCCGGGGGGCGCGGCCGCCTCGCCCCCCGCCCTTTTCCGGAGCAGTTCCTGTGCCCGGGCGGTCCCGCCAGGCCGGGCGCCCAACCCGCAATTGATTTTCGCGGCGCCGACGGGCAAGATACGTATCGCAATTCTTACTATCATTCTGCCGGACGGAGCAGGCGGGGCCTGCGCGGCGCCGGGGAAAGCCGGCGGACCCGCTTCCGCCCGGCGAGGGGACGGCCAATGACTGGGATGCAAAGGGTGTTTCTGTGCGTGCTCCTGGCGGCGGGACCGGCTTCGGTTCCCGCGGCGGAGACGGGAAAGCCGCTCACGGTCGAGGAGGCGGTGGAACTGGCCCTGGAGCGCAATCCGGAGATGCTGGTCGTTCTGGAGGAACTGGACGAGTTGCAGGGGAAGATCACGGAGGTCCGCTCCAGCGCCTTCCCCCAGGTCTCGCTCCAGGGATCCGGCGTCCGGCTGCGCGATCCGAGCATCCTCAACAGTTCCAGTTTCGACAAGGTGCCGCAGGAGTTTCGCGACGCGCTGGTTCCGGTCGCCAGCAACATGTTCGACGTGAACGTGAGCGTCAAACAGCCGATCTACACGGCGGGCAAGGTGAGCACGGCGCTGCGGCTGGCGCGCGAGAGCCTGGAGGAAAAGGACGCCGCCGGCGACGTCGTCCGGCAGCAGCTGACCTACCGGGTGCTGCGGGCGTTCAACGACCTGCTGTTGTCGGAGGCCAACCTCGGCGTCGTCGAGGAGACCCGGCGGCAGCGGCAGGAACATCTCGAGCAGGCGCGCGAGCGCTTCAAAAACGGGGTCGCCACCGAGATCGACACGCTCCGTTCCGAAGTGAACGTGGCCAACATGGAGCCCGAGCTGATCCGGGCGGCCAACCGGGTCCGGCTGGCCCGGGCGGTGATCAACAACCTGATCGTCACCGACCTGGAAGCCGAGACCCGGATTGCGGGCGAACTCCGGTACCGCCCCTGGCCCGTCGGCCCGCTCGGGGAAATGCAGGCGCGCGCCCTCGGGATCCGGCCGGAAATGGAGGTGGCCCGGAAGCAGGTGGAGCAGGCGAGGCTGATGGCGTCGCTGGCCCGGGCCGAGAACAAACTTTCGGTGGACATGGACGGCCAGTGGGGTTACGCCGTGCGCCAGCCGCAAAATTTTTTCGACAACCAGTTCTCCCGCTGGAGCCTGATGTTCAGCTTCAAGCTGCCCCTGTTCGACAGCGGCAGGAAGGCGGGCCTCGTGCGGCAGGCCCTGGCGCGGCAGCGGGCGGCGGAGCGGCGCCTGGCCCGGCTGGAAAACGACGTGCGTCTCGAAGTCAAGCAGGCCTACGACGACATGCGTTCCTCGGAGGAGGCGATCTCCGCGGCCGAGCTCAGCGTGGCGCAGGCGGAGAAGGTCCGCCGCATGATGCAGGCGAACTACCAGTATGGGGCCGCGACGACGCTCGATGTCACCGATTCTCAAACCGCGCTGGTCGTTGCCCGGAACTCCCTGATCAACGCAACCTATGACTACGAAATGGCTAAAGCCCGGTTGCGCCTGGCTTCGGGCATTCCCATCCTGGACGCGGAGGTGCGCCCGTGAATTTCCTTGTGAGACGAGGGTTTTGGATTGCCGCGCTCTGGGTCGCGGCATGTTCCGCCTGGGGCTGCAACCACCCGGGGGAGAAAGCGGGCGAGTCCGCGGCTTCGATTCCCGCGGCGGAGGACATGGTCGTGAGAACCGGCGCGGTAGAGCGGCGGGAATGGATTTCCCGGATTCCCGTTTCGGGCAGCCTGCGCTCCCTTTCCGTCGTGGAGGTCAAGCCCGAAGTGGGCGGGCGCCTGACTGCGGTCCATTGCCGGGAAGGGGATCTGGTCGAGAAGGGCCAGCTGCTGGCCGAGCTGGATCCGGCCAACTACCGGCTCGCCTACGACCAGGCCGCCGCCACGCTGGGCGTGGCCGAGGCCGGGCTGGAACTGGCCCGGGTGACCGCGGAGCACGCGCAAACCGAAAAGGAACGCGCGGACAACCTCCTGCGGAGCGGGGGGATCACCCAGAAGGACCACCAGGCCGCGTTGACCGGGGTCAAGGAGGCCGTCACCCAGGTGCGCCTCGCCGAAGCGCAGTGCGCCCAGGCGCGGGCGGCGCTGGCGATCGCGCGCAAGGCGCTGAGCGATTGCGAAATCAAGGCCCCGGCGCGCGGGCATGTGCAGAAGCGGTTTTTCGACCAGGGGGCGCTCCTGGCCCCCGGCGTCGCCCTGGTCACGCTGGTGGACAACGGCCGGCTGGAACTGGAATGCGTGGTGCCGTCGCATCAGCTGTCCTCGCTGCGCCCGGGGCAGGAGGCCGTTTTCCAGACCCCCACCTGGGGGTCCCGGGAATTCAGGGGAGTGGTCGCGGCCATCAACCCCGCCGTGGAATCGGACAGCCGGTCGGTGAAGGTGATCCTCCGGATCTCCAACCCGGGCGGGGAGCTGCGCAGCGGCATGTACGCCCGGGGGGAGATCACCACCGGTTCCGCGCCGGATGCCCTGGTGATTGCGCGCGACGCTCTGGTCCCGCAGGAGGAGGACCAGGACGGAGCGGGAGTCTATGTCGTCGAGGACGGCAGGGCGCGGCTGCGGAACATCCGGATCGGAGGACGGCAGCAGGACCGGGTCTGGGTCCGGAGCGGGCTCGTGGAGGGGGAACTGGTGATCGTCGAGATCGGGCCCGCGCTCAAGGAAGGGGCCGCGGTCCGCACCTTGCCCTGAGGCTCACGCCCCGCGTCGGACGCCGGGAGCCCGGGCCCGGCAGTTAAAGGAACTTTCTTATGTATCTGTCCGATCTTTCGGTAAAACAACCGGTTTTCGCCACCATGATGATGGTCGCGCTGGTGGTCCTGGGGATCTTCGCCTACCGGGAGCTGTCCATCGATCTGTTTCCCGACGTGGACCTGCCGGTGGTGACGGTGCAGACCGTCTACCCGGGGGTCGCCCCCGAAACGGTGGAAACCGAGGTGACCAAGCGCATCGAGGAGGCCGTCAACCCGATCGAGGGGGTGAAGCACATCACCTCCACCACCACGGAGGGGGTTTCCATCGTGGTGGCGGAATTCGAACTGGGGACCGATATCCACACGGCGGCCCAGGACGTGCGCAGCAAGGTGAGCGCGCTGCGGCGCGACTTCCCCGCCGCCGTGGAGGAACCGGTGATCGAGCGCATCGACCCGGCCGACCTGCCGATCGTGTCCCTGTCGGTGACCTCCCCGCAGCTGTCCTCCAAGGACCTGACCACCCTCGCGGAAAAGGTCATCACCAAGCGCCTGGAGAATATCGAGGGGGTCGGTTCCATCAAGATCGTCGGCGGTCAGCGGCGTGAAATCCAGATCCTGCTCGATCCCGGGAAAATGAAGGCCTACGGGCTCACCGTGCCCGAGGTCGTGCTCGCGCTGCGCCGGGAGAATATCGAGGTGCCGGCGGGAAAGATCACGGGCGGGGCGGTGGAGGAGCTGGTGCGGATCGAGGGGAAATTCGAGGACCCGCGCCTGTTTTCCTCCCTGATCGTGAAAACGATCCAGGGGGTGCCGGTCCACCTGGACGAGATCGCCTCGGTCGCCGACGCCCACGAAGAGCAGCGCACGCTGGCGCTGATCAACGGCCGGAGGGCGCTGGCGCTCGAGATCCGGAAGCAGTCGGGCAGCAACACCGTGGACGTGGCCGAGGGGATCAAGGCGGCGCTGCCGAAGCTGAACGGGGAACTCCCCGGCGACACCCGCCTCAGTGTCGTCAAGGATTCCTCCCTCTTCATCCGGGAGGCGGTCGAGGACGTCCAGAACACCCTGGTCCTGGGCGCCCTGTTCACCGTCTTCATCGTCTTTCTGTTCCTCAACAGCTGGCGCAGCACGGTGATCACGGGGCTGACCCTCCCGGTCTCCATCATTTCCGCCTTTATCGTCATGGGCGTCATGGGCTTCAGCCTGAACATCCTGACGCTCATGGGCCTGTCCCTGTCGGTCGGGCTGCTGATCGACGACGCCATCGTGGTCCGGGAGAATATCGTCCGCCACATGCAGTTCGGCAAGGACCACGCGGAAGCCGCGCGCTCCGGCACCTCGGAAATCGGGCTCGCGGTCATGGCGACCACCTTTTCCATCATCGCGGTATTCGTGCCGATCGCGTTCATGAAGGGGATTGTCGGGCGCTTTTTTTACGAGTTCGGCATCACGGTGGCCTTTGCCGTCCTGGTCTCGCTTTTCGTCTCTTTCACCCTGGATCCCATGCTTTCCTCCAGGTGGTACGACCCGGCCGTCGAGACCCACCGGCGCCGACGGGGCCTGGCGCGGCTGCTGGAAGCGTTCGACCGCCGCTTCATGGACCTGCGGGGCTGGTACGAGACGTCGATCGCCTTTGCTCTGAGGCACCGGCTGCTGGTGCTGGCGGCGTCGCTCCTGATGTTCCTCGGGGGCCTGGCCATTTTCGGAAGCCTGGGGCAGGAATTCATGCCGTCCTACGACCGCGGGGAATTCCAGGTCAGCTTCAAGACCGCGTCCGGAAGCACGATCGAGCAGACCGAAGCCATTTCCAACGAAATCGTCGGGAGGATCCTGGCCCGGGAGGAGGTGGCCTACGCGTTCACGACCGTCGGCGCCGGATCCAGTTCGGCGCTCAACGAAGGGGCGATCTACGTAAAACTCCGTCCCCGCGAGGAGCGCAGGATGGAGGACCGGGAGCTTCGGGGCGCACTGAGGGCCGAACTCGCCGATTACGGGCGCGCCATCGTGAGCCTGGAGGACGTGCCCGACATGGGGGACGCCCGGCCGCTGCAGCTCAGCGTGCAGGGGCCCGACACGGGGGAACTGGACCGGATTTCCGCCCGGGTGATGGACGTCATCGCCGGGGTTCCCGGGGCGGTGGATATCGATCGCAGCCTGGACCGGGACAAGCCCGAAATCCTCGTGCGCATCGACCGCAAGCTGGCGTCCGATCTGGGCATCGACCTCGAGTCGCTGGCCATCACCATGAGGGCGCTGCTCAACGGGGAAGTGGCCACGCAGTTCGAAGATGAGGACGGCGACGCCTACGATGTCCGGGTCCGGCTCGCCGACTGGCGGCGGCGCTCCACGGAGGTGCTCGAGGATATCGATCTGCTGAGTTCCAGGAAGAACTCCGCCGGGGGCGACCTGCTGATTCCGGCGGGGCAGGTGGTCTCGTTCGAGCGGGGTTCGAGCCTTTCCCAGATCCGGCACATGGACCTGGCCCGCGAAGTGCGCGTGTTCGCCAACACCGCGGGCCGGCCGATGGGCAACGTGGAAAACGACATGAGGGAGGCGCTCGAGCGTTTGCAGCTACCCCCGGGGTATTCGGTTTCCTTTACCGGGGAGTCGGAGGAGATGGCGGAAACCTTCACCAACATCTACCAGGCCCTGATCCTCGCGGTGGTGTTCATCTACCTGATCCTGGCGTCCCAGTTCGCCAGCTTCACGCACCCGCTGGCGATCATGCTCTCGCTCCCGCTTTCGCTGATCGGCGTCGCCGCCATATTGTGGGCCACGCGGGATTCGCTGAACATCATGTCCATGATCGGCCTCATCCTGCTCATGGGCCTGGTGACGAAGAACGCCATCCTGCTGATCGATTACGCCAAGCGGCTGCGCCTGGAAGGGCGGGATCGTACCGGGGCCTTGATCGAGGCGGGCCGGACCCGGTTCCGCCCCATCATCATGACCACGATGGCGATGATCGCCGGGATGCTGCCGCTGGCCTTCGAGATCGGCGCCGGTTCGGAAATGCGCGCTCCCATGGCGCGCGCCGTGATCGGGGGGCTCATCACCTCGACGCTGCTGACGCTGATCGCGGTTCCGGTGGTGTATTCGCTCCTGGACGATGCGACGCAAA
>CAZWXG010000141.1:0-2040 GCA_964637825.1 uncultured Acidobacteriota bacterium
CCCGGGAGTTGTTTCACGTGAAACATTCCCGCCGGGGCGACTAAAGATCGACTTTTCCCCGACGCTGTGCTACGCTCGCTCCGATTCCATGGCAAAAATAATCGCGGTAACCAATCAGAAGGGGGGGGTCGGCAAGACCACCACCACCATCAACCTGGCCGCCGGCCTGGCCATGGCCGACATGCGCGTCCTGGTCGTCGACACCGACGCCCAGGCCAATTGCAGCAGCGGGCTGGGGGTGGTCAAGGGCTCCGTGAAGCTGAGTCTCTACGATTCCCTGATCCGGTCGGTCCCCCTGGCCGAGATTCTGCAAGACACCGAGCTCGACACCCTGAAAATCGCCCCGGCGGACCGGAGCCTGTCGGGGGCGGTGGTGGAAATGCTGGAGCTGCCGGAACGGGAACTCCTGCTCAAGCGCCTGCTCGAGCCGGTGCTGGGGAGCTTCGACTTCGTCCTGATCGACAGCCCCCCTTCGCTCAGCATCCTGACGCTGAACGGGCTGGTCGCGGCCGATTCGGTGCTGATCCCGATCCAGTGCGAATATTTCGCCCTGGAAGGGCTGACCGACCTGTTCGACACCCTGGCCCGGGTCCGCCGGGCGTTCAACCCCGCCCTCTCCATCCAGGGGATCCTCCTGACCATGTTCGACGAGCGGACCAACCTGAGCGCCCAGGTGCGCGAAGACCTGAAAAGCCACTTCGCCGATAAACTGCTCGACACCGTCATCCCCCGCAACGTGCGGCTGGCCGAGGCCCCGAGTTTCGGTAAACCTGTTCTTCTCTATGACATACGCTCCAAGGGAGCGGAAAGCTATCTCCGTCTGGCCAAGGAAATCCTGAACTATGAAAAAAAAGGCATTGGGTAGGGGGCTGGGGGCGCTGATCCCCGAGGTCGAGCGTGCCGAGGCCCCCCCGAACGAGATCGACATCGACCGGATCTCCCCGAATCCGAACCAGCCCCGGCTCCTCTTCGACGAGGAGCGCCTCGAAGAGCTGGCGGCCTCGATCCGCGAAAACGGCGTCCTGCAGCCGGTGCTCGTCCGCCCCTTCGGCCGGAATTTCCAGCTGATCGCGGGGGAGCGCCGCCTTTCGGCCGCCCAGCGGGCGGGCCTGCTGAAGATTCCGGCGGTGGTCCGGGAGGTGCCCGACGAGCGGCTGCTCGAACTGGCGCTGGTGGAAAACATCCAGCGCGAGCAGCTCAACCCGATCGAGGAGGCGCAGGCGTACCAGCACCTGATGGAAGAGACCGGGCAGACGCAGGAACAGATGGCCGAGCGGCTGGGGAAGGACCGGAGCACCCTCGCCAACGCCATCCGGCTGTTGAAACTCCCCCCCGCGGTCTCGCTCCTGGTTTCCGAAGGGAAATTGTCCCCGGGGCATGCGCGCGCCCTCCTTTCCGCCGACCTCCCCCCCGCCGAGATGAAGCGGATGGCCGGCGTCATCCTCGAGAAGGGGTGGTCGGTACGGGAGACGGAGCGCTGGGCGAAGAGGAAGGACAAGGCTCCCGCGCTCCCCCGGATCCAGGACCCCAACGAGGCGTCGGCGGAGGACCGGCTGCGCCTCGCCCTGGGCACCCGGGTGGAGATTGTTCACAAGTCTAAGGATTCAGGGGAGATACGGATTCACTACTACGGCCACGAGGAACTCATGCGCCTCTTCGCCCTCCTCGAGGACACGCAGAATTCAACGGAGCACAACCATGGGATTCGGACGGGGAAAATCGGCAGATGAGATCGTCAGCCACCTGGGGGAAGGGGCCGAGCTGAACGGGGACCTCCTCTTCGCCACCGGGGCGCGCATCAACGGCGTGCTCAAGGGGAAGGTGAAGGCGGAGGCGGCCCTGGAGATCGGGCCCGGAGGCAGGGTCGAGGCGGAAGCCCATGTCCGGCGGATTTCCATCCGCGGGGAATTCCGCGGCACCATTCACGCTTCCGACCGGGTCGAGATCCACAAGGAGGGGAAGGTTTACGGCGAGATCTATTCCCCCTGCCTGATCATCGAGGCGGGGGCCGTCTTCGAGGGGCGCTGCAATATGGGTGCC
>CAZWXG010000141.1:2140-6218 GCA_964637825.1 uncultured Acidobacteriota bacterium
GAGAGGAACACCTCGTAGCCGGCCGCACGGATGATCCGGATGCTCTCGTTGATTTTGGGCGACTCGGACAGCGTCTCGTCGATCGACGCCCCCAGCTGTCTCACGAGGTTTCTGATTTCGGATTCCGGCATCGGCGTTCTCCCGAACGGGGTTCGCCCCCTCCCTTCATGGTACGCCGGCGATGTCGGGGATTCAATCGGGGGCCGGAATGGCGTATGATTTCAACGAAATATGAAACCTTTCGTCCCGCCCGCTCGTAGTATTCGACATTGCCCCGATTGGAGGTGACATGCAGATGACCAAGGGGAAGAAGGTCTGGATTATCGGTGGTGCCATTGTAGCCTTACTGATCATTGTCGTGGCCAGCATCAAGGTCAGCCGCAAGAATACGGTACTCGTCCAGACGTCGGTCGTGAAGCGCAAGGAGATGCTGAGTTCCAAGGTGACGGCCAGCGGCGAGATCCGCGCCAAGGAATTCGTCGACCTGCAGTCCGAAATCGCGGGCATCATCACCGAGTTGCCGCTCCGGGAGGGGGCCGCGGTCAGGAAAGGGGACGTGCTGCTGCGCATCGACCCGATCCAGACGGAGGCGGACCAGGCTTCGAGCCGGGCGCAGTACGACGCCGCGCTGGCGGAGACGCGGGCGCAGGAATTCCTGATCATGAACGCCGAGGCGAACCTCAAGCGGGACGAAGCCTCGCTGCGGTCGGCGCGCGCGGAACTCGAGCAGGCGGAGCACAACTTCTCCCGGGCCGAGAGCAGTTTCAAGCGCAAGCAGCTCCTGCACGAGGACGGCCTGATTTCGCGCGACGATTACGAAGTGGCGCAGAACGATTTCAAGTCCGCGCAGTCGCGGCGCGAGGTGGCCCGGGCGCAGGCCTCCCAGACGGAGAGCCAGGTCAAGGTCTCCCGCAACAACATCGAGCAGAGCAAGGCTTCGGCCGAGGCGCGGTTGGCCAACGCGCGGGCGGCGATGGCGAGCCTCACGCGGGCCAAGGACCAGCTGAAGAAGACCACCCTCTACTCCCCGCTCGACGGGGTGATCACCCAGCTCAACGTGGAAAAGGGGGAGCGGGCGCAGCCCGGGATCATGAGCAACCCGGAGGCGACGCTGATGACGATCGCCAACCTGAGCGTCATCCAGGCCGAACTGAAAGTGGACGAGACCGACGTGGTGAACCTTTCCCTGGGGGACGTGACCGAGGTCAAGGTGGACGCCCTCCCCGACGAGGTTTTCGAGGGGGAGGTCACCGAAATCGGCAACAGCCCCATCCAGTCGTCGGCGGCGTCCCAGGAAGCCAAGGACTTCAAGGTGATCGTGACCCTGCGCGACCCCTCGTCCAAACTGCGGCCGGGCATGTCGTGCACGGGCGACATCACCACCGATGTCCGCAAGGACGTGCTGGTCATCCCCATGCAGGCGCTGACCGTCCGGGACGTGGAAGTGGACAAGGACGGCAAGTACCACCCCCCCGACCTGAACAGGAAATCGGGGAAGGTGGCGCGCGCGGCCGAGGGGGCCGGCGACAAGGACGAGAAAAAAGAGCTTGAAGGGGTATTCGTGGTCGGGGAGAACGGCATGGCCCGTTTCCGGGACCTCAAGACCGGGATCACCGGGGAGTCCGAGATCGAGGTCCTGGAGAACCTCAAGGAGGGGGAGACCATCGTCTCGGGCAGCTTCCAGACCCTGCGGACCATCAAGGACGGGACCTTTGTCAAAGTCGACAAATCGGCCAAGTCCGATTCCAAAAAATGACAGCCTGAACGGAGCATAGGGGAGCGTGATGAGCGGAACCAACGACAGCAACGCCGGCGCGGACAACAACATCCTGATCCATATCGGGGACCTCTGGAAGACCTACCAGATGGGGACGGAGCAGATCCATGCCCTGAGAGGAGTCACCTTCTCCATCACCCGGGGGTCGTACGTCGCCATCATGGGGCCGTCCGGGTCGGGGAAATCGACCCTGATGAACCTGATCGGTTGCCTGGACACCCCCTCGAAGGGGACGTACATGCTCAACGAGCGGCTGGTGTCGGAGATGGACGACGACGAGCTGGCCCACATCCGCAACAAGGAGATCGGGTTCGTGTTCCAGACCTTCAACCTCCTGCCGCGGGCTTCGGCGCTGCACAACGTGGAACTCCCGCTGATCTACAACGGGACCGCGTCGCACGAAAGGAAGGAGCGGGCGATCAAGGCGCTGCAGAACGTCGACCTGGGGGAGCGCGTCTACCACCGGCCCAACGAGCTTTCGGGGGGGCAGCGCCAGAGGGTGGCGATCGCGCGCGCGCTGGTCAACAACCCCTCGCTCATCCTCGCCGACGAGCCGACGGGAAACCTCGACAGCGCCACCAGCAACGAGATCATGGGAATCTTCGACGAGCTTCATAAGCGGGGGAACACGATTCTGCTGGTCACCCACGAAAACGACATCGCCGAACACGCCTACCGCATCATCCGGCTGCTCGACGGGCAGATCCACAGCGACGAGAAAGTGCCGAAGTAGTCGCCCGGCGAAACGGATAAAAAAAACGGGCGGCCTCCGGGCCGCCCGTTTTCATGTCCGCCGCAATTCCGGTCAGAAGAGCCGGCCCCCGAGAAAGCGGGCCTGCCCGCCCAGTTCCTGTTCGATCCGCAGCAGCTGGTTGTACTTGCAGATGCGGTCGGTGCGGCTGGCCGACCCGGTCTTGATCTGCCCGGCGTTGACGGCCACGGCCAGGTCGGCGATAAAAGAGTCCTCGGTCTCCCCCGAGCGGTGGGAGATGACGGTGGTGTAGCCGTCGACCTTGGCCAGCTCGATCGTGTCCATGGTCTCGCTCAGCGTCCCCACCTGGTTCGGTTTGATCAGGATGCTGTTGGCGACCCCGTCGGCGATCCCGCTCTGCAGCCTCGAGGCGCTCGTGACGAAGACGTCGTCCCCGACCAACTGGGTCTTCTCCCCCAGGGCCGTCGTCAGGGCCGCCCACCCCTCCCAGTCGTCCTCCGCCATCCCGTCCTCGATCGAGACGACGGGGTATTTTTCGATCCACTTCGCGTAGAGCGCGATGAGTTCGTCGACCCCGAGCTTCGCCCCGGTCGACTTCTTGAAACAATACTTCCCCTCCTCGTAAAACTCGCTGGCGGCCGCGTCGAGCGCCAGGAAGACCTGCTCCCCGGGCTTGTACCCCGCCTTCGCGATCGCTTCCAGGATCAGCTCGATCGCCTCCTCGTTCGACTTGAGGTTCGGGGCGAACCCCCCCTCGTCGCCGACGCCGGTGGCGTACCCCTTCTTCTTCAGCACCGATTTCAGGGCGTGGAACGTCTCGACCCCCATGCGCAGGCTCTGGGAGAACGACTCGGCCCCGGCGGGGACGATCATGAACTCCTGGATGTCGAGGTTGTTGTCGGCGTGCGCCCCGCCGTTGACGATGTTCATCATCGGCGTGGGGAGGACGCAGGCGTTGGTCCCCCCCAGGTAGCGGAACAGGGGGAGGCCGAGGGAGGCGGCGGCCGCCCGCGCCGCCGCCAGCGACACCGAGAGGATCGCGTTGGCGCCGAGCGACCCCTTGTTGGGGGTCCCGTCGAGGTTGATCAGGATCCGGTCGAGCCCGCGCTGGTCGTAGACGTCCTCCCCGACCAGGGCCGGGGCGATGATGGTGTTGACGTTCTCCACCGCGCGCAGCGCGCCCTTGCCGGAGAAACGGCCGGCGTCCCCGTCGCGCAGCTCCACCGCCTCGTGGCTTCCGGTGGAGGCGCCCGACGGAACCGCCGCCCGGCCCCGGACCCCGCCGTCGAGCGTGACGTCCGCCTCGATGGTGGGATTTCCCCTGGAATCGAAAATCTCTCTTGCTCTGATCGAACGAATAGTGCCCGTCATAAGAAAGCTCCTCAAAAATTGGATAGGTACAGGGAAAGAAAGCGTAAGGGTTTTTATAGCATAGGGGCCAAAGGGGATCAAGGAACCCCCGCCCGTTCCCGTCCCCACCCCGGCGCCCGCCCCGACGACCTCACCCCATCGGAAGCCCCCCCGACCTTCGGAGCGCCGCTCCCGATCAAGAATACGCATGTAAATCGACATGCGTTGCATGGCATGAT
>CAZWXG010000142.1:0-5969 GCA_964637825.1 uncultured Acidobacteriota bacterium
ACGGCGGCGCCGAACGCCCCGCCGTCGTGGTGGAGGCAGACGCCTTTTATTTTGAGGTTTTTCCCGTTGAGCCGGAAGCCCGTGTCCGAGTCAAAACGCGCTGCGCGGATCCCGAAGGGGATGCGCTCGCTGTCTTTTTCTTCGTTGCCGGAGCGGAGGGTCAGGCGGGCCTCGTAGAGAGCGGGCCGGTCGAGGTCCCAGAGGAGGGGGTTTTCTACCGTGATCTCCTTTTCAAAAGGGGCCGATCCTCCCGCGGGAATGTGCTGGCGTGGGGTGCGGGCCAGGGCGGCGTCTTTGCCGTCCGGGCCGACCAGCCGGAGCTCCACGGAGACGGAGGCGGCATTTGCGGAGCGGTTCAGGACGGTGCCCTCGATCTTCACTATGGCCCGGTTGTCGGCGAGGCGGGTGGAGACGAAGGGGCTCCACTTTTCGAAGTGGACCGGGTCGGTCACCACCAGGCGCGCGCGGCGGTAGATGCCGGCCCCCGTGTACCAGCGCGAGGCGGGCTGGCCGGAGTTGTCCGCGCGCACGGCGAGCAGGTTCGGGGCGCCGAAGCGGACGTGGTCGCTCAGGTCGTAGCCGAAACTCACGTAGCCGTTGGGACGCCGCCCGAGGTGGACGCCGTTGACCCAGACGTCGCTGTGGGCCATCACCCCGTCGAATTCGACCTGGACCCGGCGCCCGGCCCAGGCCGCGGGGAGGGTGAAGGCGCGGCGGTACCAGCCGACCCCGGCGGGGAGAAAGCCGCCCCCCGGCCCGGTCGGGTGTTTCGGGTCGTGGGCCCCTTCGATGCTCCAGTCGTGCGGGACCTCCACGCGGCGCCACTCCTGATCGCTGTAGTCCGGGGCCTCAGCCCCCGGCGCGTCTTGTTGGAGGAAGAGCCAGCCGGTGTCGAGCGGGATGACCTCCCGCGCCGCGGCCTGAAGAGGAGCGAACGGGAGAAGCAGGAGGACGAGCAGGATCGGTTTCATCGGCGCACCCTGATTGAAGTATAGTGGGTAGTAGACCGCGCCCCCACGGCGCAATTCAAGGGGAATATGAAAAGAACAACGGTATCCGCGCTGGTTGTGGCGTTGCTTGCCCTGGTGGTTGCCTTCGGGGGCAGTGGTGACGAGCTGGAACAGGGCTTCGTGAATCCGCCCGAAGAGGCCCGGCCGCGGGTCTGGTGGCACTGGACCGGGGGGAACGTCACCAAGGAAGGGATCACCAAGGACCTCGAGTGGATGAAGCGGGTGGGGATCGGCGGGGCGCACCTGGCCGACATCGGGATGGAAGGGGGGCAGCGGGTCGAGCCGAAGCTCGAGTTTTTCACCCCCGCGTGGCTGGACGCGGTGCGGCACGCGGCCGCCGAGGCCGACCGGCTGGGGCTCGAACTCGCGCTCTTCAGCTCTTCGGGGTGGAGCCTGACGGGGGGGCCTTGGGTCGAGCCGGAGCAGGCGATGAAGCGGCTGGTGTGGAGCGAGACTTCGGTGAGCGGGCCGGGCAGGCGGCGGATCGAGCTCCCGCGGCCGGTCCAGGAGGGGGACTTCTACCGCGACAGCGCCCTGGTCGCCTATCGCACCCCGGCAGACGAGCGGTCGATGGCCCGGCTGCGGCCGCGGGTGACGGCCGGCGGCCCGGTCGACGGGGCGCTTCTGGTGGACGGGGACGAGGCGACGGGGGTGAAGGTCCCGGGGGAAGCCGCCTGGGTACTGTACGAGTTTCCCGCGGCGGTGGGAGTGAAGGGGGTGACCCTGATCGCGCCCGGGCGCGGCGTCCCCTTCGGCCGGGTCGAGGGGAGCGAGGACGGGGAGAGTTACCGCACCCTCGTGCAGCTTCCCGGGGCGGTGCAGTACCGCGCGCGGGGCCTCAAGACCTACGCCTTCCCCGAAACCAGGGTGCGCTTCGTGCGCCTGGTGATGACCGGGGCGGCGCCCGACCCGGATGCCGTGATCTACCAGACCCCTCCCAAGCCTGCGCCTTCCTACGCGATCCACGAATTCGTCGTCCACACCGGGGCGCGCATCGACCGCTGGCAGGACAAGGCGGGGTTCAGCCTGATCTACGACTACGGCGCGGTCCCCACCCCGGAGGTCGCGGAGGGCTCGGCGATCGGGGAGGTGCTCGACCTGACGCCGTCGCTGCGGGACGGGGTGCTCGACTGGGACGCCCCCGGGGGGGAGTGGACGCTTCTGCGGATGGGGTACGCCCTGGTCGGGTCGCGTAACCGCTCCGCCACGGCCGCCGGCACCGGGCTCGAGGTGGACAAGCTCTCCGCGCGCCACGTCGAGAGCTATTTCCGCGCCTACCTGGGCCCGATCGAGCGGGCGCTGGGGGCCTTGGTGGGGCGGAGCCTGCGCTACCTCGTCATGGACAGCTGGGAGGCGGGGGTGCAGAACTGGACCGAGGAGATGATCGACCAGTTCCGGCAGCGGCGGGGGTACGACCCTACTCCCTATCTGCCGGCGCTCGTGGGACGGGTGGTCAAGGGGTCGGAGGAGAGCGACCGCTTCCTCTGGGACTTCCGCCGCACCCTGGTGGAGGAAATCGCCGATGCCCACTACGGCACCATGGCCCGCCTGGCCCGGGAGAAGGGGATGGGGATCTACGGCGAGGCGCCGGGGGTTTCGATGGAGATCCTGGAGGACACCCTCTTGACCAAGAGCCGCGTCGACATCCCGATGGGGGAGTTCTGGCTCGGGAAGATGCACCCGCCGGCCGAGTACTACGCCGACGTGCGCATGGCCGCCGCCTCGGCCCACGTCTACGGGAAGCGCTGGGTGGCCGCCGAGAGTTTCACCGGCGGGGGGTACGACCCCCCCGCGGTCTACAAGAACCTGGCCGACTACTGGTTCGCCCAGGGGGTGAACCGGATCGTGTTTCATTCCTCCGCCCACCAGCCGCTCGACACCGCGCCGGGGAACACGATGGTGGGGACGCACTTCAACCGCAACATCACCTGGGCGGAGCAGGCCTCCGGGGTGGTGGGCTATCTCGGGCGGGTGTCCCACATGCTCTCCGAGGGGCGGTTTGTCGCCGACCTGGCCTATCTCCTGGACGAGGGGGCGCCTTCGAGCCAGCCCTTCTGGGGCGCCGGTCTCCAGCCAACCCCGCCCGAAGGGTACGACTACGACACGATCAACGCCGACGCGCTGCTTCACCGGGTGAGGGTGGGGGAGGACGGGCGGCTCCTCCTCCCCGACGGGACGGGTTACCGGGTGCTGGTCCTCCCCCGCACCCGGCGGATGCGGGCGGAGGTGCTCCGGAAGGTGAAGGAGCTGGCGCTGGGGGGCGCGGTGGTGCTCGGGCCGAAGCCGGAACAATCCCCCACCCTTGCCGGGGGGAGGGAGCGCGAGGACGCCGAGGTGAGAGCGCTCGCCGACGAGGTCTGGGGCGATCTCGACGGGGTGCAGCGCACCCGGCGCGCCTACGGCCGGGGGACGGTGGCGTGGGGAGTGCCGCTAGCCGAACTGCTCGCTTCGGCCGGGATCGCGCCCGACGCCGAATTCGACCGCCCGCTCGACGCGGAAATTTCCTGGATCCACCGCCGGAGCGAGGGGGCGGAGATCTATTTCGTCGCCAACCGCACCGACCGGCCGCTCGAGATCCGGGGGCGCTTCCGGGTGGCGGGAAAAGAGGCGGAACTGTGGCACCCCGACACGGGGGAGAGGGCCCCGGCCGGCTACGCGATCGAGGGTGAGCGCACCACCGTGCCGCTTCACCTCGAGGAGCGCGAGTCGGTCTTCGTGGTTTTCCGCCGCCCGGCCGCGGATCCTGCGCGCACGATCTCCCGGCCGGTGTACCAGACCGTGGCCGCGCTCGACGGGCCCTGGGACGTGGCCTTCCCCCCGGGGTGGGGCGCCCCGGAGCGGATGAGGATGGAGCGGCTCGAGCCCTATGCGGCCCACCCCGGGGAGGGGGTGAAATATTTCTCCGGCACCGCCGTCTACACGAAGACCTTCCGGCTCGCCCCGGAAGAGGTACGGAGCGGGCGCGTCTTTCTCGACCTGGGAAAGGTGGGGGACGTGGCGGAGGTGTGGGTCAACGGCCGCCGGGCGGCGCTGCTCTGGAAGCCCCCCTACCGCGCCGGGGTGGGCGCCTGGCTGAAAGCGGGGGAGAACCGGCTCGAAATCCGGGTCACCAACCAGTGGTCGAACCGGATGCTGGGCGACCGCGCGCTCCCGCCGGAAGGGAAGCGGCTCCCGCCCCCGCCCGCCTGGATGGAGCGCTACGCCGCGCCGGCGGCGCTCGCCCGGTCGGGCCTCCTCGGCCCGGTCGTGATCAGCTCGGCTGCCGGACCGGAATGAAGATCGGGACGCCTGACAGACACGACCCTTTCGCGCTTGCCACGCGCCGTGGAAACGCTTATAAAAACCTATAATACCGATTTGGAATCTGTCTTCGGTCTGGAGAGACCGGCATGAAACAGGGTCAGATGATCAATCCCAGAACCTTGTCGGTCCTTTTGCGCCTCGGTGAGAACGAAAGCGTCGAATTCAAGCGCTCGACCGGGGAACTCAAGGAAGCCATGCAGACATTGTGCGCTTTCCTCAATGGCGGCGGCGGGACGGTCATATTCGGCATCAGGCCGGATGGAACATCTGAAGGACAGGAAGTCTCTGATGGTACGTTACGCGAAATCGCCCATGCGGCGGACCGATTCGAGCCCCCGGCACATGTGTCCATCCAGGTGGTACGGACAGCTTCGAATCACAGCGTGATAGCGGTTACGGTGGACAGCGGACGGGAAATGAGGCCGTTCGTTTATGAGGGCCATGCCTACGAGCGGGTGGGGAGTACGACCCGCCGGATGGCCCAATCCAAATACGAGCGATGGCTGATCGAGCGCGGCCACGCCAAGCGGCGATGGGAGAACCTGCCGGCGGAGGGGTTGAAGCTGAAGGATCTCGATCGCCGGGAGATCCTGCGAACCCGCGAGTTGGCCATCCAGCAGAACCGGATATCGCCCGATACGGGCAGGGATATCGGTGAAATCCTCGACAGGCTGGGCTTGCGCGCCAACGGGGTGCTCACCAGGGCCGCTCAAGTGCTCTATGGCAAACGGTTTTTGCCCGACTACCCGCAGTGTCTCATCAAGATGGGGCGGTTTCGGGGAACGGAGATCACCGGGGAGATCGTGGATAACCGGCAGGAGCGCATGAATGCCTTCGCCATGGTGCGCGAAGGAATGGCGTTTCTGGAACGCACCATGCCGCTGGGGGCGCGGTTCCCGGCTGGCCGGGTCTTCCGTGAAGACCGGTTCCCGCTTCCGCCCGACGCCTTGAGGGAGATCCTGCTCAACGCCGTCATGCACCGGGATTACTCCCACTATTCCGGTTATGTCGCCATTGCTGTGTTTGACGACAGGATCGAGATCCAGAGCTATGGGAGGCTTCCCTCCGGCATTACGGTGGCGGAGCTTCTGGGTCCGCACAAGTCCAAGCCTACCAATCCGCTGGTTGCGGAGGCTTTCCACAGAACGGGTGCGGTCGAAGTCTGGGGGCGGGGGACCAATCGGGTGATCGCGCTATGCCGGGAGCATGGCGCTCCCGCCCCGTCCTTCGAGGAGCGCCAGGGGTTCCTGGTGGTCACCTTCAGCGCACCGCTGGTTCCCGGGGCGTTCAAGGTGACGGTAGAAACGCCGGGAAAAACGCTGGGAAAAACGCTGGATAAAATGGCGGGAAAGACCCCGGATCGGGTGCTTCAGGCCATCGCGGCAGATCCGGAAGCGACCCTGACGGACATCGCCGAACGGATCGGGAAATCGCACAGCGCTGTGGAACGCGCCGTCGCCAGGATGGTCCATGAAGGCAGGCTGCGGCGGGCGGGGTCACGCAAGGGCGGGCGTTGGGTGGTGTCCTCTGACGGGGAGGGGGGGGGCCTCCCGGCCGGCCATGTCATGGTTTCCGAGGAGCTGCCGGTACAAACGACGGATGAAATGTCGGTACGGCTCCTGCAATTACTGGGCGAGGACCCGGGAATGACACTGG
>CAZWXG010000143.1:0-1817 GCA_964637825.1 uncultured Acidobacteriota bacterium
GCCAGCTTGTCGAGCACGATGGAGGACTGCCCGATGGCGATGTTGGCGAACGGCCCGGCGTGCACGAATACGGGCTGCCCTTCCAGCGACTGCATCAGGTTGGGGTTGATCGTATTGAGCATCCACGCCGTCATGGCGCCGTCCACTTCCAGGTCCGCCGTGGTGACCGGACCGCCGTTCTTGTTGTAGGCGACGACCATCTTCCCGATCCGCTCGCGCATGTCGCCCAGGCTGGTGGCCACCGCCAGGATGGCCATCAGTTCGCTGCTGACGGCGATGGCGAAGCCGGACTGCGTCATGAAGCCGTCCATCTTGCCGCCCATCCCGATGGTGATGTTCCGGAGCGCCTGGGCGCAGAAATCGATGACCCACTTCATCTCGACCGACCGGTGGTCGATATCGAGCCTTTTCAGCTTCTTGGACGCCAGCATGGCGTCGTCGTAGTTGTACTCGTGCTGCATCCGGCTGGTCAGCGCCACCATCGCGAGGTTATGCGCGTTGATGATGTCGTTGATGTCGCCCGTCAGGCCGAGCGAGAAGGGGGTCAGGGGGATGCACTGGGCCAGGCCGCCGCCGGCCGCGCTCCCCTTGATGTTCATGGTCGGACCGCCCGAGGGCTGCCGGATGCCTCCGGTCACCTTCATCCCCCGCTTGCCCAGCCCCTGCACCAGACCCATGGTGGAGGTGCTCTTCCCCTCTCCCAGCGGAGTCGGGGTAATGGCCGTCACGTCGATGTACTTGCCGTTGGGCCGGTCCTTCAATCTGTCCAGAACGGCTTCAAAATCCACCTTGCCGTAGTAATGCCCGTGAGGAATCAGTTCCTCATCCTTGATTCCCAGCTCGTCGGCCAGCTGCTTGACGGTCTTCATGTCCTTCTCGCACGCCTCAGCAATCTGCCAATCCGCCATTTTTGTTGGATCAAGCTTAGCCATCTACAATCCTCCTTGATTTTGATGATCAACCCTTTATGATGCCGGAAACCAACCCGCCGCCAGCCCGGGGCCCTCATCCTGCCTTCAAAGTCAACCACTCTCACATTTGAATCGTTAAATAAGATACAAATAATTGCCGGGATTAAAAAGCCCGATTCTTCGAAACCCGCATAAAAATGGTTTTCCGCCGGGAGCGGCCGATAAGGGTTCCGAAGGCCGGTTGACGCGGCGACATGCAATACGGTATCCTCGCGCCATCGGGTCGCGGCCGGATGCCCCGGTTCCGGCAAACATCTGAATTCGGACGGAAAATGACAGAAGAACTGGTTTTCACCGATTACTACGACGTCCTGCAGGTCAGCACCAATGCCGACGGCGACACCATCGCGCGGATCTTCCGCCACCTGGCCAAGAAATTCCACCCGGACGCCACGGGCGGGGGGGACCCCGAAAGGTTCCGGGAACTGGTCAAGGCGCACGAAATCCTGTGCGACCCCGCGAAGCGCGCGGCCTATGACATCCGCCACCAGCAATACTGGGAGCGGAAGATGCACATCCTGCGCGAGGCGGGGAGCGGCCTGGCGACCGGGGACAACCGGGCGGTCAGGGAGCGGTTGCTGACCCTGCTGTACGTGCAGCGGCGCACCAACCTCCGCCAGCCGGGCCTGGGGGAAATCGCCCTGGCCCGCATGCTCCGCACCCCGATCGAGTTCCTGGAATTCGACCTCTGGTACCTGCACCGCAAGGGGCTGGTGGAGCGCCTCGAATCGGGCCTGCTGGCGATCTCGGTCGACGGGGTCGATCACGTGGAGCAGAACGAACTCCACCTGAGCGCGGACCGCCTGCTCCAGGCCGTCCCCGAACCGGCCCGGGAGCAGGCCTAGC
>CAZWXG010000143.1:1917-5931 GCA_964637825.1 uncultured Acidobacteriota bacterium
ATGCTCGGGATCGGGAAAAAGGGTTTGGGGATCGTGGCGGTGATCCTGGTTGCCGGTATCCTCGCCTGGAATCCGGCGCGCCACCTCCTGTTTTCCGTGCGCCTCGCCCTGGACATGAAGGCGCTCGCCGCCGGCAGCGACGGCTCGGGCGCGGCCGTGGTCGAAAGCAGGGCCAGCGCCCGGGACGGGGACCGCCACTACGAAGCCCTCTATTACCGGCCGGCCGGGGCACCGGCCTCCACCGCCGTGGTGCTCTCGGCCGGCATCAGCCCCCTGGGCTGCTATCACCCGAGACTCGTGGCGCTGGCGCGCCTGCTGGCCTCGAGGGGATTGCTGGTGATCACCCCCGACATCCGGGAGTTCCGGCAGTTTCAGATCACCGCCGCCCCCGTGGAGCAGATGCTCTTCTGGCACGCCCGCGCGAGCGCGCTGGAGGGGGGGGAACGGGTCCGCAAGACCGGCTTCGCGGGGGTCTCCTACTCCGGGACGCTGGCCCTGATGGCGGCCGCCCGCCCGGAGGTGCGCGACCGCACCGCCTTCGTCGCCGCCATCGGCCCCTATTACGACCTCAAGCGGTGCAGCCGGGGGTGGTTCGCGGCCGGTTCGACCGGGGAGTGGAAGGGGTACTACCCCACCCGCTATTACGCGCGCTGGGTGATGATGCTTTCCGCCCTGGACATGCTCGCGGACGCCTCCGACCGCCGGCGGCTGCGCCAGCGGCTGGAGAGCCTGCTGCTGCAGAAGGACCTTCCGGACGCCGGCCCCCTGACCCCGGAGGGGGAGCGCTGGCATGCCTTGGCGACCACGCGGCCGGGCCGGACCGACGCCCCGCTCGCCGCGGAAATCGAGGCGTTTCTCTCGGGGCGGGTCTACGCGGAGCTCGATCCCCGGGAGTCGCTCGGCACGCTCCGCTGCCCGGTCTTTCTGCTTCACGGCGCCTACGACGACCTCATCCCGCCCGGGGAGAGCGCCGACCTGCACCGGGAGATCGCCCGCTCCCGGCTCCTCGTCAGCCCGTTTCTGACCCATACCCACCCGGTCGGAACGGAGTTGTCCCGGCCGCGGCAGGTGCGGGCGGCGGCCGAAGCGATTCTCTTCTGTTCCCGGTTTTCCCGCGCCCTGGACTGAGCGGAGCCCGGAGCCGGTTTTTCCCATAGGAAAAAGTGCGCGTCTCCATTACAATGCCCACCCTTGGAGAAAAGTGATCCCATGCCCAGGCTCTATTCCGTCATCATGGCGGGAGGCCGCGGGGAGAGGTTCTGGCCCCTCAGCACCCGCACGCTGCCCAAGCCCTTCATCCCGCTCCTGGGCCCCACGACCCTGATCCAGGACACGGCGGCCCGGATCGAGCCGCTGACCCCCCCGGAGCGCACCTTCATCTCCATCGGGGCCGGGCATTACGACATCGCGCGGCGGCAGCTGCCCCGCATCCCGGAAGAAAATTTCATCGTGGAACCGGTGGGCCGGGACACTTCCGCCTGCCTCGGACTGTGCGCGCTCTACCTGGAGCGGAGGGATCCGGACGCCGTCATGCTCGCGCTCCCGGCGGACCATTACGTCGGCGACGGCGCCGCCTGCCTCCGGACGATCGAGACCGGGATGGGGGGCATCGACGCCGCTACCGGGATCGTTTTCGGCATCCGCCCCACCCGGCCCGAAACGGGCTACGGCTATATCCTGGCCCGCCGGCCGCGGGACGGGGGGCCCGTCTGGCCGGTGGAGACCTTCGTCGAAAAGCCCGACGCGGCGACGGCCGCCCGCTACCTGGCCGACGGCGGCTACTACTGGAACAGCGGCATGTTCCTCTGGCCCAACCGTACGCTGCTCGAGCTGTTCCGCCGGCACATGCCGGAGACCTCGGCGGGCCTCGACCGGCTGCGCCCCCTGATCGGCCGCGGCGACGCCGCAGGCGAGGTACGCGCCCTGTTCGAGGCGCTCCCCCGCATCTCGATCGATTTCGGCATCGTGGAGAAAGCCGCGGGGCTCGGGCTGGTTCCGGTGACCTTCCCCTGGGACGACATCGGCAGCTGGGCCTCGCTCGACCGCGCCCTCGGGGCCGACGCGGCGGGCAACGTGGTGCAGGGGCGGCACACGGCCGTCGACAGCACCGGCTGCGTCGTCTACGCGCAGTCGGCGACGGTGGCCACCCTGGGAGTTTCGGATTTGGTTGTGGTCGAGGCGTACGGTAAAGTTCTGGTGTGTTCAAAAGCAAAGGCTGCGGAGCTGAAAAAGCTGGTGGCAGCGCTCGCCCCCGAAGAGGGCTGACTGGAGATGCGGCAATGAGTGCAAAAGCGAAGAAGGTGGTTCTGGCGTACAGCGGCGGACTGGATACATCCATCATCATCCCCTGGCTGAAGGAAAACTACGGGGCGGAGGTCATCGCCTTCGCCGCCGATGTCGGCCAGGGGGCGGAACTGGACGGCCTGGAGGAAAAGGCGATCCGGACCGGCGCCTCGAAATGCATCATCGAGGACCTGCGGGAGGAATTCGCCAGCGAGTTCGTCCTCCCCTGCCTGCGCGCCGGGGCCGTCTATGAAAGGAAGTACCTGCTCGGCACCTCCTTCGCCCGCCCGCTGATCGCGCGCCGGCAGGTGGAGATCGCCGAAGCGGAAGGGGCCGACGCGGTCAGCCACGGTTGCACCGGCAAGGGGAACGACCAGGTGCGCTTCGAACTCGCCTTCAAGGCGCTCAACCCCAGGCTGAAGATCATCGCCCCGTGGCGCGAGTGGGACCTCAAATCGCGCGAAGACGAGATCGATTACGCCGTCGCGCGCAAGATCCCGATCACGGCGACGAAGGAGAAGATCTACAGCGAGGACCGCAACCTCTGGCACATCAGCCACGAGGGGGGGATTCTCGAGGACCCTTGGGCCGAGCCCGAGGAAGGCATGTTCGTGCTCTCCGTCTCCCCGGATAAGGCCCCGGACCGACCCCAGTACATAGAGATCGAGTTCGAATCGGGCAACCCGGTGGCCGTCGACGGCCGGCGGCTCGGCCCGGTGGAAGTGATCTCCCTGCTGAACCGGGTCGGGGGCGCCCACGGCGTCGGCCGCACCGACCTGGTGGAGAACCGGCTGGTGGGGATGAAATCGCGCGGTGTCTATGAAACCCCGGGCGGCACGCTCCTGCTCGCGGCCCACCGCGAACTGGAAAGCCTCACCCTGGACAAGGCGACGCTTCACTACAAGGATCTCGTCGCGGCCAAATACGCCGACCTGGTTTACAACGGGGAGTGGTTCGCCCCCCTGCGCTACGCCATGGACGCCTTCGTCGACTCCATCCAGGCGCGGGTGACGGGAACCGTGCGCCTGAAGCTCTACAAGGGGAACATCATCATCGCGGGAAGAAAGTCCCCCAATTCCCTCTACCGGGAAGACCTCGCGACCTTCGCCGAGGACGCGGTCTACAACCAGAAGGACGCCGAGGGCTTCATCAACCTCTTCGGCCTCCCCTACAAGGTGGAAGCCCTGCTCGATACGAAGGCCGTCTACCGGGAGCGGCGGTATCGCCGCTAGGACACCCGATCCCCCGGGGGCGCCGCGCGCCTCCGGGGGATCCCCGAATCCCCATCATGGCCAGAACCACAGACATCCCCTACCGCCGTATCCCCGGCCAGTCCGCCCTGTTTTTGGATTATCTCGATCTTGCCCCGGCGGTCTTGCGCTTTTTCGGGACGCCGCCAGTTAAACAAAAACTTGAGGATTTTGCACGCAATCAAGTTTTAAAAAAGACTTTTCCCAGAAACGAACTGACCAGTATCCTGGCGCGCCAGAACGCCCTTTACGGCTCCGGCGCCGCCCTGGAGGAGCAGATTGCGGAGCTGGGGCGCCCCGACAGCGTCGCCGTCGTCACGGGCCAGCAGGTGGGCATTTTCGGCGGCCCCCTCTATACCGTCTACAAGGCCCTGACCGCAATGGCGCTGGCGGGGGAATTGCGGGAGCGGGGGATCCGCGCCGTCCCCGTCTTCTGGATGGAAACGGAGGATCACGACCTGGCCGAGGCCACCCGCCTCAC
>CAZWXG010000144.1:0-5917 GCA_964637825.1 uncultured Acidobacteriota bacterium
CGATCATCGGGACGCTCTTTCTGCTCTGCTGGTACTTCTGCGTTCTCACCTACGGACCCGGCTACCTGACGAAGGTCAAGGGCCTCACCGACACCCAGATGAGCTGGGTGATGTCCAGCTTCGGCGTCGGAGCCATTCTCTGGGGAGTGCTGATTCCGCGCCTATCCGACAGGTACGGCCGCAAGCCGCTGGTTTCGATCGCCGCGCTGCTGGGCGTGATCGCCCCCCTCGGCATGGTCTACGCCCCCGCCGACGTCCCGCTGCTCATGTTCATCGCATTCGTCGGCTGGGGCGGCACGGGAGTCAACGCCCTGATGCAGTCCACCATTCCGGCCGAATCGGGCGACCCGCGCTTCGTTTCCACCATCATCGGCTCCAACCAGTTGACGGGCGAGTTGCTCGGAGCCACGCTGGGCGCGATCCTGTGCGGCATGGTGGCCGACAGATACGGGCTCACGGCGGTCATGTACATCTGTGCGGCCTGCATCGGGGTCTGCTTTTTCGTCGGCCTGTTTTACCGTGAATCCGCCCCGCTGGTGGTGGCCCGGAGAAAGGCCGCGGCCCTCCCGCGCGCGAACGCGTGATGGCGACGATGAGACCCCCGGGCTCCGAGCGCCGTCCCCGGGAGGATGCGTGACACGACGCGAGGAATGGGCGGGGCTGACGCTCCGCGAACTCGGCCCCCTGCTCGAGGGGCTCGACCCCTCCGGGCTCGAGAGGGCGCTGACGGCGCTCGGGCGCGACCCCCGCGCCGGGGCGCGACGCCTGGCCGCCCGCGCCCGTGCCCGCGCCCGCGGAAAAGCCAGGGAGTTCGAACGGCTGCACGCGATGCGGCGCTTCGAGACGGAACTCCGGCTCGAGGGCTACCGCCTCGTCGCCGGGGTGGACGAAGCGGGGATGGCGCCCCTGGCGGGGCCGGTGGTGGCCGCCGCGGTGATCCTCCCCGAAGGGTACCTGCTGGAGGGGCTCGACGATTCGAAGAAGATCCCGGATCCGCGCCGCCGGAGCGCGCTCGCCGCCCGGATCCGGGAGGATGCCGTCTGCTGGAGTGTCGGCCGGGCGGGTCCGGGGGAGATCGACGCGCTCAACATCTATCGCGCGGGGCTTTTGGCCATGCAACGGGCGCTCGGGGGCCTGGGGATCCCCCCCGATTTCGCCCTGGTGGACGCGCGCACCATCCCCGGCGCCCGGTGCCCCCAGCGGGGGCTCATTCACGGCGACGCGCTCTCGCTCAGTATCGCCGCGGCCAGCGTGATCGCCAAGACCACGCGCGACGGCGAGATGGAGGAGATGGACCGGGTGTACCCGGGGTACGGGTTCGCCTCCCACAAGGGATACCCTACCCCCGCGCACCTCGCGGCGCTCCGGCGCCTCGGCCCGCTGCCGGTCCACAGAAAGAGCTTCGCCCCCGTGCGCGCGGCGCTCGGGGGCGAAGCGGTGCAGAAAAGCCTGTTCCGGCCGGAGGGGAACGACTAGGGTTTCAGGACCGCCTTCATCACCCTTCCCTTTTCGGCGTCCTCGACCGCCTCGTTGATCTTGTCGAGGGGGTAGAAGGTCAGCAGCCGGTCGAAGGGGAAACGGCCGAGCCGGTAAAACTCGATCAGCTGCGGGATGAAGAGGTCGCTGACGCTGTCCCCCTCGACGACGCCCTTGATGGTGCGCCCGTCGAGAATGGTCTGCATCTCCAGCTTCGCCTCCACCCCGACCGGGGCCACCCCGATCAGCCCGCAGACCCCTCCCATCCGGAGGCAGTCGACCGACTGGCGGAAGACGGCGGGGATTCCCGTGCATTCCAGGGTGTACTGCGCCCCCCCGTCCGTCAGCTTGCGGATTTCCGCCACCGCGTCCGCCTGGGACGAATTGACGACGTCGGTGGCGCCGAACTCCCGGGCGAGCTTGAGCCGCTCCTCCTGGATGTCGACCGCGATGATGCTCGTGCACCCGCTGATCACGGCCGCCATGATGGCGCTGAGGCCCACGGGACCGATCCCGAAGACGACGAGGTTCGACCCGGGTTCCGGTTTGAGCGAATTGAAAACTCCGCCGGCGCCGGTCTGGATGCCGCAGCCCATGGGGCTGAGAATCTCCAGCGGCACGTCCGGACGCACCTTGACGGCGTTGCGCTCGGTCACCAGGGCGTGGGTGGCGAAGGTGGACTGCCCGAAGAAGGAGCCGTAAATGGTCTCCGCTCCCTTTTTCATGGTCGCGGTCCCGTCGTTGCGCCGCCCCCCGAAGTTCAGCCGCCGGAACTCGGTGCACCAGCCCGGCCGGGCCATCTTGCACGCGGGGCAGACGCCGCACGACATGTAGCTCGTCGCCACGTGGTCGCCCGGCTTCACCTTGGTCACCTGGGACCCCACCTTTTCCACGACGCCCGCACCCTCGTGCCCGAATACGCCGGGAAGCGGGATGGGCAGGTACTGCATGCGCGCCACCAGGTCCGTGTGGCACAGGCCGGAACTGACGATGCGCACCAGGATCTCGTCGGCCTTCGGTTCGTCCAGCTCGATCTCTTCGAGGAGGAACGGGCCCCCCTTTTCGCGCACTACGGCTGCTTTGATCTTCATCGTAACCCTCCCAAAAGTATCTTTTTTCGCCTGCCGCCCGAATCCGGAATCCGGCGGTGTTCAAGACCGGAGCATTGTGCTTGCAGCGATTAACTTATAGGACATTCCGCCGGGAGACTCAAGCATTGATTGACACGCGCGACAGGCCGGTTAAACTTAAGGGGAAGGGCGATACCAACGAATTCTGCAAGGTTTTGCAGCGACCGCAAAGAGAGGAAAAATGAAGATGAAAGTTTTGGCTACCCTGATGCTGACGGTGTTGTTTCTCCCCGCGACCGGGGTCCTGGCGGCGGAGGAAAACGTGGTGCTTCCGGAAATCCCCCGGATCTCGGTGGAAGAGCTGAAGAAGATGGTCGACGACGGGGGGGACTTCGTCGTGGTGGACGTGCGGGACGCCGGCAGCTACACGGCCGGCCACATCAAGGGCGCGATCAACATCTACTACGATTCCACCGCCGACCCCATGGAGCGGCAGATGATGCTGCTGGCCCTGCCGATGGACAAGCTGATCGTCACCTACTGCGACTGCACCGACGACGCCAGCAGCGCGACGATCGCCGACGAACTGTACATCCTCGGCTACGAGCGCGACAAGATCAAGGTCCTGAGCGGCGGTTCGCTGCGTTGGGTGGAGCTCGGCCACCCCATGGTGCCGAGCAACTGACTTCCGGAAACACCCAGGGGGGCGGGAACCGTGTTCCCGCCCCCCTTTCCCCTCCCGGGATCCGCAACCCGGAACCCCGAAAACCTACACTCCCCAGCCCGCTCCGGCCTTGGCCACGGAGGCGCCCGAGACATCCACGATGGCGGCGCCGCCGTCCACGAGCAGGAACGCGCCGTTGATGAAGGAGGCGTCGTCGCTCGCGAGGAAGGAGACGGCTCCCGTGATCTCCTCGGGCGTCGCGCCGCGGCGCAGCGGCACGCTCTCGGTCAGCACTTCGAAGGCGTCCCTCTTGATGGCCTTCGACAGCCCCGCCATCGCGTTGACCAGCATTTCCGTCCGGGTGGCGCCGGGGGCCACGATGTTGCTCCGGATCCCCTTCGGCCCGTATTCGAGCGCCGCCTGCCGCGCCAGCTGCATCAGGCCCCCCTTGGAGGAGCAATAGGCCGGCATCGAGGGGAGGCAACGCACGCCCGCCAGCGAGGCGATGCTCACGATCGATCCCCCCCCCTGCTTGATCATGTGGGGGATGGCCGCCCGCATGCAGTAGAAGGGTCCGTTCAGGTTGACGTCCAGGATCTTCTTCCAGAGCTCGATGTCGATGTCCACGATGCTCCCGCCGGGATCGATCCCCGCGTTGTTGACCAGGATGTCGATCTTGCCGCCGAAGCTCACCGTGGCGTCCACCATCTTCTGCACGTCTTCCCATTTGGTGACGTCGCCCGCGCAACCCAACGCCATGCCGGGCTTCAGGTTCTTGACCACCTCGTCGAGGAGTTCGGCCCGCACGTCGCTGATGACGATCTTGGCCCCGTCGTCCACGAACCGTTTTGCGATCGCGGCGCCGATACCCCTGCCGCCTCCCGTGATCAGTGCCACTTTACCGTCAAGTCTCATGAGTAGTATCTCCTAATGATTTTGCCTTGGATGGAGCCTTCCGTGCTGCAGAGCCCGCGGTGCCTAGCGACAACAGCGGCTCACCGTGCTCGCTCGGGATTATAAACCTTTTGCAAAGGACGACTCAAGGCAGGAAATGGGCCGCGGAGCGCGCCGGCGGCGCACGGTGGGGGGGCCGTGAACGGGGAGGAAAAGGAGGAGGTTGGCGTCCCCAACGGGATTCGAACCCGTGTTGCCGCATTGAAAGCGCGGTGTCCTAGGCCGTCTAGACGATAGGGACGCGGCCGAAAAGCGTCACATTCTGGCACGTTTCCCGCCGCATTGCAAGGCCGGGAAGCGCCAAAATCGTGCTTCCGCCCATTTTCCCCCGGCCGCGCCCGCGGCGCGGCACCCGGGCGACCTCCCCTTTGGCATTCGCCCGCCGGGCGGGTATAATGGCTTCGAAGAAGGAAACGCTCAACCATTTCCGGAGGAATCACCGATGAAACGATCATGGATGGCAGTGCTCGTGCTCCTGCTCGCCGTTCCCCTCCTGCCCGCGCAGGAAAAGGAGCGCGAGCGCCTGGAACAATGCGGCATGGTCATGAAGGAGATCCTGGACGTGCCCGATGCCATTCCGGCCGAGCTTCTCGACAAGGCCGAATGCGTGGTGGTCTTCCCCTCGGTGAAGAAATTCGCCATCGGCCTGGGCGGCAGCTACGGCAGGGGGGCCATGATCTGCCGCGGCGGCGCCGACTACCGCGGTCCCTGGGGGGTCCCGGCCCTGTACGCGCTCGAGGGGGCGAATATCGGCTTCCAGCTGGGCGGACAGGCCACCGATTTCGTACTGCTGATCATGAACAGCAAGGGGGCCAGATCCGTGCTGAGCAGCAAGGTCAAGCTGGGCGCCGATGCCGCGGCCGCCGCCGGCCCCAAGGGGCGCACCGCGACCGCCGCCACCGATGTCGTACTCAAGGCCGAAATCCTCAGCTACTCCCGTTCGCGCGGGCTGTTTGCGGGCGTCTCGCTGGAAGGCTCCACCCTGCGCTCCGACGGGGGGGCCAACAAAAACCTCTACCGCAAGGAACTCGAGGCCGAAGACATCATCCTGAAGGGGGCGGTGGCGATGCCTCCCGCGGCGAAGGCCCTGGCCGACGTCCTCAACCGGAAGTCGCCGAAGAATCTTTCGGAGTAGCGCGGGAAAAACCGGGGGGGGTGGTGAGCCGTGCTGGACTCGAACCAGCGACCCTCTGCTTAAAAGGCAGATGCTCTGCCAACTGAGCTAACGGCCCAAACTATTCACCGCCTGGATGTTACGGGTTTCCTGGGTACTGGCGGATTCACCTGCATCAGTGAAAATCGCAGGTGAATTCCCGGCGAGTGGCTCCACCGCATTCCGCCTGTGTTCCTGGCTGAGGTGCGCGTACCGCCGAACCAGAGCCAAGTTTTTCCAGCCCCCTGATTCCTGAACCGTCCGAAGGTCGGCCCCCCGCATGCCCAACCGGCTTGCAAACGTATGCCGGAGGACGTGCGGCGTAACGCCCGAAAGGTTAGCACGTTGACAGGCGCTTTGAAAGGCCGTTCTAAAGCTTTTATAGGGCTCCCAGGCCTTATCCCCCCGGCGCTTGCTGCCCTTGTGGACCATGAACGCCCGGGGCTGGTCCCCGGCCCTTTAGGGCCTTCAGGGCTGCCAGAACGACCAAATGAAGGGGGATCGTCCTGCTCTCCCCGTTCTTGGCGAAGTGGTCCATTACGGTCACGTTCTTCTGGGTGAAGTCCACATTCTCCCACGTCAGGGTCAGCGCCTCGGATT
>CAZWXG010000145.1:0-5880 GCA_964637825.1 uncultured Acidobacteriota bacterium
GATCCCGACCAGTTTCATTTCGGCGGCCACCTGGTCTCCGAACCCCTGCTGGCCAACCTCACCTTCCGGCCCAACCTGGAAATCGGGGTCGGGAGCAACCTCACCGGCGTAGCGGCCAACTTCGAGTTCGCCTACGGGATTCCGCTCCCGAAGCGCGATCTCTCGCTCTACATCGGAGCCGGGCCCGCCCTCAACGTCTACCGCTTCGGCGGCTCCGACGTCCGGGAGAGCGACACCGACGCCGGCGGCGGCTTCAACGTGCTCGTGGGGCTCGAGCACGACAAGGGGCTGATGGGGGAAATCAAGGTGGGGATGATCGACAGCCCGGAATTCAAATTCACGGTCGGCTATACCTTCTGAAAATGACCGGACCGGGGAAAGCCGAACCAGCCGATACGGGGAGTATCGGAATCCTGGAACCAGGGGCAGGTGCCCCACGCAAGGAGAAGATCTCATGTTGAACATCGATTCAGGCAGGAACCGTTTCTGGATCATCGCCTCGATCACCGTCCTTCTGCTGGCCGCAGCAGCGGTCGTGGCGCAGACGGAGGATATGGATCCCCCGGACCCGGACGTCGTCGAGGAAGAAACAGCCAACGCGGAAAATCCGCCCGGCTATATCAATGACTTGGTGGAAAATTCCGACCTGACCCCGGAACAGGTGGAGACGATGCGGGTTGACGGAATGGGATGGGGGAACATAAAGACCGCGGCGGAACTGGCCGAGGCCATCTCGGCCGGGAGCACCGAGGCCGAGCCCATCAGTTACGACCAGGCCCTGGAACTGGTGCTGGCCGACCGGGCGCAGGAGATCGGATTCGGCGAAATCGCGGAAAAGTACAACCTGAAGATCGGCGAACTGAACCGCAACCGGATCCGGACAGAGAACGCGGGAGCCGGAGGCCCGGCCGTGGAAAAACCGGCCAAGGCGGAGAGACCCGAAAAGATGGAGAAGCCCGAGAAACCGGTAAGACCGGAGAGACCGGAAAAGCCCGAGAAGCCTGAAAAGCCGGAAAGGCCGGAGCGGGGACCGGGAAAGTGAGATCCCGAACCGGGCTGATCGGCGTTGTATCGTTCATGGCGGGGATGATGCTCTCATCCCCGCCCGCCGCTTCTGCGGAGGAGAGGCCGGCCTGGCAATTCGGGGCGGCCTTTTCCTACCTGCAGGGCGATTACGGAACGGGGAAAGACACCGACATCCTCTATGGCGCCGCCGTCCTCAAGCGCTATTTCCCCCGCGGCGACGTCACCGCCACCGTTCCCTGGATGGATGTTTCCGGCAGCGGGGTGACCCTGATCGACGGAGGGGCGGAGCCGATCGCCGGGGCGACCGGCGGGTCGGGACTGGGAGACATCGTCCTCAAGGGGCGCTATTATGCCGTGGAGCAGAACGGCCCCCTCCCCTTCATCGACCTGGTCGCGAGCCTGAAGCTTCCCACCGCCTCCGAGGCGAAGGGACTGGGGACGGGCAAGCCGGACTTCACCCTGGCCGCGGAATTCGCCAGGGTGCTGCCGGGCAACCGGTGGATCGTTCTGGGTGAACTGGGGCACACTTTCGTGGGGGACCCCGCCGGTTACGACGCCTCCAACCGCTGGCTGTACAATCTCGGCCTGGCCTGCCGCACGAGCCCCAGGACCATGCTCAGCGGCTACCTCGAGGGGCGCACCGCCATTTTCGCGGGGAACGACGACCCGCTCTCGCTCCTGCTGGGCGGCGAGTTCAAGCTCACCCCGGGCCTCTACCTGGACACCATGGTGGAAACGGGGCTGAACGACGGAGCCCCCGACCTGGGTGTCACCATCGCCATCCGGAAAAGGATCTAGCCCGGCTCAGCCCCGCCTCTCGACCAGGTCGCGCTCGATCTCGAGCATCACCCGGTTTTTGAGCGGGTAGAAAAACATGACCAGGCCGCCGATCACCCCGAAGACGGCGGGGTAGAAACTCATGAGCAGCCGGATGCCGTGCAGGGCGGACTCGGTCTGCACGGCGTTGGATACGAACCCGTGCCAGTCGAGGATCCACCCCACGAAGGTCCCGCCGAAGGCCAGCCCGAGCTTCAGGGCGAAGAGCGACGCGGCCATGACGAGGCCGGTCGCGCGGCGCCCGAACTTCCACTCCCCGAAGTCGGCGGTGTCGGTGTAGATGGCCCACTGGAGAACCGACACCGCCCCGATGAAGAAGGAGACGACGACGTTGAGGCCGAAGATCAGCAGCACGTTGTGCGGCTGGAGGAAATAGAAGCCGCAGGAGATCACGGCGCTCGCGATCAGGAAGCCGGAATAGGTGTTCTTCTTGTCCAGGATCTTCGCGAACAGGATCGCCAGGGCGGCCCCCGCCAGGGTGGCCAGGTTCCCGGCCGTGGCGAAGGCCGAGGTGAAGGCGTCGATGCCGAGCTGGACTTTCCAGGAGAAGATCTGCAGTTCCTGCCCCAGGACGTAGTATTTGAAAAAATAGGGGGTGGAGGAGCCGCGCATGACGGCGTACAGGAGCTGGAACACCGTGGCGACGGCGATCAGGATCCAGGGCTTGTTCCGCACCAGGTCCCGGAGGTCCTGCCGGGTATCCGCCTTCTGCCCTTTGGGGGGGGAAACCCGCTCCCGGGTGGCGAAGAAAGTGATGGTGAACAGGACCGCGGCCAGCAGCCCGAAGGCGCCCATCGTCCGCTGCCACCCGACCTGGGCGTCCCCCCCGCCCAGCCGGCTGACCAGGTAGAGGGTGGCCCCCGACACGATCATCTGCCCGACGAACGCGGCGACGAAGCGGTACTGCGAGGCGCTGGTCCGCTCGAGCGAGTTGGGGCTCATGACCCCCATCAGCGCCGAGTAGGGGACGTTGATGGCGGTGTAGAGCATCATCAGCAGGGTGTAGGTCAGGTAGGCGTAGAGGATCTTCCCCCCGGTCCCGAAGGCGGGGGTCGTGAAGGTGAGGAGGCCCCCGAGGGCCAGCGGCAGCCCCATGATCAGGATGTAGGGGCGGAACTTCCCCCAGCGCGTGTTCGTCCGGTCGGCGATCGCCCCCATGATCGGGTCGTTGACCGCGTCCCAGATCCGGGTGAGCAGGAACATGGTCCCCATGGCCGCGGCCGGCATCCCGAAGATGTCGGTGTAGAAAAAGGGGAGATACAGGATGAAGGTCTGGAAAAAGAGATTGGATGCGGCGTCCCCCAGGCTGTAGCCTATCTTTTCCCTGATGGACAGTTTCGGTGCGGGAGAAACGCTCGCGCTGCTCTGGCTCGTCATCGTTCACCTCTGTTGGACGGAATCCTGCCCTGCTGCGCCGTACGTTGCCGGGTTCAGGGGAAATGCGCGGGCCATTTTACTACGCACCCCCGGGAAAGAAACATCTAATTGCGGCGCCGGGGATCAATGCGCGATTGCCCCCCGGCGGGCGCAAGGCTACAATGGGGGGGTCCATGGCCGTCATCCGCAATTTCGTGAAACGCGCTGCCGCAACGGATTCCGGCGTCTCTCCCGGCGCCCGGCGGGCGCTCGCCCTGCTCCTGCTCATCAACATGTTCAACTACATCGACCGGCAGGTCCTGGCCGCCGTGGTGGGCCCCATCAAGCGCACCTTCTTCGACGGCAACGGCGAACTCGCCGCCGGGAACGAGAGCCTCAACGCGATCATCCGCTGGCTGCAGGGGCAGCTCGGGTTCAAGCCCGAGGACGCGCTGATGGGGCTGCTCGGCACCGCCTTTATGCTGGTCTACATGGGGGGCGCCCCCCTGTTCGCCCGCCTGGCGGGGAATCATTCCCGCTGGAAGATCGTGGGGATCGGGGTAATTCTGTGGAGCCTGGCGAGCGGCGCCTCGGGCCTGGCGGCCACCTTCGTCGTCCTGCTGCTGACGCGGTGCTTCGTGGGGGTCGGCGAGGCGGCCTACGGGCCCGTCGCCCCCGCCATGATCGCCGACATGTACCCGATCCGGACGCGCGGGAGGGTGCTGGCCTGGTTCTACGTGGCCATCCCCGTCGGGAGCGCCCTGGGATACGTGCTCGGCGGGTGGATCGCCGGGAGCGGCATCGGCGCCTGGGGCTCGGGCCTGGTCGGGATCGCGCACGAGAGCTGGCGCTGGGTCTTCTTCCTCGTGACCATCCCGGGAATTCTCCTGGGGGTGCAATGCTTCCGGATGAAGGAGCCGCCGCGCGGCGGAGCGGGCCGACCCGGGGAGAAGATCGCCCAGGTCCCCTGGCGCGAGTACTGGGTGCTCGCGCGCACCCCCTCCTACGTCTTCTGCACCCTGGGGATGACGGCGATGACCTTCGCCATCGGCGGCATCGCCTTCTGGATGCCCTACTACCTGGAGACCCGCGCCGGCGCGCCGGGCAACTCCACGATCGTGTTCGGCGCCATCACCGCCGTGGCCGGCCTCAGCGCCACCCTCCTGGGGGGGATGGCCGGGGACCGGCTCCGCTCCCGCTTCCCCAGCTCCTACTTTCTGGTTTCCGGCGCCGCCATGCTGGCGGGGTTCCCGCTCTTTATGGCCGCGCTGCACGCCCCCTTCCCCTGGGCGCTCTGGATCCTGGTCTTTCTCGCCTGCTTCTGCCTCTTCTTCAATACCGGCCCGACCAACACCATCCTGGCCAACGTCACCCGCCCCTCCATGCGCGCCATCGGCTACGCGGTGAACATCTTCGTCATCCACGCCCTCGGGGACGTCATCTCCCCCGTCATCGTGGGGCTGCTCAACGACCGCTACGGCGACATGAACAAGTCCTTCCTCGTCGTCGGCGCGATGTTCCTCGTGGCCGGCGTCTGCTGGCTGGCGGGCGCCCGCTACCTCGAGCGCGACACCGCGCGCGCGGCCGCGGAGCCCTGAAAGCCCCGTGCGCTTCCCTTTCCGCCCGCGTTGGGTATATACTGCCGGACACAAGGGTTGTACGGAAACGAAATCCAATCATCTACAGGGAGGCACTATGCTGCGTCGAAGCCTGGTGGTAGCGGTTCTTGTCGTCGCGGGCCTGGTCTGCGCCTACGCCGCGGACATCACGGGAAAATGGAACGCCGAATTCGAATCCCAGGTCGGGCCGCAAAAGTACGTGTTCGATTTCAAAGTCGAGGGCACGACCCTCACCGGGAAGGCCATCTCCAACATCGGGGGAGCGGAGGCGACCACCGACATCACCGAAGGAAAGATCGAGGGGAACGCCATCACCTTCGTGGAAAACCTCGATTACCAGGGGATGCCGCTGCGCATCGCATACAAAGGAACGGTCTCGGGCGACGAGATCAAACTCTCCCGCATGGTGGGGGAACAGGAAGGGGAGACCTTCACCGCCAAAAGGGCGAAGTAGCGCCAGGCAGCGCTACCGGCTGAGATGGCTTTCGGGCGGGCCGAGGTAGCTCGGCCTCGCCCCGCCGAGGTCCACTACGATCCTCTCGAGCACCACCGAGGGGTCCACCATCCTGATTTTCAGCGTGTGGTACCCCGCTTCGGCCAGCTCGTGGACGGAGCGCACCGTGCGGGAAGCATTGCGCACCGACTCCTCCCACTCCCGGTTGCCGTTGCGGGCGTCGAAATCGTCCGGGAGGATCGTGACCACCCGGGCCGGCCCGTCGTCGATCGAGACCGCCAGGCGCAGGCCCCGCCCCGGGGTGAAGTTCAGGGTGGGGGCCACCGTCAGGCACACCTCCGCCTTCCCGGGGTTGAAGACGTAGACGCCGTATTCGAGCACCGGGGCGTCCCCGGGCGGCAGGACGCTCGGGGTGCCGCGCGGAAACACCGTCATGGCCGAACGGGTCCGGCCGTAGCCTTCGATCTCCTCCCAGCGCGCCCCGCCGCCGGGCAGACTCCGGGTGAAACTGCCGGCCTCGATCGCGATGTGGCCGTCGCTTTCGACAAAGCCCCGGACCGCCTTCCGGACCCCGGGCGCGGGGTTGTG
>CAZWXG010000146.1:0-5875 GCA_964637825.1 uncultured Acidobacteriota bacterium
GCCCGGGCGCTGCTGGGGTCCTAGTCGGGTTCGTCCGGGGTGTGGTCGGCGATGATCTTTTCCGCGATTTTGTCCGCCCCGACGTGGTAGCTGCCGCTTTGGATCCTTGCGCGCAGTTCCTCGACCCGGTCTTCCCGGATGTCGGGGAGGGAGCGGGCGAGTTGTTCCAGCCGCTCGAGGTCGGGGTCGCGGGCGGGGGAGCCCGCCCGCTTCATCCGCCGCCCGGCCGGGAAGGCCCGGGGTCCGGTGCGCTCGATCTCCATGGCGCCCTCCGGGGGTTCCGCCTCGCAGACACTGGTCCTATTCGTTGACCTTGCGAAGCTTGGTGCGCAGCCGCAGCATCGCCTTGGTGTGCAGCTGCGACACCCGCGACTCGTTCACCCCCAGCACCTTCCCGATCTCCTTCATGGTCAGTTCGTCGAAGTAGTAGAGGGATACCACGAGCCGTTCCTTTTTCGGCAGGGTGTCGATGGTGGTGGCGAGGATCTCCTGGATTTCCGATTTGTGGCAGACGAAGAAGGGGTCCATCTGCGGGGCGTCGGGCACGTACTTGACCAGCGGGTCGCTGTTCTTGTCGTCGTCCTGCCCCGCGAGTTCGTGGAAGCTGCCGATGTTCAGCCCCTTGATCTGGTCGACCAGCTCGTAGAACTCCTCGAGCGTGATCTCCATCTCGTCGCACACTTCCTTTTCCGTCGCCGGCCTTCCGAGCCGCTGCTCCAGGTCCCGGTAGACCCGTTCCAGGTCCTTGCTCTTCTTGCGCAGCGACCGCGGCGCCCAGTCCAGGTTGCGGAGGCTGTCCAGGATCGCGCCCTTGATGCGCAGCTCGGCGTAGGTCTTGAACTTGACCCCGCGGCTGCGGTCGAATTTTTCGATGGCGTCGAGCAGCCCGAGGATTCCGGCGCTCACCAGGTCGTTGAGTTCGACGTGGGAGGGGAGCTTGGTGGAGATTCTCTGGGCGATGTACTTGATCTGGGGAAGGTGCTCCAGGATCAGGGCGTCGCGCTCGGCGCCGGTCTGATCGAGGGACTCGAAGCTCTTTCTCTGCTGTGCCACATTCTGCATCGTCGTATCCTCATGGCGGGGCCGGGTTCGAGAAAGCGGGACCGGCCCTCGGGCTATTCGAAAAGCGGTTCAGTTGATCCAGTCGTTGATCAGTTTCTCCCAAAGCAGACCTTCGGATGAACGGGCCTCCCCCTCCCTCCGCGTCATGCGACGCGCCAGGTCACGGAAACAGCGGCTGGCGGGGGCGTCCGGGAAGCGATGCGTCACCGGCACCTGGCCGCGCACCGCTTCCACCACCCGGGCATCGCGCTCGATATGCCCGAGGTATTCGATTTCGCGGTCGAGAAACCGCCGCACGACCGAGTTGATCTGGCAGAACACCTCCTCGGCTTCCGAGGCGGATTCCGCGCAATTGACGACGGCCTGGATGCTCTTGTCGGGCGCCTCCGCCAGGATGATCTTGATCACCGCGTAGGCGTCGATGATGGCCGGGGGTTCCGGGGTGCTGACGACGACGACATCGTCGGACGCGAGCAGGAGATCGATCACGTTGCGCGAGATGCCCGCGGCGGTGTCGATGAGGAGGTAATCGGTGTCCGCGTCGAGGCGGGCGAATTCCTCCGCCAGCCGCCGTCTCTGCGCCCGGTTCAGGTCCGACAGGGCCTGCAGCCCGCTCCCCGAGGGGATGACCTTCACCCCCGCCGGCCCCTGGACACAGATGTCATTCAGCGCGCGGTCGCCGCACAGCACGTGGCCCATATGGTGCCGCGGGGCGAGGCCGAAAATGAGGTCCAGGTTGGCCAGCCCGAAGTCGCCGTCCATCGCGACCACCTTGCGGTCCAGTTCCGCCAGGCTCACCGAAAGATTGGCGACGATCTGGGTCTTGCCGACCCCCCCTTTTCCGCTGGTCACCGCGACGACGCAGGGGGTGCGCCCCTTCATCGCCGCCAGGCCGCGCGCGGAGCCCGCGAGCCCGGTCTCCCTCGCGGCGGGTTCCCGCCCGCCGGCGTGTGCGCGCCATCGGTCGGGCGGTGTCATGGACGGGGCCTCAAGCGGGGTGACGGGAACTCCGAAAAGCGCAACGGCTGCAGGATACCCCCCGGGATTGACGGGGAGTGGCATCCGCGATTCAGGTCTGCGGGGAGGGTGGCCGTCGCGGCAGGCATGGGCTGCGCCGCGACCGCCGGTGTTCCCGTCACCCCGGATTGGCTCACCAAGTGGAGTTGGACGAGGCCTTTGAAGCAACGGTCAAGCATCGGTTTCTCTGCAGCGCGCATCGGCTCTCCGGATCTCCCGTGCATTTTCTGAATCACGCCCGAGATCATTGCAATTCGCATTCCAATTCGAAGGGAAAGGGTCGATTTTTCGCGCCCGGGTGCTTTCCGGGGCCGCGGCGCCGGGGACACAACCGGGTCCGGGCCGCGTAAACACTGGACGAAATCGCGCCCGCGCCCAGGAAAAATTTTGCGGCCGCCGGCACCGCCTTCGGCCCCCTCCCGGACCGGGGAACCGCCCGCGGGGGGGCGGAATCACCGTCGCGCGCGGAAATGTCGAGCTTTCGCGCGAAATTCAGCACTTTGAGTGTCATTATTTTGACGCTTTTGCCGAAAAGTTGGTATCATGGTCCCGATCCAGGACGGGAGAGCCATGAAACCCGGAGACGTCCGGATCCTGGTCGTCGATGACGAGGATCCCATGCGCCAGGTGGTCCGCAGCGCCCTGGAAAACGCGGGGCATGCGGTGGATGAGGCCGCCGACGGTCAGGCGGCCCTGGCCCTGCTCTGCCGATTCCCCTATGACGTGATCCTCACCGACCCCGGTCTTCCCGGCGCGGGGGGGGAGGCCCTCTTCGAGGAGGCGCTTCGGCTCTTCCCCGGGACCGTCGTCATCGTCATGACGCGACCGGGGAATATCCGGTCGGCCGTGGACGCCATCCGCCGGGGCGCCTCCGATTTCCTCCCCAAGCCGTTCCAGCCCGCCGAGGTGGTCCTGCGGGTGGAGAGGGGGATGGAAGAGCGAAGGCTGAAGCAGGAAAACATCCGGATGCGGGGCGAACTGGGGGAAAGGCACCCGTTTCCCAGCCTGGTGGGGGACAGCGCCCCGATGCGCGATGTCTGCCACCTGATCCGCCTGGTCGCCCGCAAAACCGGTACCGTCCTCGTCGAGGGGGAGCCGGGGACCGGCAAGGAACTGGTCGCACGTGCCATCCACGCCAACGGCCCCCGGAAGGACCGGCCGCTGGTCCCGATCCGCTGCGGCGCCACCCCCCGCCACCTGCTCGGGGAAGAGCTCTCCGGCCGCCTCGCGGAGGCCCGGGGCGGGACCCTCCTCCTGGACGAGGTCTCCAGCCTGCCGACCGACCTGCAGTTCGAGCTGCTCTGCGTACTCGAAGAGCGCGAGCAGCATCCCATCGGCGGCTCCGTCGCCGTCCGCATCATCGCCACCGCCGGCACCGACCTCGCCGCCGCCGTGGGCAGGGGGGAGTTCCGGAGCGACCTTTATGGCCGGCTCAACGTGATTCCCATCCGCGTCCCCCCGCTGAGACAGCGCCGGGACGACATCCCCCAGCTCGTCGCCCACTTCGTCCGGAGGTCCTGCGCCGAGCGGGCACTGGCCCCCAGGCAGGTGTCGCACGACGCGCTCTGCGGCCTCCTCGACCACGACTGGCCCGGAAACGTGCGTCAGCTCGAACACGCGGTGGAGACGGCCGTCGCGCTCTCGGCGGAGCGTCCGCTGCTCGAACTCCGGGATTTCCCCCTCGTCGCCGGCCGGCCCGGGTCCGACGGGGAGCGCGGCGGGGTCGCGATCCCGGAAGACGGCGTCCATTTCAACGCGGTGATCTCGGACCTGGAAAAACGACTGATCCTCCGGAGCCTCGAGACGGCCCGCGGGAACAAGAAGAAGGCGGCGGCGCTGCTGCACCTGAAACGGACGACGTTCGTCGAGAAGCTGCGCAAGATGGAGACGGGGGGCGGGCCCCCGCCCGAGGCCGGCGACTGACGCCGCAATTGGCATTGTCCCGAACTCCCCGATCTGAGAAAATCGCACTGACAATGGAGGTGCACGTGGCCAGAAAGAAACTGTGGGGAGGACGCTTCTCCTCGGACGAGGACCCGCTCTTCGCGCAGTTCAACGATTCCCTCCCCTTCGACCGGGAACTGCTCGAAGCCGACATCGAGGGAAGCCTCGCCTACGCCCGCGCCCTCGAGCGGGCCGGGATTTTCACCCCCGCCGAACGCGCGCGGGTCGAGAAGGGCCTGGGCGCGGTATGGAAGGAGGCGGTGCGGGACCCCGGGACCGTGCTCCGGAGCGGGGCCGAGGACGTGCACAGCTACGTGGAGCAGGCGCTCCACGCCCACGCCGGAACCCTGGCGCTGAAGCTCCACACGGGGCGCAGCCGCAACGACCAGGTGGCCACCGACCTCCGCCTCCACCTGAAGCGGAAGGAGACCGGGATCGCCCGGGAGCTCGACCGCCTGCTCGAGACGGTGGCGGACCTCGCCGCGCGCCACCCGGACGCGGTCATCCCGGGGTACACCCACCTGCAGCGGGCGCAGCCGGTGCTCTTCGCCCACTACCTGCTGGCCTACGGGGAGATGTTCCTCCGCGACCGCGACCGGCTCCGGGAGGCGCTCCGGCGCATCGATGTGAGCCCCCTCGGCTCGGGGGCCCTTTCCGGCACCGTCTACCCGGTCGACCGCAAGGCGCTCGCCGCCGACCTGGGGTTCGCCTCCGCGTCGCCCAACAGCATGGACGCCGTGGCGGACCGGGACTTCGTGCTCGATTTCCTCTTCTTCGCCAGCGCCCTGATGGTTCACCTCAGCCGGCTGGCCGAGGACTTCATCCTCTACAACTCCTCGGAATTCGCCTTTGTGCAGATGGACGACAGCGTCTCCTCGGGCAGCAGCCTGATGCCGCAGAAGAAGAACCCCGACGCGCTCGAACTCGTGAGGGGAAAGACCGGGAGGGTGTTCGGCCACCTCGTGGGCATGCTCACCGTCCTGAAGGGCCTGCCGATGACCTATAACAAGGACCTGCAGGAGGACAAGGAGGGCCTGCTGGACGCCGTCCGGACCGTGGACGCCTGCATCCGGATGGTCCAGCGGGTCCTGGAAAAGGTCCGGCTCCAGCCGGACCGGATGCGGGAGGCGGCCGTGCACGGTCATCTCAACGCGACCGAACTCGCGGACTACCTGGTCGCCAGGGGCCTCCCCTTCAGGGAAGCCCACGGCCTGGCGGGGAAGATCGTCATGCGGGCATCGGAACTCGGGCTTCCGCTGGAGGGGCTCCCCCTCAGGGAGTACCAGAGCTTCTCCCCCCTGTTCGAGGAAGGGGTGCACGCGGCGCTCGGGCTCGAGCGCACGGTCGCACGCAGGAAGGAACATGGCGGCACCGCCCCGGCCTCCGTGCGGAGGGCCCTGGGCGCGTTCCGGAAGCGAATCCGGTCCTGATTCCCGGAAAACCTAATCTTCCAGGTAGGTGTAGCCTTCCAGCGCCGATTCGTAGGACGCGCAGAAGGACTCCCGCTCCTCGGCGGTGATCTTCTTCTGCGTCTCGGCGCTCTGGGCCATCTGCTTCAGGTTTTCCACCAGGTCGCGCGCGTGGTACCCGGCGGTCTCGAGCACCTGCCCGAGCGATTCGCCGCGGATCACCCTGTCGATGTGGGGTCTCCCGGCGTCATCCACGAGAAAATGCGCCTCGTTGACCGATCCGAGCAGGTTGTGATTCATCCCCAGCGATTCCTGGTAGGCCCCGACAAGGAAAATGGCCAGGAAATAGGGGTCCGCGTTGACGTGGTGCAGTTCGAGCGCCTGCTTCACGTCGCGCAGGTCGACGAATTTGTCGATCTGCCCGTCCGAGTCGCAGGTGATGT
>CAZWXG010000147.1:0-3868 GCA_964637825.1 uncultured Acidobacteriota bacterium
GTCGCGGGGCGCGTCGTGCAGTTCGCCGGCGGCGAGCCCACGATGCACCCCGAGTGGTTCCGCATCCTGGCCAAGGCCAACGAGATGGGTTTTTCCCACGTGCAGTGCGCCACCAACGGCCTGAAGTTCGCCGAGGATTCCTTCGCGGACAAATCACGCGAGGCGGGGCTTCATACCCTCTACCTGCAGTTCGACGGGGTCAACCCGGAGTTGTACGAGAAGATCCGGGGCCGCAAGGACCTGCTCGACATCAAGATGAAAGCCATCGAAAAGGTCCGCAAGGCGGGGCTCAAGATCGTCTATGTCCCGACCATCGTCAAGGGAGTCAACGACGACCAGGTCCCGAAGATCGTCCAGTTCGCCCTGGACACCATCGACGTCTGCTCCGGCATCAGTTTCCAGCCCGTGGCCATCACCGGCCGGATCGACCAGGCGGAACGGGACCAGATGCGCTACACGCTGTCCGACCTGGCGGAAGGGGTGAACTCCCTCGGGTATACGACCAAGGAGGACTGGTTCCCCCTCTCGTGCACCACGCCCATCACCGAACTGATCCAGGCGCTGAGAAACGAACCCAACGTCATGGTCTCCTGCCACCCGCTGTGCGGGATCGGGACCTATTTCTTCGTCGACCAAAACCGGAAGCCGACGCCGGTCACCCGTTTCCTGGACATCCAGGGATTGTTCAACGATATCCAGAAGCAGGCGGACAAGCTCAAGAACCGGACCACCTTCAAGTCGCTCTACAACAACCTGAGCAAGTTCAGCCTCTTCTCGAGCGCCAACAAGCATTTCGATGCGAGCCAGGCGCCGGAAGGATTGACGCTGGCCAAGCTCGGGCAGACGATCGAGGGGCTCCTCGACAAGAAGGCGGGGCGGGGGGCCAACGACGGCACCTACACCTACAAGACCCTCATGGTGGCCGGCATGCATTTCATGGACGGCTACAACTACGACGTGGAGCGCGTGAAACGCTGCGTCATCCACTATTCCACGCCGGACAAGCACCTCTACCCGTTCTGCACCTACAATTCCGGCCCGCTGTTCCGCGAAAAGATCGAGAAGCAGTTCTCCTGCTCCAAGGCCGAATACCGCCAGCAGCGGAAGGTGTCGGCGGAATGACCGGTCGGTGATCGTCGGGGGGATCATTCGATCCCCCCCGGTTCAGGGCGTGGCCGTGACCACCCGGTTGCGCCCCAGTTTCTTGGCCCGGTACAGGGCCATGTCCGCCGCCTGGATCAGGGTGTCCCTGTCTTTGCCGTGATCGGGGTAGGCGGCGATTCCCACCGAGAACGTCACCGGGGGGAGTCTCTCCCCCCGGTGGGTGACGGCGAGGTTTGCGACCCCCTCGAGGATCCGCGCCATGTTCCGGGACGCCCCCTCGAGCGACGCTTCCGGCAGAAACAGGATGAATTCCTCCCCGCCGTAGCGGCAGGCGGCGTCCCCTCCCCGGAGGTTCGTTTTCAGGAAGGCGCCCAGGGCTTCGAGCAACGCGTCTCCGGCCGGGTGCCCGAACCGGTCGTTGAACGGTTTGAAATGGTCGATGTCCATCATGACCACGGCGATGGGGGAGCGGTTTCTCTCGGCGCGGCCGATTTCCCTCCCGAGCGCCTCCTCCAGGTAGCGGCGGTTGTAGAGCCCCGTCAGGGGATCCCGGATCGACTGTTCGGCGAGCTGTTCGCGCAGGCGGAGGTTGACGACGGACAGGGACAGGTACTCGCTGATCGTGGTCGCCAGCCGGCCGATCCTTTCGATGGTCCGGGTTTGCCTTTTGGGAGGGGCGTCCTGCTCGACCCGCAGGTGAAGGATTCCGAGGACTTCGCCCTTCGCCGCCAGCGGCACGCAGGCCGAGGGGGCGGAGACACCGTTTTTCAGGTGGGCGCACACGGGACCGACCCCCGGCGTTTCCGCCAGGTGGAGGCGCCCGCGCCGCAGGGCCCAGCAATCGTCAGCCGGGAATCCCCCGGCGGACGGAAGGGCCGCGCCCCGTCCCCAGACCTCGACGGCTTCGAGTTCCCGCCCGGCCGCCCCCATCAGGTACAGGACTCCGGAGGCACGCGGGAAAAGCTCCCGCATCGATTTCTGCACGATCGGCCCGACCTCCGAGGTGGAGGCGCAGGCCTGGAGCATTTCGCGCATCTCGCTCAGGATGCCGCTCTGCTTTTTTTGCTCCTTCAACTGGCTGACCGTGGCGCGCAGCCGCTCGTTGGTCCGCCGGATCCGCTCTGCGGCCTTCCTGTGGTCGGTGATGTCGCGGAAATACCACACCCGGCCGTAGAAGCGGCCGTCGGCGGCCTCCAGGGGGGCCGAATAGCGGTCCACCACCCTGCCGTCCTTCAGGAAGACTTCGTCATGGCTCCTGCTCTGCCGGTTTTCGTACAGATCGCGCACCACGGTGTTGGCGGCATCGGAATGCAGCACCAGGCCGGAGACGTACTCGAGGGCGCGTTCGTTCGATCCGGTGGCCAGGATCTCCTCGGGGAGTTTCCAGATATCGACGAACTTCTGGTTGTAGGAAACGATCTTCCCGTGTTCGCTCACCACCAGGATGCCGTCCAGGGCGCATTCCTGCTGGGTCCGCATCAGGGTGTTGGAATACTCGAGCTCATCTTTCATCCGGCGCCATTCCGCCTCACCGAAAGGAGCGGACACTCCGCCCTCCCGCGCCGCCGGGGGGCGTCGTCGCTTGTTCGCGCCGGAATCGTTTCCTTCGGAACGTGTCATGGGCCGGTGGTTCCGCCGTAATCCGGGCACCATCGCCCGGAGCTGTTCATATCGACAGGGCCGGGCGGATTCCGGCGGGAAAATCAGGGGAGCGGGGGGAGGGCGCCGAGCTGGGTGAAGATGGCGCGCGTGTCGGCCACGTCCCAGTGCTCGCTCAATTTTCCGTCGCGCACCCGGAAGATGTCGACGACGTCGTAGCGCACCCTGTTCCCGGTGGGCGGCAGGTCGAGAAACCCCTCGCCGGTGTGGGTGCCGGTGTAGGTGCCGTAGACGAACACCAGGTCCTCTTCGGCCGCCATCATGTTGACGGTGACCCGCGCGTCGGGGATGGCGGAGAAAAATCCCCGGTGGAATTCCCGGAAGCCGGCGATCCCCTGCGCCGCGTAGGGGTTGTGCTGCACGTAATCGTCGTGCAGGAAGCGCGGGGTCGCCTCCAGGTTCCGGCCGCAGAGGACCTCCTCGTAGAAATCCAGGATCAGGCGTTTGTTATGTTCCGGGTTCATTGACTCGCTCTCCCGCAGCATTTCTTGAACTTTTTCCCGCTGCCGCAGGGGCAGGGGTCGTTGCGCCCCACGCGCGGTTCCTCCCGCCGGAAGGTTTCCACCTTGTCCGGCACGATCCCCTGGCCCTCCCCCATGACTTCGGCCGGGGTCTTGCCGTCGAAGGCGGGGCGCGGGGTGTTCTTCCACTCCTCCTGCAGCCTCTCCGTCCGGGGGTCGGTCATGGCCCTCTCGTTCATCTCGATCCCCCGCTCCTGGCAGAAGAGGAGGAAATCGGACATGGCCTTCCCCTGCGGCGATTCCATCAGTTCCCTGATCTTGCCGAGGCTCATCCCGGGGGGGAGTTTCACGCCCGGGGGGAGGGAAGCGAGCAGGTCGCCGAAATCGAGCCCGGCGAGGTCGGCCGCACCCGATGGGTCTGATGCCTCGGGCCCGGCATCCCCCGGGCCGGCATCCTCCCGTTCGGCCTCGGGTTCGGGAGCCGGTCCGACGAGGGTGCGGAGTTCTTCCAGCAACGCCGCCGCCTCTTCCCGGTTCATGGCGGGGCTGCCGCTCGCGAGCCGGTCGAGGATCCAGTCGAGGCTTTCCCCTTCCGTGACCAGTTCGACGATGTCGTCGCTTTCAAAACCGGCGATGGCCGACCG
>CAZWXG010000147.1:3968-5788 GCA_964637825.1 uncultured Acidobacteriota bacterium
CCGGAACTTTCCCCCCCGGCCGGTGTTTAAGGTTCCATAGAGGCAACGGTGCTATGATTGAGGCGTGAGATGGAATGGGCGCTGTACCGAAACGACGGTTTCCTCATGATGGATGAAACGTCCGCGGGCGATCAGGATGTCGAGCTGATGCTCCGGTTCCAGGCGGGGGAAGAGGGCGCGTTCGAGGCGCTGTTCGCGCGCCATTCGAAACCCCTGGTCAATTTCGCCTGGCGCTTCGTTCACAACCGGGAACGGGCGGAGGAACTGGCGCAGGAAATCCTGCTGAAGGTGTACGAAGGGGCGGACCGGTACCGGCCGACGGCGAAGTTCACCACCTGGCTCTACCGGATCGCCACCAATATCTGCCTGAACGAAATCCGCAGGCCCTGGTTCCGTATCGTACAACGCCCGATCGACGCCGCGCCGCCGGCGGCGGCCGAAGCGGCGCACCCGGAGTTGCGGCAGGATCCCGATCCGGTCCGGAACCTCGAGCGGGAGGCGCTCGCGCGCGCCCTTGCCGGGGCGCTCGGGCGGCTCCCCGCCAGGCAGCGGACGGCCTTCATCCTGAACAAGTACCAGCAGCTGTCGTACGCCGAGGTCGGCGAGGTGATGCAGACGAGCGAGAAGGCGGTGAAATCGATGATCCACCGGGCCAGGGAGGCGCTGGCGGAGTCTCTCGCCCCGGTGCTGCCGGAGTACAGAAGACCATGAACTGCAAACTGGCCGAAGACAACCTGAAAGCCCTCATGGACGGGGAACTCCCCGCCGCCGAGGCGCGGGAGGCCCGGAGGCATCTCGCTTCCTGCCCCGCCTGCTCCGCTCATCTCTCTCCCGCGCAATGGGTGGAAGTCCTGCCCGGGCTGGAGGGGGAGATCGAGCCCTCCCCCGGTTTCGCGCGCGCCTTCTACCGGGAAGCGCACCGTCGGCGGGAGGCCGGGCGGACTCCCTGGCCGGGCATGGCGTGGGCGCGTCCCGGGCGCCTGGCCGGCGCGGGCGCCCTCGTCCTGGTCGTCCTCCTGGGCGTGTTCGTCAGCCGGCTGCCATGGGACGGGCATGGGCCTTCCGGTCCCGCCGGTGAACCGGGGACGGAGGAGACCGTAGCCATCCTGAAGGACATGGGGCTGATCCACCACCTCGACCTGCTGGAGGACTTCGAGACGATTGCGGATCTCGGGGCACTCGCGCAGGATGAAGCCACCAATTAGGCGGGTGTTTATGGGCAAGGGCGGGATCCTGGTGCTGCTGCTGATCCTCGGCGCGGAGATTGCGCTGCCGGGGGAAGGGACAAAGGGCGGAAGTCCCCCGAAACCGCCTCCGCTTACGGCGGAGCAGCGGGAGATCCTGCGCAACCGCGCGATCCTCGAAAACCTCGAATTGCTGGAGAACCTGGATCAATGCAGGCTGTTGGATCTGTTCCTGGAGGATCCCGAGACCCCGGCCGCGCAGACCGGGAAAGACGAGGGGAAGAAGAAATGAAAAACCATTCGATGACGTGGATTCTGGGCGTTTTGCTGGCGCTGGGCGCCGTGCCCCTGCTTCGGGGCCAGGAGCCGTCCCCGGCTCCGCGGACTCAGGCGGGTGAGGAAGCCGAATGGAACCGCCTGACCCCGGAACAGAAGGCGGAACTCACCGAGCGCTACCGCCGGTTCAGCGCCATGACGGCGGAAGAGAAGGAGCGGCTCGTGGAACTCCAGAACCAGGTCCGGGAGATGGACCCGCAGGAGCGGAAGCTCATCCTCGAGAACTACGAGCGTTTCCGGCGCCTCGACCCGCAGGAACGCGAGCGGCTCGAAAAGAATTACCGGCGCTTCAGGAATCTG
>CAZWXG010000148.1:0-3561 GCA_964637825.1 uncultured Acidobacteriota bacterium
CTCGACGGCCGCGTCGTTACCCTGAAGTCCTTCTTCGACGCCGCCCCCGCGATTTCCAGGGACATACCGATGCTGATCGGCTCGGTGAGCGAGGAAGGGAATGCCATGCTTTCCAGGCCGACGGAGGCCGAGTGGCGGGCCACCCTGACCCGAAGCTACGGCGAGGCCAAGGCCACGGCGCTGATCGCGGCGATGAAAAAGGCGCACCCGGAGAAGAGCATCCGCACGCTGTCCTATATGTGCAACGGCAGCGGGTTGAACACCTTCAACATCTGCAACAACGCCATACGCATGGCCGGCATGAAGCATCGACAGAAGGGGGCGCCCGTATTCCTGTGGTATTTCACCTGGCAGTCGCCGATGCTGGAAGACGCGGGCGCGTGGCACACGGCGGAACTCGCCTTCTGTTTCGATAACACGAAGCGGTGTGAACAGGGGACGGGCAACGGGCCCGGAGCGCAGGCGCTGGCAAGGAAAATGGCCACCGCCTGGGCCCATTTCGCGCGCACCGGCGACCCCGGCCAGCCGGGGCTCGCCTGGGACTCCTTCGATCCGGTGCGGTGCCAGACGATGGTGTTTGACGATCACTGCCGGATGGTCGACGATCCGGAAGGGGAAGTGCGCAGGATCCTGCTGTCGTGACGGCGGGGCCATGAACGGGGAGAGTACGAAGATATGCAGCTACGGAAAAGGAGGGCCGACATGCCGGAAACGGGAGGCTCCAGGTACCGGAATCTGAAAAGGCTGGTCGTGTACAGAGCGCTGCCGCTCGTGGCGGGAATGGCATGCATCGCGGCCACGGGGTTCGCAGAGTCCGCCGACAGGTGCAGGGAGATGACGGAGTTCCGGCTTCCCGGCATGCAACTGGAGATTACGCGCGCAGCCTGGATTCCGGCCGGCCCGTCACGCGGGATGGGCCCCGGAGAGGGCGTCACTCTTCCGGCTCGCTGCCGGGTCGACGGAATGATCGATCGCCGCACGGGCGCGGGCGGCGACAGTTACGGCATCGGGTTCGCGGTCTCGTTGCCCGAAAACTGGAACGGCCGGTTCCTGCAACAGGGGGGCGGCGGCCTGAACGGGACCGTCGCCGAGCCGCTGGGAGGGGGAGCCGCCGGGAACCGGCCCGCGCTGCTGCGGGGATTCGCGGTGGCGACCACCGACACCGGCCACCAGGCAAAGGGGGGGGGCGGATTCGACGCCGGGTTCATGCGGGACCAGCAGGCGGTGATCGACTTCCAGTATGCCGCGATCGGCAGGGTGGCCGTCGTCGCCAAACAGATCGTGGAAACGTATTACGCGAAACCCCCGGCGCGCTCCTATTACGTCGGTTGTTCCACCGGCGGGCGCGAGGCGATGCTGATGACGCAGCGCTATCCGCTCTATTTCGACGGAGTGATCGCCGGTGCGCCGGCCATGCGTACGGGCCACTCGAATCTGGCGAACCGCACGGTGAGCGTGGCCATGAACCGCATCGCGCCCAAGGGGGCGGACGGCAAGAGCGTTGCGGGCGGTGGCCTCTCCGACGGAGACAGGGAGTCGATCATCGCCGGGCTCCTGGATGCCTGCGACGGGCGCGACGGCGTCAGGGATGGCATGATTTTCGACACGCAGGGGTGTGATTTCGATCCTGCCGCCCTGACATGCAGCGGTCCGAAAGCCGAAGGGTGCCTTTCGCCGGCGCAGGTGGCCGCGCTCAAGGAAGGGTTCGCGGGCCCGAAAGATTCCCGCGGCAACCAGGTATATCCGGGCTTCTATTTCGATACCGGGATCACGGCTTCCGGCGGCGGCATCCCGGGGCTGATCGCTTCGGGGCCGAGCCCCCTGGGTTCCCTGAATTCCGCCTCGGAACAGGATATCGACAGGGAGGCCGCTCTGGCCGACGCGAATCCCGGCTCCCGGTTGGGGGATTCGGCCTCCTGGACGGACCTCAACACCTTTTCCTCGCGCGGCGGCAAGCTGATCTTCTACCATGGCGTGAGCGATCCCTGGTTCTCCGCCCGGGACACGATCGACTACTACCGGAGGATGACGGCGGCAGGCGGCGGGGAGGCGCAGGTGATGCCGTGGAGCCGGCTTTTCCTGGTTCCCGGCATGGGCCACTGCAGCGGCGGTTCCGCGGCGCTGGACAGCTTCGACCTGCTCGGCGCGATCGTTGACTGGGTAGAGCAGGGCACCGCGCCCAATTCGGTGACGGCCACCGGGCGCGCTTTCCCGGGCCGCAGCCGCCCGCTGTGCGCCTTCCCGACCCATGCACGCTACAAGGGCCGGGGGGATCCCGAGGACGCGGCCAGCTTCGAGTGCCAATAGATTGTCCCAGGCAACAGCATGAATGGAGAGATACGATGAGTTCCAAAAAGAGCAAGAAGGATCAGACCCGCAGGGCGTTTTTCAGTGATGTCACCGCCTCCGGCGCCCTGGCGGCGCTGGCCATGGCCCAACTGGGCTCGCCGGCGGCGGCGATGGCGCAGGAGCCGAAGAAGCCCATGAACAGTCTGGGGGTGCCGCCCGATGTTCCCCCCTGGCCCAAGGGAACCACGGGCAACAGATACGACCACCTGTTCTGCACCAGGCTGAAAGAGAAACCGCTGACGGACACCATCCTCAGCCCGACGATCAGTTTCCGCGGCGCGAGCGACCTTCCCGGCGCCGGCATCAACATGGGATTCCGCTATTATGTCAAACCCTACAAGATGGAACTGCAATCTCATCACCATGATGTCGACGAATACATCTTTTTCCTGGGCGCCCAGCTGCCCGATCTGACCGCCAACTTCGATGCGGAAATCGAGATTTTCCTGGGCCCGGAATACGAGCGGCACATCATCACCAAACCGTGTATCCTCTATATCCCCAGAGGATTCGAGCACAATCCGATGGATATCAGGAGAGTGGGGAAGCCGTTGCTGTTCATGCCGCTGCATCTGGCCCCCTATTTCAACGGGTACTACCAGACGGGGTACATGCAGTTCATCGGTCATGAAAAGATCGACTGAGGACCGGGGTACGTAAGGAGACAAAAGTGACCAAAACCAGATCCGTACATTGGACCCTCGCCGTTCTCGTCGCGACGCTGTTGACCTTCGCCGCCTGCGCCCGGACTCCGGGGAATGAGAAACACTGGGTGAGCGCATGGAGCAGCGCCGTGCACGAGCCGCTGGCATTCATGCCGGGGCAGGCGGTTCCCGTCCTGGAAAACCGGACGCTGCGCATGATCGTGCGCCCGACCATTGCCGGTGAGCGCGTACGCATCCGGTTCTCCAACGCCTGCGGGAATCAACCCCTGGCCATCGGCGCCGCCCGCATCGCGCTGGTGTCCAGGGACGACGGGATTGTTGCGGCGTCGGATCGTCCCCTGACCTTTTCCGGCAGGGGCTCGGTCCGCATCCCTCCGGGCGCCCCGATGCTGAGCGACCCGGTGGACCTGCAATTTCAGGCCTTTGCGGAAATCGCGGTCAGCATCTTCCTGCCCGTAAACGTGAAGGATGTCACTTTTCACCTGGCGGGGCAGCGCCCGACCTATATCTCGGAGCCGGGGGATTTCACGGCGGCGGTGGAGATGCC
>CAZWXG010000148.1:3661-5653 GCA_964637825.1 uncultured Acidobacteriota bacterium
GATGGCGGGGGCGCCGAACAGGGAGCCTACCGCGACTGGCCCGATCTCCTGGCCGAGCGGCTGGCCGCGCAGGAATCCCTGCCCGCGCTGGCGGTGGTCAATACGGGGATCGGCGGCAATCGCCTTCTTCACGACGGCGCCGGCCCGAGCGCCCTTGCCCGCTTCGACAGGGATGTCCTGGCGCAACCCGGCATAGCCGGCATCATCCTGCTCGAGGGGATCAACGACATCGGCTGGCCCCGCATGAAGCTTCCCGCGCCTCCTCGGGACGATCCGGCCGCGGGCTCCGCGCCGACCGCATCGCCATTCGCCGGGGAGGCGGTGACCGCGCAGGATATCATCGCCGGGTACCGGCAGATCATCGATCGCGCCCGCCAGCACGGAATCAAGGTGTTCCTGGCGACCCTGCTCCCCTATGAAGGCGCCGACTACTACACCGGGGACGGCGAAGCGATCCGCGTGGCGGTCAACGAGTGGATCCGGACCGGCGGCGCCTCCGATGGAGTTTTCGACTTCGACCGGGCGGTGCGCGATCCCGGGCATCCAACGCGTTTTCGTGACGGGTATCACTCCGGCGACAACCTGCACCCGAACGCGATCGGCTACCAGGCGATGGCCGATGCCGTCGACCTCGCCCTGCTGCGGGGAATCGAGCCCCTGGCCGCCGCCAGGACCGCGGAGGACGCCGGGAAGTAGCTCCTAGGCCGGGGACGACATGTCGGACGGCCCGATGATGCCGACTCCCATCCGCAGCATCTCTTCGCGGATGGCTTTTTGGTAAGTACCGGCGACCATCACATGATGGCAGCCCGCCAGCCGTTGCTGCAGCTGTTCGATATCCCTGAACTTCACCGCCAGTTGATTGGAGCAGTATTTGCGTATCTTTGCCGAAGAAGCCGGCGCTTCGGCAATGGGAGAACTCTCGATATCGCTGGTCCTGGCCTGCGTCTTTCCCGGCCACAGGACGAAACTCCCGAGGTCCTTGCCAAACAGCCCCAGGGTCACGTCGAGCCCGATCGGGAATTGCACTTCCACGGTCGCCCCTTTTCCCATCCCGTGATAATCGCGGAGGTTGTAGGGCAGGGGCGGCGCGTCCCGCCCCAGCAACCGCACCGGTGCGACGCAATGACGGAGAACCGCGAGCGACTTCTCGAAATCCACCTCGGACACGTTGCACTGATAGGCCGGCTTCCGGCTGATTTCCTGCAGAACCATCGAGGTCAGGAGCGCGCACACGTCGGCCTCGCAGGGCGCCGTAACCCCTTCGTCCCGCAATTTGGTAAAGGCCAGACACGGGAGGGGGAGCGGGGGTTTGCCGCTGAAGGAAAAGCTCAGGCAGTCGATCGAGATGGCTGCCAGGTGTTCCTCCTGCACGAGGGTGCGCAGGAGGAGCGTCATCCGGGCCGCATCGAGAAGCGTCCGGTCGGAAGGCTCGAGGACCCGGGCCGCTTCCTTTTTCCAGCGCTCCATCTCCTTCATGGCCGCGGCTTCGTCGACTTTTTCCAGCAACGGCATCAGATCGTCGACCGGCCGGTACCGAATCCGGAGGCCCGTTTTCCTGTAAACGTCATCCGCGTTCAGATGGCCCATGGGCACGCTGGTCGAGTCGAAGGGCCGGCCGAAAATGAGAGCCTGCCGGCCGGCGAGGATCCGGGGGACCGCAAGAATCCTCAGCAGTTCGACGGCGTGCGCCTCCGAATTCGCCAGGATGGCACGGGCGCCCCTGGTCCGCATCGCGGCCACCAGGTCCGTATCCATCATGATCAGGTCGGGATTTACGGGAAGAAGGACGATGGGGATATCCAGGGCGCCCATGGATACGGGGATATTGCCGATATTCCCGACGGCCGTTCTCACGATCGGCCGGACCAGGAGAAGATCGGGACTCTGTTCCCTCACATGCCGGGCTACTTCCTGCGGCTTCTGTTGAAGGCTCTCCTGGATCGGAATCACCTGGAATTCATATTCCCGGATGGCCTGGATCGAGGCGAT
>CAZWXG010000149.1:0-2826 GCA_964637825.1 uncultured Acidobacteriota bacterium
TCCCCCACCGCGACGACGACGGCCTCTTCCGGCCGGAGGTGATTCTGTGCCGCCCGCTGCGCTTCGGCCGCCGTCACCCCGTCGATCTTCTCCGGGAGGAGGTGATAGTAGTCGGGCTGGAGGCCGTGGACGAACAGCTGGCCGATGCTCGATGCCGCCTCCGGGGTGGTCTCGAACATGCCGGGGAGGGAACGCGCGATCGAGTCTTTGGCGGTCGCGAGTTCGCGCGCCGTCAGGGTGCCCGCCCGCAGTCGTTCGATCTCGCGGAAGATTTCCTTGACCGCGGGGGCGGTGGCCTCGGTGTGGACCGAGGCGCCGATCAGGAACGGGCCCGGGCCGCGGCGGAAGGCGAAGACCGAGGAGGCCCCGTAGGTATAGCCATGCCTTTCGCGCAGGTTACGGTTGATCCGGCTCGTGAAGAGCCCCCCGAAGGCGGTGTTGGCTACGTCCAGAGCGGCCTGGTCGGGGTGGGAGCGCGCCACGCCCACATGCCCGATGCGCAGGACCGTCTGGGGCGCCCCGGGACGCTCGACGATCACCACCCGGCGCGCGGGGTGCGACGCGATCTCCGGAGGCCGGCGCGAGCGGCCCGAGCCGGCCCACCCGCCAAAATATTTTTCCGCGAGCTCCCCGAGTCCCGCTTCGTCGATGTCCCCCGCCACCACCAGCGCGGCGTTGGCCGCGAAATAGCCCTCCCGGTAGAACTCCCGCAGCATCTCCCGGGTGACCGCCCGGTTGGAGACCTCGGTACCCAGGTCGTTGTATCCGTAGGGGTGTTGCGGCCCGTACACGGAATCGAGGAATACCTTCAGTGCCAGGACTGCGGGGTTGTCCCGCTGCTGCAGAATCCGGGTGATCCGGTCGTGGCGCACCCGCTCGATCTCCCCGGGGGTGAAGGCGGGGTGGAGCAGGACGTCGGAAACGAGTTCGAAGGCGGCTTCGGCATTTCTGGCCAGCGTCCGAATGGCCGCGAAGGAGAGGTCGGTCCCTGACCCGGTGGAGAGGGAGGCCCCGATCCGGTCGGCGTCGGCGGCGATCTGAAGCGGCTGGCGCGAGAGGGTCCCCTCGTCCAGCATCCCCGCCGTGAAGGAGGCCAGCCCGGGATGCTCCGCCGGGTTGCGGTCGCTCCCGCCGAGAACGATCACGTTGGCAGAAACGATCGGCAGGCTGTGCCGCTCGGCCAGCATCACGGTGAGGCCGTTCGGCAGGCGGAAAATCCTGGGGACCGGCAGATTGAACGAGAGGGCGGGGCCGGCCGCGGGGGGGGTGCCCCTCCACTCCTGGCCCGGGATGACGGGGCCCGGTTCCGGGGTCGGCTCTTCAGCGGCGGCCGATTTCGGGACGTCGCAAATCACCCTGGTCCCGTTGACTCCCCAGACGGTGACCCCCCGGTGGCGCTCCAGGCGGTCCTGCGCAATCGCGCGCAGCGATTCGAGGGTGCATTTCCGGTACCGGCCCAGATCTGCGGCCAGGAATCCGGGGTTTCCCGTGTAGTGGTTGTAGAGGTTCAGCCGGTCGGCGAGTCCCCCCAGGCTCTCCAGCGAGCGGATGACGCCCGACTCCATGATGTTGCGCGCCCTCTCGAGTTCCTCCGCATCCGGGCCCTCCTCCCGGAAGAGTTCCAGCTCGTGCCGCAGCGCCGCTTCGAGCCGCTCCGGGTCCACCCCCGGCTTGGCCGTCGCCTCGATGGCGAAGAGCGAGGCGAGAGCCATCGACGCCTGCGCCGCGCTCACGTCCTGCGCCAGGCGCTGCTCGTACACCAGTTTCCGGTAGAGGCGGCTTGATCGGCCTCCCCCCAGGATCCGGGCGACCAGGTCGCATTCGGCGTCGGCCTGGGTGAAGATGGGATCGGTGATCCAGGCGAGATACACCCGCGGCAGCTCGACCTGGTCCTCGACCACCACCCGTCTCTCCTCCCGGATCTGCGGGGTGTCGACCGGGGCGCGGGATACCGGCTCTCCGGCGGGGATCGGCCCGAAATAGCGCTCGACCAGCTTGCGGACGCCGGCCGGATCGATGTCGCCGGCGATCACGAGGCTCGCGTTGTTGGGGGCGTAGTAGCGCTGGAAAAAGTTCCTGACGTCCGCGAGCCGGGCGGCGTCGATATCGGCGTGCGAACCCATGATGGAGGCGTAGTAGGGGTGGCTTTCCGGGAAGAGCTGGTGGAAGACCTCCTCCTGCACCAGGCCGTAGGGGGTGTTTTCCACCACCTGCCGCCGCTCGTTGCGGACGACGTCGCGCTGGGTTTCGAGCTTCCGGGAGTCGAGCCCGTCCAGGAGGAACCCCATCCGGTCGCTTTCGAGCCAGAGCGCCAGTTCCAGCCGGTTGGAGGGGAGCGTTTCGTAGAAATTGGTCCGGTCAAAGTCGGTGGTGCCGTTGATGGTGCTGGCCCCAGCGGACTCCAGGTGGAGGAAGTGGGCCTTTTCCCCGACATACTTGGAGCCTTCGAACATCATGTGCTCGAAGAGGTGGGCGAACCCCCTCAGCCCCGGCCGCTCATCGGCCGGCCCCACGTGATACCAGACGTTGACCGCGACCAGGGGCAGCCGGTGATCCTCCACGAGAATCACCTCCAGGCCGTTCGCCAGCCTGTATCGGTCGTAATGAATCTCCGGAATCGGCGTACTTTTCTGCTCCATATCCCTTCCTTGTCTGCCCCATCCAATCCTGGACATCCACCTATTGGGCAAATCCTGGACATCCACGATCTTCTTCAATCATGGACATCCACCATCTGAACGGGGCGGGCTCGACAGCTCCCGGACCCCGCCGGTTTCCGCATAAAGACTACCATGGGAGCGAATAGCGGACATCCTCCATTCACCC
>CAZWXG010000149.1:2926-5647 GCA_964637825.1 uncultured Acidobacteriota bacterium
AAGACGCTCTACGCCATCGACGAACTCACGGGCCTGGTCGCCACCTCGGCCCTGGTCCGTCCCTCGAAGAGTATCCTCGACATGGAGGCGTCGAGCGTCAAGAAGAAGTGGAAGGACAAGCGCTTCGCGGCCGGGGTGGACCGCGGGGTGATCGAGAAGGGGGCGGAACTCCTCGGCACCGATCTCACCGCTCTCATCGGCGACACCATCCTGGGGATGCGGCTCGTGGCGCGCGAGATCGGGCTCGAGGGGAACGCCTGACCTTTCCGGCTGCCGGGCACCGGTCCCGCCGATTGCTACGGCACGGGGGCGAACCCTTTCTTGCGGGCCTCCCGGTCGACGACCTTTAAAAAGTCGTTGACCCGGTCGAGCCGCTTCCCGTTGACGTAGACCGAGGGGGTGGAATCGACGCCGAGGCGGTTGGCTTCGGCCACCTCCGCATCGAGCGCCGCCCGGGCGTCGGGGTCCCGGAGGCATCGGCCGAAGGCGCCGGAATCCAGCCCCGCCTCACGCCCGATCTTCATGACATCGTCCAGCTGCGGGTTGGCAATCCCGGCCTCGAACGCCCGGACGTGATAGGCTGAAAACCTCCCCTGCCGTCTGGCGCAGATTCCTCCCAGGGCGAGCCGGCAGGCGCCGGGATGGGTCGAACGCGACACGGCGGGATTGCACTCCCGGTCGAGCGGGTAGTTCTTGAAATACACCCTCACCTTTCCTTCCGATTCCGGCACGTAGCGCGACAGCGCCGTGGAGAGCTGGCGGCAGTAAGGGCAGAGGAAGTCGGAGTATTCCACCACGGTGACCGGCGCGCCCTCGTTTCCTTCGCCCGGGATGCCGGTCAGATCGATCTCCTCCGCCTTCGCCTCGTCGAACTCCCGCAGCGCTTTTTCCGACCAGTAATCCTCCGTCCGGCGCGGGTCGTCGAGGATGCCCTCCAAGCGCCGCGCCCGCCTCTGCCAGTAGGAGGGATCGCCGGGGTCCCCGTCCTCCGCCTCCTGCCCTTGGGCTGCCGAGCCGAGCAGGGAGCCCGCGCGCGCCTCGGCCCGGCTCGCCAGCATCCCGTTGAAGGAGCAGACGGCGAGGACGACGGCCGCCGCGGCCAGCGTCCAGCCTGCCAGCGCGAGCTTCCCCTCCGGAGACGCGAATTCGGCCCGCATCCGCCTCAGGCTCCCGCGGAAGGGGAGGAGCACCAGCAGGGCGGCCAGGGCGAGGACGTAGGTAGCGATGCAGAAAGGGCACCAGGCGTGGATGGCGAACGCCTGCAGCATGAGGAGAAAGAGGTCGAACGCCAGACCCAGGATGAGACAGGGGATGAGGATGGAACCGATCAGGGCTTTCCGCACCCCCGCCGGGGCGAAAAGGGCCAGGCAGCCGAGCAGGGCCAGGGAGGCGTAAAAGGCAAGCCCCAGCGCCGCGATCGGCATCCCCGCGAGAGTGGACCAGGCGCTCCGCGCTACGTCCTCGCACCCGCTCGATCCCCCTTTGCCGCAGTGCTCCGTCACAGTGGATGTGGCCCAGGGTTCTCCATGGTGCTGTCCCAGGAGGATGCCGGAAAGTACGGCCGCGGCCAGGCAGAAGGCCAGGGCCAGGACGATTCTGATACGCGCCTTCGTATCCACGGTTTTCCCTTTCGGCTGAATCTTTTACACTGGCCAGGACTGTGATTGGAGCCCCGGTGCCTTGGTGCGGCGGGGTCCGTCGATGGCATCACGCCCGGCCGGATTCATCGACCTGTCGTCGATTGCGTCGGCGGGATCCTCGCGGCGCGCGCCCTGCATCCACTCCCGCATGCATCCCTTCGTGATGCGCCCCCAGAAATGATCCGGGTCAGGGGAGGATTTTACGGAATTTCGGGGCAGAAGAAAACAACCGCGTTACGGCTTCATGGTAATGTTGGGGGATGGCACTGGTTACGCTCGACAGAATTTCGATCGCCTACGGCTCCCTGCCGCTGCTGGACGCTGCCTCGCTTCAGATCGAGGAGGGGGAGAGGGTCTGCATCCTCGGGCGCAACGGGACGGGTAAGTCGACCCTGCTCGCGATCCTCGCCGGATCCGTGGGGCCCGATTCCGGGTCGGTCTACCGGCAGCCCGGAATGAGGACGGCCCTTTTGAACCAGGATGCGGCGCTCGGGGACGAGCGCCCCGTCTTCGACGCGGTCGCCGAAGGGCTGGGCGATCTCGGGCGGCTGGCGGCCGAGTACCACCACGCCGCCGTCCGGGTTTCGGAGAGCACGGACCCGTCCCTGCTCGACCGTCTGGGGCGCCTCCACCAGGAACTGGAGGAAAGGGACGGGTGGCGGCTCGAGCAGCGGGTCGAGACGATCCTCTCCCGCCTGGAGCTCCCCCCCGACGCGATCGTGGACACCCTCTCGGGCGGGTGGCGCCGCCGGGTTCTGCTGGCCCGGGCGCTGGTGGCCCAGCCGGAACTCCTGCTGCTGGACGAGCCGACCAACCACCTCGACATTGGCGCGATCACCTGGCTCGAAAGCTTCCTCGCGGAATACGCGGGGACCGTGGTGACCGTCACCCACGATCGGGAATTCCTGCAGCGCCTGGCCAGCCGGATCGTGGAGCTCGACCGGGGGAGGCTCACCTCCTGGGAATGCGGCTACGGCGAGTTCCTGCGCCGGAAGGAAGAGTGGCTGGCCAACGAGGCGCTGGGGAGGGAAAAATTCGACCGGCGGCTCGAGGAGGAGGAGGCGTGGCTCCGGCGCGGGGT
>CAZWXG010000150.1:0-5625 GCA_964637825.1 uncultured Acidobacteriota bacterium
GGCGCGGGCGGGGCGGGGCTGCTCGGCGGCTGCCTCGACGAGCCGGCCCCGGGCAAGGGGCACGCGGAGAAGGTCCACGTGGACATCGATCCGCTGTCGCTGCTCTAGCGACACCCGGCCCGGCGCGGGTGCCTCGGCCGGAACAACCCGCCGGACCGGATCACTCCCCGTCGGAAGGGGGCGCAGGGGGCGCGGTCGCGCCCACCGCCCGCTTCTCCAGCAGCGCGACCCCCACGGCGCCCCCCAGCATGGCGAACAGGCAGTAGAGCACCAGGGAGAGGGCCAGGCTGGAGACGAAAAGGAGCGCGGGGAAGTTCCCGCTCGAGGTCAGGGTCTCCAGCATCCTGAGGGTCTCGGGGGGCACGTCGGGCATCCCGGCGAGCTTTGCGCGCATCTCTTCGATGACGCGGGCGGTCGCGTCCCCGGTCAGGAAATGCAGGGGGATGGAGAACAGCGCGTAGACCGCGGTGCCGACCGCTCCCGTGAGCGCGCCGAGCGCGGCCCCGCGGCCCAGGGTGACGACGGCCGGGGAAGCCTTGACGTACAGGTGGGCCGCCAGCCCCCCTCCCAGGACCGCCCAGGCGCAGCAGAAGCAGTTGAGGGCGCCGACGACGGGGAGGGCCGACAGGACCCCCAGCAGCACCCCGCCGGCCAGCGCCGGTTTCCACATCGTTTCCGCATTCATGGACATTCTCCCTCCAGGGGCCGGGGCGCGCCGCGCGGCCGCCGTCCGGAAGATCCGGCGGGCGCACGCACCAGCAGGGTCGATATCATATATCCTAAAAAAATGCCGGAGCCCGCGCGGCTCCAGGGCGAGCCGGGCCAGAGCCCGGCGCGGGCGAGCGCGGCGTCGACCAGCGCGGGAAGCAGGGCCGCCAGCAGCCACCGGCGGCGGGCCCGCGCGCTCCCGGGGAAACGGGGCGCGGGGGCCACGGCGCCCGCGAAAAGTCCCAGGTAGATCCCCACGCAGCGGTGGCACGCCGCCAGGGGGAGTCCTGCCAGGGTGAAGGAGCGCCCGGGCAGCTGGTGGCAGAAGAAGGAAAAACCCCAGTAGATGGGGAGGGCGCCCGGCTCCCCGCGCGCCAGCAGGAGGGGGGCCGCGACGGCCAGGACGCAGACGACGCCCCAGCCGAGGGCGAGCAGGATGCGGATGCCGGGGACTCCTGGTTTCATGGTCGACTCCGCCGGCCATTATACCCGAAACCGCCGGCGGGGAGCGCGGGGAACTTCCCAGCGCAACTCGGGCACTATGAAAATAACTTTCATATTCCGATGAGCGATTCTGAAGGTATAAACCAATTTCGATGTCGAAAATGCCCGTCCGCCGCGAGGGGGAAGGGGCGGATGGGCGGGGGCTCTCAGGCCGCCGGAGGTGCCCCGTACTCCCTCAACGATCCCAGATTTTGTGATTCCGAGAAATGCCGGCACTGTATCTTGTGGAAATTTCGAAAATTTTCTTGACAAGCTTTTCCGATTCCCTTATACCAAGGTCGAAAGGTCGGGCGTAATGCGAGTAGGCTTAACATTTAACCTGAAACAGGACATCGAGGGAGAGCCCCAGGAACCTCCGGGCGGAGGCGTTGGCAAAGGCGCTGGGGAAGCCGGCGCAGGCGGGGCAATCCGGACAGACGCCCAGGCCGAATGGGACGCCCCCGAGACCATTGCCGCGGTCCGGTCGGCCCTGGAGGAGCGCCACGAGGTCGTGCCGATCGACGCCGGCGGGGACCCCTGGGGGGAGCTGCTGAGGGCCCGGCCCGATATCGTTTTCAACATGGCCGAGGGGGCGGTCGGACCCTGCCGGGAAGGGTTCATTCCCGCGATCCTGGAGCACCTCGGGATACCCTATACCGCCAGCGACCCGCTGACGCTCAACACCTGCCTGGACAAATCCCGCACCAAGGAGATCCTGGCCTATCACGGGCTGCCGGTATCGCGCTTTTACGTGGCCGGGGCCCGGGACTTCGATTCCGACGGCCTCCGCTACCCCCTGATGGTCAAGCCGCTTTACGAGGGATCGAGCATCGGCATCCGGAACGACTCGCTGGTGCGCACACGCGCGGAGATGCGCGAGCGGGTCGGGTGGCTGCTCGAGACCTACCGGGAGCCCGCGCTGGTGGAGGAATTCCTCCCGGGGCGGGAATTCACCGCCTCCATCCTGGGCAACGGAGCCGAAGCCCGGGTGCTGCCGCTCGTGGAAATCCTTTTCGATTCGCTCCCCGGAGGGGTCAACCCGATCTACTCCTACGAAGCCAAATGGATCTGGGATCAAAGTTCGAATCCCCTGGAGATTTTCGCCTGCCCGGCACGCATCGATCCGCCGCTGCGGGCGGAAATCGAAAGCGCCTGTTTGCGCGCCTACAGCGTCCTGCGCTGCCGTGACTGGTGCCGCATCGACGTGCGGCTGGACGCCGCCGGCAGGCCCCATATTCTCGAGGTCAACCCTCTCCCCGGGGTCCTGCCCCGGCCGGAGGACAATTCCTGTTTCCCCAAATCGGCGCGGGCGGCCGGCATGAGCTACCCCCAGCTGATCAACGAGGTCCTGGACATCGCGTGCAAGCGCTGCGGGTTGACATGATGGAAACCTGTGACTGCGTCGTCGTCTACAACTCGGCCGCCACGGCGGAGAAGGCGGGGAGCCGGGAGGAGAGCTATCCCTCCACCACGGCGCGCGAGGATGTGGGGGCGATCGCGGGCAGCCTGGCGGGCGGGGGATACCGGCCGGAGGTGATCGCGGTCGGGCGCGTCACCGCGGACCTGATCCGCAGGCTGCTCGAGCTGGCGCCCAGGTTCGCCTTCAACCTGTGCGAGGAGATCGACGGCGACGGCAGGATGGAGATGGCCTTCGCCGGGCTGCTGGAACTTCTCGGGATCCCCTTCACCGGCTCCGACTCCTTCGCGCTGGGGCTCGCGCTGGACAAGTTCCGGGTCAAACAGCTGCTTGAGGCCGAGGGGATCCCCGTTCCGCGGGGGGTCCTCTGCCGCCCCGGGTCGGCGCCCGATCTCCCCCCCGGCATGAAATTCCCCGTGATCGTCAAGCCCGGGCGCGAGGACGCCAGCCTGGGCGTCAACGGCGATTCCGTCTGCGCCACACCGGACGAGGTCCGGCGGCAGGTGCGCTACATCCACGACGTCTACCGCCAGGAGGCCCTGGTCGAAGAGTTCCTCGACGGGCGCGAGTTCAATGTTTCGGTGATCGGGGAGGAGGCGCCGCAGGTGCTGGCGATCTCCGAGATCGACTTCACCCGTCTGCCGGCGGACGAACCGAAGATCGTCAGCTACCGCGCGAAATGGGACGAAACGAGCGCCCAGTTCGGCGGGACCACGCCCATCTGTCCCGCCGGGATCGCACAGGAGATGAAGGAACGGATCGACTCGATAGCGCTCGCCAGTTACCGCGCCGTCGGCTGCCGGGATTACGCCCGCGTCGACATGCGCACCGACTCGACCGGCGCCGTGTACGTGCTCGAGGTCAACCCGAACCCCGACCTCTCCCCGCAGGCGGGTTTTGCCGGGGCCGCGCGGGCGGCCGGCTTCTCCTATGCGGACATCATCCTCGGCATCGGCGAAAGCGCCATCGCCCGCGGCGACCGGCTCGAACCGGCCACCTATGCATTCTGACCAGCGGCCCGCCGTGCGGGTCAGGCCGATGACGAAGGAGGACCGCGAAGAGGTGGCCGGGCTCGTCGACGGGGTCGAAAACTTCAACCCGGCGGAGAAGGAATGCGCCCTGGAACTGGTGGACCTCTACCTCGACGATCCCGGCCAGACCGATTACGCGTTCGCGGTGGCGTCGGGGGAGACGGAGGGGATCCAGGCCTACATCTGCTGGGGGCCCGTGCCGCTGACGCGGGGGACCTTCGACCTTTACTGGATCGCGACGCGGCGCGCGGCGCGGGGGCGCGGCTTCGGCCGCGCGCTCGTCGGGCACGTGGAGCGGGTCCTGGATGCGGCCGGGGGGCGGCTGCTGGTGGCCGAGACTTCGGCGAAATCGTCGTACCGCAAGACCATCGAATTCTATCGAAGCCTGGGATTCGAGGAAGCATCGCACATAGCGGATTTCTACGATGTCGGGGATGACAGGCTGATTTTCGTCAAGCGGCTTTCCTGACAGGGAGAAGATCTCACTCATGGAACGGATGGAGCAGTGGACGATTGACCTGCGAAACAGCGTCACGGGCGGTGGAACCCTCGCCAGGGATTTCGGTGCGGATGCGGAGGAGATCGACGCCGTATGCCGGAACTACCCGATGCGCATCCCGCGCTACTACTACAACCTGATCGCGGAAAAAGGGGATCCGATCTGGATGCAGTCGGTGCCGTCGATGCGGGAGATGATGGACGAGTGCGCCCCCGAGGACCCGCTGCACGAGGAGGAGGACAGCCCGGTGCCGCGCCTGACGCACCGCTACCCCGACCGCGTGCTGCTGCTGATCACCGACCGGTGCCCCATGTACTGCCGGTTCTGCACGCGCAAGCGGATGGTGGGGCGCACCAGCACCATCACCGAAAAGACCATCGCGATGGGCATCGACTACATCCGGAGCCATCCCGAGATCCGCGACATCCTCCTCTCGGGCGGCGACCCGCTGATGGTCAACGACCGCAAGCTGGAGCAGATCATCGCGCGGTTGCGCGCCATCCCGCACGTCGAGATCCTCCGCATCGGCACGCGCTTCCCCTGCGTGCTGCCGAGCCGGATCAGCGACGCGCTCTGCGACATGCTCAAGAAGTACCACCCCATCTTCATCAACACGCATTTCAACCACCCGAGGGAGATCACGCCGCAGGCGCGGGAGGCGTGCGAGCGCCTGGCCAACGCCGGGATCCCGGTCGGCTGCCAGACCGTGCTCCTGAAGGGGGTCAACGACGACCCCCTGGTGCTCAAGGAGCTGATGCACAAGCTGCTGATGATGAGGGTGCGCCCCTATTACCTCTACCAGGCCGACCTCACGCGCGGCACCAACCATTTCCGGACCCGGGTGGAAAAGGGCCTGGAGATCATGCAGTCCCTGCGGGGCTACACCACGGGGTTCGGCGTGCCGCAGTTTGTCATCGACGCCCCGGGCGGGGGGGGGAAGATCCCCCTGATGCCCGACTACGTCGTCCAGTTCGACGAGAAGGAGATCATCCTGCGGAATTTCGAGGGGAAGGAGTATCGTTACCCGCAGGCGGATCAGCCCTACGTCAAGGACACGCGCGACGTCGAGCTGATCAACTTCTAGCTCAGGCGAAAGCGCCCGCCGTGCCCGTCGGCGGGTTACGCGGACCTGCGGGGTCCGCCGGCCCGCTTTCAGGATCCGCGCTTGCACGGAGCGGTCCGTGTTGCTAATCTGCGATCTTCATTCCAGGAAGGGGTCCCGGAAGGGTCGTGCGGTCACGGGGGTAGGATCATGAAGTACATCTTTGTCACGGGCGGAGTGCTTTCCTCTCTGGGGAAGGGAATCGCGAGCGCTTCCATCGGGCGGCTGCTCGAGGCGCGCGGGTTCAGGATCAATTTTCTCAAGCTGGATCCCTACATCAACGTGGACCCGGGGACGATGAGCCCCTTCCAGCACGGCGAGGTGTTCGTCACCGACGACGGCGCCGAGACCGACCTCGACCTGGGCCACTACGAGCGGTTCACCG
>CAZWXG010000151.1:0-5613 GCA_964637825.1 uncultured Acidobacteriota bacterium
AGGAGATCCCCGACATGTTGATGAAGAATGCGCGTCTGCTTGTGTTGGTCTTTGCAGCCACGGCTATGGCAGCCATGGCTATGGCCGCCGCGGCCTTTGCGCTCGATTACTCCGGCAGGCAGAAGAACCCGGCGACCTTTGAAACCCTGGAAGAGGCCCGCGTAAGCGGTCCCGTCGCCGTCGCGTCGCTCGAGGGGAACGCCGGGGGAACCTTCAAATCGCACCCGGTCCTGGACGGTTACCCGGCCAACACCACCTACATCTACCGGTCGCCGAACCTGTACGGTGGACGCGCCGCGGCCCGGATCAACACGAACCTCCTCGTGTTTGCAGAGAGATCCTTCCCCGGCAAGGACGCGGCCCGGAAATATCTCGAGGACCTCGGGTTGATCCGCATCATCGACGAGGCGATCGGCAGCGTCATCCTGGTCACCCCGGCCAACGGGAAAGCGTTCGGCCCTAACGACCAGAAATACTACTATGCCCTCCAGACGGCCATCTTCGCCCAGAAGGCGGGGGAAAGCTCCGGGCCGGCCTTTGGCGGCGCTCCCGGAGCGGGCGCCAAACCCGCTTTGGGCGCCCCCCCTGCGCCCGCAGGCAAGCCGGGCCCCGGGGCCGGCCCGGGGCCCGGGATGTTCGGGGCGCGGGGGCCCAGGTATTCCGACGCCGAGTATTTCGGCGGCTTCGGCTATACCTATGTCATCGGGATCAACGGCGGAGCCGCCTACCTGAACAATTACGTCGCGGGGACCCTCGACTACGTCAGCAGGATCGCCGGGATGCTGCTGATCAATGGAAGCATGGAAACCGGTCGCGGTGTCGCCGCTCTCGTCCCCGTATACCTGGTGAACGCGCCCGACCGGGTGGTGGAAGCCTACAGGAAAGCCAACGACACGGACGCCTATGAAAAAACCGGGGAGGTGGAGGCGTTCTTCGACCAGTCCCTGCCGCTGAAGAGAGTGGTTGTGGCCCGGGACCGGAATCCGGACATCGCCCGGCATATCCGAAACGCCTACTATGACCTGTTCATCAACGCGATGCGCGTGCCGGTGGGGAGACCGGGCCTTCACAGCGCGTCCACCCCTTACCAGGGCTACAGCATGGACCAGGCCCCGCTATCCCTCTGCGAACGCAACGCCGTCATCAACGGCGCCACCCGGGACGGCATTCGCGTCATCGGCCGCAGCGAGGACAGGTTCAGCCGCATCAAGACCCCGGGCGGCGAATACCTGCAGACCTGGTTCGAATACCTGCCCGATGAAGTGGTGCAAAAGACCGCCCCGCCCAGAACGGTGCCCCTGATCCTCGCCAACCACGGAGGCGGGGACGACCCCCGGCAGTTCATCGAGGAAATCGGCCTGCTGCCGCTGGCCGGCAGCGAGCGCTTCGCCATGGTCGCACCGGAGCACCAGAACATCGGCCCCGTCCTTTCCGAATCCCTCCCCGCCCTGGTGCAGTACATGCTCGCCACCTATCCCGCGCTCGACCCGGCGCGCGTGTACGTCACCGGGTACTCCATGGGCGGGGCCGCGACCCTGAGGGCCGTCAACGGAAAACCGTCCCTGTTCGCCGCGGCGGTCCCGATGGCGGCGGCCCCGTACACCGGGACCCCGGAGGAGGTGGCGCAGTTCCAGAAGGCCCACCTGCCGGTCATGTTCACCACTTCCTCCTTCGACCTGGGGGGCGCGTTCGATCAGACCCGGGGCACCATCGCCGGCGGATACCAGGCGCAGCTCAACCTGTTCCTCGGCTACAACGGGATGGAGAAGATAGCGGCGTACGATTTCGAGGCGTACCCGGTGAACGGGTTCAAGGCCGACCGCATGGTGCGGGTGCGGCTCAACGGAGAATACGACAGCTACCTCTGGTATCTCAACGACGCCGGCGGCGTCCCCATGGTCGCCCTCTCCTATACCACGAACCTCCAGCATGCGCTCTACCCGGAATACGGCAGGATCGCGTGGGAATTCTTCAAGCGCTACTCCCGCGATCCGCAGACCGGAACAATCCGCTACAACCCGCACGGCGGGGGATTTTAGGCGCAGGCCCCTGCAGGCTGCTGAAAATCCCATTTTTCAGCAGCCTGTACCCCCGCTGGAGGATCCGCCGGTCATGCAGACGCTCCCATGGGGCGGCTTGCGCTCATTGGATAGTCAGGTATAGGGGGATGGACCGGAACTTCTCGGGGCCGGGGTTGGTTACGGATATTTCAGCGTGGCCCGCCTCCTCGATATCCCGGGCCGGAATCGCCGCCCTCAACTCCCGCTCGTTGACGAAAACCGTGGTGCGCTCCTTGCCGTTCCAGTGGACCACGGCCCCCGGGAGGAACCCGGTACCCCGGATGGCAAGCATGAAGTTGCCCCCTCCCGCTTTCGCGTTTCCCCCGAGAGCGAGAAGGGACGGCGGATTCCCCGATGCAGCGCTGAATGAGAGCAGGCTGCTGCGCATCAGGTAGACTTGGCCGCCATCGGTGCGGAAGGCAAGGCCGTTTGTCCCCCAGCGAATAAGGCTGTGGGACATTCCAGAGATACCCTCGATCTCTTCGGTACCGAGAGCTGTAAACGAGCTCTGATCGTAAGTCAACAGGGTCATTGATCCATATACGGATCCACCCAAAAGAACGAAGGTTCTGCCGGCGGAAGAGTCAGGCTTTATCAGGACATTATGACTGAGCGGCAATGGATAGGTTCCCATGACGCTGAGGGTCCCGGGATCGATGACCTCTCCGGCCGAAAAATAGATCCGGCCGTTGTCATACTCCATTTCGTTATTGAAACGCTGGCTCAGGGCTTTGGTGACGTCGCTCACGGCCACGCCCGATGCATCCACCAGCATCCGGCGGAATCCAAACTCGGCTTCCTGGTTATAGCCGTATAGTGTCGAAGCCGAATCGGAAAATTCTATCACGTTGCTTCCGGTATGACCGGGTGTGCTCAGGGTTCGCTCTACGCCGTCGTCGTAAATGGCGACCCCGGCATGCCTCGGGCTGACCCCCAGGTACTTTCGCGACACCGCGACCACGTTGGCGTTTCCGGGTTGAACCTCGATATCCTCCACATAGCGCGGTCCATGACGAGCGTCCGATCCCAGGGAAAATTGCAGGCCGGGGGTGAGCGTGGCCATGTCGAATCGGCGTACGCCGGCACTGCCGTCCAGGGCCGCATAGAGAAATTTACCATCGTCCGAGAGTGCCAGCTTTCCGGGCTCGCTTCCGATGAAGAAGGATCGCCCGATCGTACCGGCCTCGGGATCGATCTCCGTAATCGAGTTGCCGGCAGCTCCCGCCGCACCCGAAACCGAGGCGTAGATTAGCCGGGTAAAGGGATCGTAGATAAGGTCCTGTGCCTGAAGCGGCAGATATGCATATAAATCGAGAGAATTGGAGTTCCCACCGCCCGGGGCCGGGTTCACCACCATCACCGAGGAAGCTCCCGCCGCGGCGATGTCGGCCGCTGCGACCGTGAATTGAAGCTCGCCGCTGTCTACCAAGCGGGCCGTATGGCTGTATCCATTCGATATCACCCTGGAATCCCGAACAAAACCGCTCCCCAGAATGCTGACCGTCACCTCGGGTCCGCCCGCCGGAACACTCCCCGGTGAGAAGCCGGACATCACAGGTAGGGGATTCTCCACACTGAACGAGATGCCGTTGGAGACACCTTCCTCCGAAAGAACGGTCACGGTGGCGACGCCGGTCGCCGCCGTATCGGAAGCCGGAATCACCGCATCCAACCAGCTATCGCTGATAAAAGTGGTCACCCGGTTGCCGCCGTTCCAGCGCACGACGGAGCCCGGGTCAAAGCCGGCGCCTCTTACGTGCAGGATGAAACCCGGGCCTCCGGCGAGGGCATCTTCGGGCGACAAACGGGAGATGCCATTGACGGCAAAGCTGACGCCGCTGGCGACCCCTCCGCCGGGAGCGGGATTTGATACCGTTATCGCCACGGTGCCGGCCGATGCGGCATCCCCCGCGGTAATCGAGGCGTCCAGCTGCGTATCGCTGACAAACGTGGTCGCCCGGTTGCTGCCGTTCCAGCGCACCGTGGAATTGCGGACGAAGCCGGTTCCGGTGACCCGCAGGGTAAAGGCCGGGGCGCCCACCGTGGTGTTTTCGGGCGCCAGGCCGGCGATCGAGGGAAACGGATTTTGGACACTGAAACCCGACGTGCCCGAACTCCCACCCCCGGGACCTGGATTGAAAACGCTCACCTTCGCCAATCCATTGACGGCGATCGTATCGGCTGCGATGGAAGCCGTAAGTTGTGTGGCGCTGACAAAGTCGGTCGGCTGGTTCGTGCCGTTCCAGCGCACGGTGGACCCGGAGATGAAGCCGCTGCCTGTCACCTGCAGGGAGAAAGAGGGATCGCCAACCATGATGCTGGAAGGCGAAAGGCCGGAGACCGAGGGCACGGGATTGCGCGGGGAGTTCGAACAGCCTGATAGGAACTGGATGGACAACAGGCACAATCCTGCCGTGAGCGTTTTGAACATTCCGGGAAAATCCACCGGCTTTATCATCTTATGTCTCCCGATTTTCGATGTGATTCCCTGATGGCCAGGTCCGCCGATTCTAATGGAATTTGCATTATATGTAAACTGTCGCCTCCAGCTTTTTATTTCCTATCTGTACCGGAAAATCGAGCCATCGAAGGAACCGGCCCGGTCCCGGGGCGAACCATTTCTTTTGGGACCCCGAGACGGTATCCTGAAGGCATGCTCTGGATCGGGCGGATGCCGGCGAATCGACCGGCGACCTCGGATTCGATCGATCCGGGATCCGCCCCTTGCTTTGGACTCTTTCGCGATGGGAGCCTAGCCCATGAAAACCAGGAAACCGACGTATGTGGTCCGTCCGCCCACGGCAGTCCTGACGCGGGGATTCGATCCGGCCCTTTCGGTCGGATCGGCGCGCCCGGCGGTGTTCCGCTCCTCCACCTATGTGTTCTCCTCGCCGGAATCGGCCGAAAGGGCGTTTGCCGTCGCCCTGGGCCAGGCGCAGCCGGAGGAGGGGGAAAACATCGACCTGATCTACGCCCGCCTGTCGCATCCCAACGCCGAGATCCTGGAAGACCAGGTGGTGCCGCTGGAACCCTCGGCCGGGGCGGCGGCGGTGTTCAATTCCGGCATGGCGGCCATATCGACCCTGTTCTTCACCTTCTGTCCGCAGGGGAGCAGCTTCCTCTATACGACGCCGTTGTACGGCGGCACGTACCACCTGATCCACCACATCCTGCAGCCGCTGGGCTTTCGCGGCATCCCGGTGCGCGCCGGGGACACCGCCGGCATGCGCCGGGCCATCCGCGGGGCCTCGGGGCTGAAGCTGATCTTCATCGAGACCCCGGCCAACCCCATTCTGACCATGACCGACATCGCGGCCGCCTCCGAAGAGGCGAAACAGCATCCCGACGCCCCCCTCGTGGCGGTCGACAACACCTTCCTCGGTCCGGCGTTTCAGCATCCGCTCCTGCACGGCGCCGACCTGGTGGTGTACTCCGCCACCAAGTACCTGTCGGGTTTCAGCGATCTGCTCGGGGGCGTCGTCCTGGCGCGCGAACCCTATCTCGTCGCCCACCTGCACGGCGTCCGGGCCATCCTGGGCAACATCCTGCAGCC
>CAZWXG010000152.1:0-5600 GCA_964637825.1 uncultured Acidobacteriota bacterium
CGCGCCACGTCGCCGAGGCGATCCAGTACCGGACGCTCGACCGGAACATCGGATAAAAACAGGGACGTCCCACACGTTTACCCATTTCCCCGGGTCCGGGAGCATGGATCACCCTGCTCCGAGCCCGGATAAGGAGGAGCGATGCCAAGATTCAAGAGGCTGGTGGTGCCGGGAGTGCCGCACCATGTCATTCAACGCGGCAACCATCGCATGAACGTCTTTCTCGACGATGACGACCGGCGGGTGTTTCTCCGCATGCTGGCACAGGTTTCAGAGCATCATGGCCTGCTGCACCTGGGCTACAACCTCATGACCAATCACGAACACCAGTTGTGCATACCGATGGAGGAGGCCTCGCTGGCGCTGGCCATGCGCGACCTGCTTGGCCCCTATGCCACCTATTTCAACGGAAAGTACGGTTTGAGCGGCCGGTTGTGGCAAGGGCGCTATTATTCGGCGGTTCTGGGCCCGTCTCATTTCTGGACCGCGCTGCGGTACGTGGAACTCAATCCGGTGCGTGCGGGAATGGTGGCGATGGCGGAGGAGTATCCCTGGTCCAGCGCTCCGGCCCATTGCGGCCTGTGCGAGGATCCGCTCCTTTCGCCGCTCCCGGCCGAGGCCCCGTCCCCTGCGGACTGGTCCCCGTGGCTCCAGGCCGGGGTCGACCGGAGCGAGCTGAAATTCCTCCGCGATTGCACCAAGAGCGGTCGGCCCTGCGGGGATGAGGCCTACATAAGGGAGCTGGAGCGGATGACGGGGCGCATTCTTTTCCCGCGGAGAAGGGGACGGCCCGCGAGACAATACAGGTAGGATGGCCGGAAAACCGGGACGTCAGGGAGCGTCCTGAACGACTGCTGCAAGAAGCGAGATCCTTTTGAGGAGTGACGTGCGCGGCTCTTGCGCCCGCCGGGGCCGAATCCGTGCCGATCTTACATCCCACCCGTTTCGCGCCTGTAGCGAAGGCAGGGTGATCTTTGCTGCTTTGAGAAAATGGGAAACGTGTGGGACGTCCCGGTTTTCTTTTCAGGCCACGATCTTTTCGACGCTGCGGGGCTGGGGGAGGAACAGGGCTTCGTCCCGGTCGCGCGCGATCTGGTAGATCGCGTCGCGGCAGATGGGGCACCGGTCGAGATGTTCCAGGACCTCCAGTTTCCCGTCGAGGTCCAGTTTATGGTCGAGCAGAAGCACCAGGTTGCGGAAGCTGCAGTTGGTCATGCCCCCTCTCTTTCCCGCCGGTCGATTGGCGATTTTGAACGGAAGCCCGGGGCGGGGAGGAGTTCCCCGCTCGGTTGTCCGGTCCCAGGCCTATTCAACGTCTCTTCGGCCCCGCGATCAATCCGCCAAAACACTCAATGTCGTATGCGTAATAACGGCCAAAGGGGACTGCGTATTAGTACCTATCGGCACGGTTTCCGGGGAGGGTGAAGGAAAACGCGCCGCGGCGTTCCGGGCTTGGGGGTGAGAAAAAAGCCCGCGGCGCCAGGCTTGGGGGCTGACGCCGCGGGCTCATGCCGATCCGCAGATTTCCGGGTCTCCCTGCCGTCCAGGGTCCGGCCCGGGGGGCCGCCTATTCCTTCACGCAGGAATCGGTCGGACATACCGACGCGCACATCGGTTCGTCATGGACGCCCTTGCATTCGGTGCACTTTTCAGGAGCGATATAGTAGAAGTCCTGGGAAAGGGCCGGAATCGTCTTGCCCTCGAATTCATAATCCTCGCCGCCCGCGAAAATCGCCTCGTTGGGGCATTCCGGCTGGCACGCGCCGCAGCTGATGCAGGTATCCGTAATCTTTAGGGCCATTGCTTGTCATCCTCCAGCGATTGAACTGTCCTGTCGTCAAAACCGGCTCCATAGTAGCATGGATCGGCGGGGCACGCCGCATATTTTTCCCCCCCTCCGCCCGCCGCCGGCGCGCGCGCCCCCGCTCCGGGTCCCAATTCGAGGATGGGGAAAATCCCGCTCCTGTGGTAGGCTGGAATGCGGAATTTCAGCCGGGAGAAAGCGCATGAAGGCAGCCCTTTTGGTGAGTCCGGAGCAGATCGAGATCCGGGAGGTCGACCCGCCGCCGCTCGGGGACGGAGAGGTGCGGATACGGACTGCGCTGGCCGGAATCTGCGGGACGGACATCTCCATTTTCCAGGGGCGCCGGGCGGCGCCGTACCCCTTCATCCTCGGGCACGAAGTCATGGGCCGGGTGGCGGCCGCAGGCGCCGGGGTCGGGAAGCTGCGGGTCGGGGACCGGGTGATCGTCGAGCCCAACTACCCCTGCGGCGAGTGCCCCCTGTGCCGTCGGGGAAGGGGGGCCGTCTGCGCCCATAAGGGGAGCATGGGGGTGAACCTGCCGGGCTGCTTTTCGGAGTTCGCCACGGCCCCCGCGGAGTTCGTCTGGAGGATCCCCGACGGGGTCTCCGACCGGGACGCGGTCACGATCGAGCCCCTGACCGTGTCGCTCCACGGCCTGCTCCGGTCGGGCGCGGGGAAAGGGGACACGGTGGCCGTGATCGGGTGCGGCGTGGTCGGCCTGCTCCTGATCCACTCCGCCGCGGCAGAGGGGATCAGGGTCATCGCCCACGACCGGATCCCGCACAAACGCGAGATGGCCCTGGGGATGGGGGCCGCCATCGCCTCCGGGGGCGAGGATGCCGCCGCGCTCTGGGAGCGCGAGGGGGTCACGGCCGTGTTCGAGTGCGCGGGGGCGGCCGCGACGGTGGAACTGGCGCTTGCCGCGGCGCCGCGGGGGTCCGTGGCGGTCCTGCTCGGGCTCTCCTCCGCGCCGGCGAGTTTTTCCCCGATGCGGCTGGTACGGGAAGGGGTCCAGGTCCTGACCTCGATGATTTACGACCACCCCGGGGATTTCCGGCACGCGATCGAGCGGGTCGCTTCCGGGGTCCTGAACCCGGCCCGCGTCGTCACGCAGACCTTCCCCTTCGCGTCGCTCGGGGATGCGCTCCGGCTGGCGGCTTCGGGCCACGAGGGGAAGATCCTGGTCGGGATGGAATAGGCCCATGGGGGAAGGAGGCACAGTGGCGTACCGGATACTGCTGATCCACGGCCCGAACCTGAACCTGCTCGGGGACCGGGAGCCGGCTCACTACGGAAACGTGAAGCTCGAGGAGATCAACGCGCGGATCGAGCGCCTCGCCGGGGAGCGGGGGGCCGAAGTGCGGGCGCTGCAGTCGAACAGCGAGGGGGCGCTGATCGACGCGATCCACGACGCCCGGCTCTGGGCCGACGGCATTGTCATCAACCCGGGGGCCTATACCCATTATTCCTATGCCCTGCGCGACGCCCTGGCCGCCGTCCGGCTGCCGGCCGTCGAGGTGCATCTCTCCAACGTGCACGCGCGGGAGGAATTCCGCAGGATCTCCGTGATCGCGCCGGTGGTGACGGGCACCGTCGCGGGGCTGGGGTGGCGCGGCTACGCCGCCGCCCTCGACGCCCTGCTCGGCCTGCTCGCGGACCGGCGCGAGGGGGAGCGCGGTCAGTCCTGAGGTTCCCCCGGTTCCGGCAGCGGGAGGCCCCGCTCCCGGAGCAGGTCCAGAAGGCGCCGCGCCGCCTCCTCGATCCCCGCCCGCGAGGTGTCCAGGGTGATATCGGCCCGCGCGTATGCCGGGGCCCGCTCGGACAGCAGCGCCCGGACCCGTCGCTCCCGGTCGTCGGCCCGCAGCATCGGCCGGTCCTCCCCGCTCCCGGCACGCTCCAGGATGGTCGGGACATCGGCGGTCAGGGTGACGATCACCCCCGAGCTCCGGAGCCGATCCAGGTTGTGCGGGTTGACGATGGTGCCCCCGCCCGTGGCGATGACGAGACCGGTCTCCCCCGCGACGCGCTCCACCATGGCCGTTTCCAGGGCGCGGAACGCCGGCTCCCCGCGGGAGGCGAAAATCTCGGGGATGCTCACCCCCTCCTCCTTCTCGATCTCCGCGTCGAGATCGAGGAAGCGGTACCCGGCCAACTGCGCCAGCCGCCGCCCCACCGACGTTTTTCCCGTCGCCATGAACCCGCAGAGAACGATGTTGCGCCCCTCTCCCATCCCGTTCCTCCCCGGCGGCGCGTCCGGCGCCGGCCGCAAAGGGTTCATTGTCGGTCGCGGCGGCTTCCTTGACAAGGACCGAGCGCAAAATTTATAGTCATGATTTTCCTTAAAGGACCGCAATGAATCCTTCCCGGTGGATTGGCATCGCCGCGGCCGTCGCCGCGGCCCTCGTCATCGTCTTCCTCCCCACCCCCGCCGGCCTGGGCGCCGCCGCCCAGTCGGTGCTGGCCGTATCCGCCCTGGCGATCGCCCTCTGGCTTTTCCAGCCCATGAACAACGGCGTCGCCTCCGTTCTCATGATGGGACTCATGGTGGCCGTCGGGGTGCAGCCGCAGCTGGTCCTGAGCGGTTTCTCCAGCCCCCAGTTCTGGATCCTCCTCTGCGTCCTCTACTACGGGTGCGCCATGCAGCGGACGGGGCTGGCCGGGAGGCTCTCCTATTACGTGCTGACCCTCTTCCCGGGGACCTACCCCGGGATCCTGGCGGCCCTTTTCGTCATCGGGTCGGTCCTGGCCCTGGGCATCCCCTCGATGACCGTGCGCACGGCCATCATGGTGCCGATCGCGTGGGCGCTGGTGCAGTCGCTCGGACTCGCGCCCCGCAGCCGCGGCTGTGCCCTGATCATGCTGACCTCGATCGAAATGGCCGTCATCCCGGGGACCGCCCTCCTTTACGGGTCCCTGTTCGGGCCCTTCGTGGAATCGGTTTTCCAGACCCGGCAGATCCCGATGGTGTTTCTCGAATACGCCCGGGTGATGGCGGTCCCGACGCTCCTGCTGTGCGGCCTGGTGCTGGCGGTCAACCCGCTGGTGCTCCGGCCCGAAAAGCGCCTCGCGGCATCCCCTTCCTTTGCCCGGGACCGGCTCAAGGCTCTCGGACCGGTTTCGCGCGCGGAATGGATCACGGCCGCCGTGGTCGTCCTGTCCATCGCCTTCTGGGCCAGCGACCGCGTGCACCACATGCCCAGCTTCCTGGCCGGGATGTTCGGGATGGCCGTTCTCGCGCTGGCCGGAATCCTGAGGGACGAGGACATCGGCGGCGGGGTCTCCTGGACGCTGCTCCTGTTTCTCGGGGGGATCTTCGGACTGGCCAACATCATCCAGGAATACCGGATCACCGACTGGCTGACCGGCTACATCGTTCCCGTGGCGGAAGCCCTGGCGGGGAGCCCGCTGGTCGTGCTGCTGGTGGCGGCGCTCGCCTTCCTGCTGCTGCGCTTTTTCGACCCGACGGGCTTCATCGCGATTCCCGTTCTCTTTCTGCCCGTGGCGGAGGTCATCGGCGCCGACGCCATCCCCCCCCTCGTGCTGGTCGCCCCGCTCCTGCTGGCGACCTCCCCCTTCTGGCTCTCCCACCAGAATTTCTGGGTGGCCATGGGGGAGGGCATGACGTCGGGCCAGGCGTTCAGCGCCGGTCAGCGCGCACGGCTCGCCAGCGTCTACGGTGCGATGGTCCTGGTGGCGCTGGTGCTCAGCTTCGGGTACTGGAAGCTGATCGGCGTGCTCTAGTCGCTCAACGAGCGGGCGCCGCCCCCGCGGCGCACCTTGACCATCTCCGCGGCGA
>CAZWXG010000153.1:0-4385 GCA_964637825.1 uncultured Acidobacteriota bacterium
GCCCGGCACTGCCCGCCCCATTCCCACGACATGATCGTCCTGACCGCCTCCTATGGCGACATGCGCCACCGGGACGGCCTCTACCGGAAGGCCAAGGCCCTGGGCTACCGCCTGCGGAACTATGTCAGCCCCTCGGCCATCGTGTCCCCCGGGGTGGAGATGGGGGAGAACAATTTCATCTGCGAACAGGTTTTCCTGGGGGCCGGGGGAAAGCTCGGCCGCTGCAACACCATCCGGCAGCAGGTCTACCTCGGGCATGATTTCCGCCTGGGAGACCGCAACGTGATCACCCCCGGCTGCAGGATCGGCGGCCAGTGCCTCATGGAGAACAACTGCTACATCGGCATCGGCGCGACCATCCGCAACGGCGTGAGGATCGCGGAGGAAAGCCTGGTGGGCGCCGGCGGCCTCGTCCTCAGGGATACGGAGCCCTTCTCGAAGAACGTGGGGCATCCCACCCGTGTCCTCGGCTACCACCGGGAGGAAGGACTGGGGGTGAAGCTGTGACGGGCGGGATCATCGTGAATTTCACCCCCACCGGGATGCTCCCCCGGAAACGGGAGACCCCCCACGTGCCGATCTCCCCCGCGGAAATCGTCCGGGACGTCGAGGCCGCCTGCCGCCTGGGCATTTCCATGGTGCACCTGCATGCCCGGAACGACGATGAGACCCCCGGCTATCGGAAGGAAATCTACGGGGAGATGATCGCCGGCATCCGCGCTTTCGCCCCGGAGCTGGTGATCTGCGTGTCCACCTCGGGGCGCGTGCACAACACCCTGGCCGCCCGCGCGGATGTGCTGGCGCTCGACGGCCCCCTGAAACCCGATATGGCCAGCCTCACCCTGAGTTCCCTGAATTTCAACAGGACGGCCAGCGTCAACGAACCGTCCGTGATCCTGGCCCTTGCCGGGATGATGAAGGAACGCGGCATCCGGCCCGAGCTCGAACTCTTCGACCTCGGGATGGTCAATTATTTCGGATACCTGGTCAAAAAGGAGCTGCTCGCCCCCCCCTATTACGCCAACCTGATCCTGGGCAACATCGCCTGCGCGCAGGCCGACCTGCTCCATATCGGCTGCATGGTCCGGGATTTCCCCGCGGGCACCCTCTTCTCCCTCGGCGCGGTGGGCGGGCCCCAGCTGAGCGTGAACTCCCTGGCCGTCGCCATGGGCTGGGGGGTGCGGGTGGGCCTCGAAGACAATTACTGGTACGACGAAGCCCGGACCACCCTGGCGACCAACGCATCCCTCCTCGGCCGGGTCCACCGGATCATCGCCGCCGGCGAAAAGGAAGTCATGCCGCCGGGGGAATTGAGGGCCCGGCTCCGCCTGGAGCCGGGTTTCGGCCGCTACGGCACGGCCGGCGCCCCGGAAGCGCCGCCTCCCCATCCGAAGCTGGAAAACGGCCATGGACATTAACCCGGGCAGGCCGCTTCCGGTCGGAATCGACACCCCCTGCTTTCTCATCGACGAAGAGGAACTCTCCTCGAACCTGGACCGGTTCGTGGCCGCGCTCGGGGCCCACTGGCCCCGTTCGATTGCGGCCTATTCCCTCAAGGCCAACGCCCTCCCCTGGCTGCTCGCCTATTTCCGGGACCGGGGGCTGCACGCCGAGGCCGCCTCCGACGACGAGTACCGGCTGGCCCTGGCCATGGGATACCCCCATGAGAGGATCCTCTACAACGGCCCCTGCAAGAGCAGGGAGACCTTTCTCGAAGCCGTCACCCGCGGCGTCTTCGTGAACGTGGATTCCGGGCAGGAACTCCTCTGGCTGAAGGAACTGGACCGCGCCGGCAGCGGTCGGTTCGCGGTCGGCATCCGGGCCAACATCGACCTGGAAGCCCGTTGCCCCGGCGAATTCGCCCTGGGGACGCAGGGGAGCCGCTTCGGCTTCTGCCACGAAAACGGGGAGTTGGGCAAGGCCGTCGCCTTCATCCGCGGCTTGAATCGGGTCCGCCTGGAGGGTCTGCACCTTCACATCAGCTCCAGGACCCGGAGCCTCGCGGTCTACCGGGCCCTGGCCCGGGCGGCCGGCGAAATCGCCGCGGCCCACTCCCTGGACCTCTCCACCGTCAACCTGGGGGGCGGCTTTTTCGGGGGCCTCCCGGACAAGCCCTCCTTCGAGGAATATTTCCGGGAGATCGCCGCGGAGCTGGGCCGCCGGTTCGACCCCGAAAGGACAACCCTGGTGGTGGAGCCGGGAACCTCCCTGGTCAGTTCCCCCTTCTCCTACGTGACCGAGGTGACGGACGTGAAACGCACCGCCGCCGACACCTTCGCCGTCACCGACGGCAGCCGGGTGCACATCGACCCCCTGATGCAGAAAAGCGGCTATTTCTTCGAGGTGATGCGCCGAAAACCGCCCGCGGGCCCGCCGCTCGAGCGCCAGGTGATTTCGGGCTTCACCTGCATGGAGTTCGACCGCCTCTTCGTGCTCCGCGATCACCCGGAGCTGTCGGTCGGGGACCGCATCGTCTACCACAGGACCGGGGGCTATACCCTCTGCCTTTCCCCGATGTTCATCAAGCACTTTCCCTTGGTGGCGGTGCGGCGGGGGCAGGAATGGGTCGTGGTCAGGGGGCGGCCCGCCGCGGAGGACTTCATCAGGATCCAGAGCGTGTGAGCCATCCATGAACCACCCCGTCAACATCCTGATCCTGAGCGTCGGCACCCGCAACCGGATCGTGGAGTATTTCAAAAAAGAGCTGGGATGCCGCGGCACGGTGATTGCCACCGACTGCAGCCCCCTGGCGCCCGCCCTGTACGCCGCCGACCGGAGCTTCGTGGTGCCCCCCGTCGGCGCCGAGGGCTATCTGGACACCCTTCTGGCCATCTGCGGGGAGTGCGGGGTGACCTGCGTCCTTTCGCTCATCGACCCCGAGCAGGGCGTCCTGGCCGCACACCGGGGCGATTTCCTGAGAGCCGGCGCCGTGCCCCTGGTCTCGGGGACCGGAGAAGTCGAACGGTGCCTGGACAAGTATTCCATGTCCCGCTTCCTGGAGCGCCACGGTTTCAGCGTGGTCCGGCGCTACGTGGACCGGGAGACGTTCCACCGCGACGAGGAGGCGGGGGTCGTGCGCTACCCGGTGATGGTCAAGCCGCGGCGCGGCAGCGCGAGCCAGAACACGGCCAGGGCCGTGTGCCGGGAGCAGGTCGACCTCTGCTTCCGCCTCCACGACGACCTGATGATCGAGGAGTTCATCGACGGGCGGGAATTCGGGGTGGACGCCTACGTCGACCTGCGGTCGCGCAAGCCGGCGGCGATCTTCGCCAAGGAGAAAATCAGGATGCGGGCGGGGGAAACGGACAAATCCCGCTCGGTCAGAGACGAGCAGCTTTTCGACCTGGTCGCCGCTTTCCTCGGCAAGTCCGGCCTGGTGGGCGTCGTCGACCTCGACCTCCTGAAATCGGGGAACGAGTACTTCATCACCGACGTCAATCCCCGCTTCGGGGGCGGGTACCCCCACGCCCACGAGTGCGGCGTCAATTTCGTCAGGTTGATCCTGAACAACATCGCGGGGCGCGAAAACACCAGCACCGTGGGAGAGTACGAGGAAGACACCTTCATGATGAAATACAGCGAGGCCACCCTTCTCAAAAAGACCGAACTCATCGGGGAGGCTCCATGAACCACCTGGCACTCTACAAGCGCTCCCTGGACCTGGAGAACCACCTCCTGGTGGTGCGCGGGAGCATCGCCCCCGTGCTCGCCGGCATGAAAGAATATCACGAGCGCCACGGGATCGAGCCGCCCCGACCGGCCCTCGTGCCCCTGGTCCGGGAACTGCTTGCGGCTACCGCGCTCGGCTCCCTCTCCCTTGCGGAAAGGGAGTCCTGGGGCTGGTCGCTCACCTTCGAGGGGATGGATACCGGCTTTTTCGCCGGGATCGAACCGGAGGGGATGGTGTGCGTGCGGGCGCGAGAGGCCGAACCCTCCAGGGCCTCCACCATGGTCCAGCGCCAGAAAGCGGGCCTGCCGATGACCCAGAGCCACCTCCGCCCGCGCTCCCGGAGCCCGCGCGACATGGTCGAGCAGTATTTCGCGGAAGTGGACCAGACGAGGACCCGCCTGGAGATCGCCGGGGACGGGGACGGCATCCTGGTGCACGCCCTCCCCGGCGGCCGGTTCGACATCGTCGAGGCGATCGAGCCCGGCGGAGTGATCCGATGTTTCGATTCCGCGGCGGCCGCCGGGCGCCTCAAGGAACTGGGCGAGGTGGTCCTGTTCTACGAGTGCCGCTGTTCGGATGAGATGATCCTCGACATGATCCTCGGCATGCCGGAGCCCGACCGCCGGGAGCTGTTCGGCGACCTCCCGCGGATCGAAATCGAGTGCCCGCGCTGCGGCCGAAGGTACTCCATGGCCAGGACCGACCTCAGCGTCCA
>CAZWXG010000153.1:4485-5560 GCA_964637825.1 uncultured Acidobacteriota bacterium
ATGCCGAACTTTGAATTCTTCCTGTCGTGCGGGATCGAGGGAAAGCTCGAGGGGGAGCGGTACAAGAAATCGCCCGAACTCGTGAAAGAGTGGCTCGCCCGGGCCCCCGCCTTCACCGCCCCGGCCCGAACCATCGTCTTCAAGCGCTGGGACGCGCTCGACGAGACCGACCGGCCCGAGGTAGTCGTCTTCTTCGCGAAGCCCGATGTTCTCTCCGGGTTGTTTACGCTCGCCAATTACGACGAGCCGACCAACCAGGCCGTCTTCTGCCCCATGGGGGCCGGCTGCAGTACCATCGTCCAGTACCCCCTGCTCGAAGCCGCGTCCGATCACCCGCGCGCGGTGCTGGGGATGTTCGACGTCTCGGCCCGTCCCGGGGTCGACCCCGACACCCTGACCTTCTCCGTCCCGATCGGGAAGTTCGAACGGATGGTCGCCGACATGGACGAGAGTTTCCTGATCACCGAGTCCTGGCACAAGGTCAGATCCAGGCTGTCCTGAACCGTTGCCCGGGCCGCGGAGGATTTTCGGTCACACCTCCGGCGCGGGGGCGCCGAAATCGGCCCATTCCTCTTTCGCCGGCCCATAGACCCCGGGCACCCGGAGCCCCGCCTGGCGCATCAGGACCGTCATCTGGCCCCGGTGGTGCGTCTGGTGATCAATGAGAACGCGCGCGCTGCTCCCGCGGGCCCACTTTTCCCCGTACATCTCGTCCTCGACCGCCAGGGTCTGGTCGTTCCAGCCGGCCTTCACCCGCTCAAGCAGCTCGGCCGTCGCCGCCGCGTACGCCTCCCTGATGGCCGCGGCCGTCGCCGGTACCGGCGCGTCCGCCTTCACCGCTTCCAGCCCGAGCCCCGTTTTGGCCATCATCTCCGGAATCGTGGTCACGATGTGCCACGCGATGCGGCCCAGCGTGCGGTGCCCGTCCGCCACCGCCTGCCCGAGCGAGGCGTCGGTGAGCGCGTCGAGCAGCTTTTGGGTCAATCCCGATTCGGTTTCCCAGGCACCGATGAAGTCCTCGATTTTGCGATACATGGTCCCTCCTTTTCGTGGAACGTCCGATTTCCCCTGCGCC
>CAZWXG010000154.1:0-5420 GCA_964637825.1 uncultured Acidobacteriota bacterium
GCTACCTCGAGCGCCGCCAGGCGGAGCGGCTCGACCCGCGCCTCGTCCTGCCCGGCGCCCGCAGCGTGATCGTGGCGGCGATGGCCCATCCTGCGCCCCTCCCCGCGGACCGGGGGCCTCTCCGGGGCCGGATCGCCCGCTACGCCCTCGGGGACGATTACCACGCGGTGGTCGGGGACCGCCTTGCCCGCCTCCTCGATTTCATCCAGAAGGAAGTCCCTTCCGCCCGGGGGAAGGGGTACGTGGACGCCGGGCCGGTCCTGGAAAAGCCCTGGGGCGCGCGCTCGGGCCTGGGCTGGATCGGGAAGCATGCGCTCCTCGTCACCCGGGAGCGGGGGTCGTGGTTCAACCTCGGCGTTCTCCTCGTCGATCTCGAGCTCCAGGCGGATACCCCGGCAGCGGACGGCTGCGGCGACTGCGCCCTCTGCTTCGGCGCCTGCCCGACCGGGGCCATCGTCGCGCCCCGGGTGCTCGACGCCCGGCGCTGCCTTTCCTATCTCACGATCGAACTGCGCGGCAGCATCCCGCGCGCCCTGAGGCCGCTCCTGGGAAACCGGGTCTTCGGGTGCGACGCCTGCCAGGACGCCTGCCCCTGCAACTCCGCTGCCGGTCGGGCGGAGGGGGCGGACGAGGGTTTCGACCTCCCGGGGCTGGTCGCCCTGACGGCGGAGGGGTTTGCCGCCCGCTTCGGCTCGAGCCCCATCGGGAGGATCGGGCGTGACCGCCTGGTGCGCAACGCCGTCGTCGCCCTCGGCAATTCGGGCGCCGCCGGCGCCGCGGTCCCCCTCGGGGCGGCCCTCCGGGACCGGAGCGCGCTCGTAAGGGCGCACGCGGCCTGGGCCCTGGGGCGGCTCCCGTGCGCCGAAGGGCGGCGGCTGCTGGAGACGGCCCGGGACCGCGAGCAGGACCCGGAGGTGTTCGGGGAGATCCGGATGGCGCTCGCCGGACGGGAGTGAACCCGGGCGCGCTTTTTGCCGATAGGGGAGCCGATGGGCGGCCCTCTGCCGCCGGGGGAGGTACGGGGGATGGGGGAATTCATCGATCCCGACACGGGAATGAGGAAGCCGGAACGGCGGTCGGGGCGCGACCGGCGCGACGCCCCGTCGCTCAGGGTCTGGCTGCAGGCGAAAGCCCGCAGGAGAAGGAGCCGGGGGCGGCGCGCGACCGACCGGGGGGCCTACGTCGATCTCTACGACTCCGGGACCTGGGGCATCGCCCTGTCCGTCTGCGCCCTTTCGCTCGTCGACGCCCTCCTCACCCGGATGCACCTCGTGCGCGGTTCGGCCCAGGAGTGGAACCCCCTGATGAACGCGGTGATCAGCGAGGCGGGGATGACCGCGTTCTTCGCGGTGAAACTGGCCATGACCGTCGTCCCGATGGCCCTGATCCTCGTCCACAAGGAGTGGGTTTTGGGCCGGTATGCCGCCCGCCTCTGCCTCGGGGCCTACCTCCTCCTTTCCTGCTACCACGTCTACCTGCTCTTCGCGGCGGCTCCCGGCGGCCCGGCCTGAACCGCGTCCTCCCTGTTGTACTTTCGCTCCCGGCCCCTGATAATATGCCCAGGAAGGAGTCCGGGAATGAAAACGAAAATGCGACGCAGCCTGCTCTATGTCCCCGGCGACAGCCGGAAGATGCTCGAAAAGTCGGCGTCCTCCGCCGCCGACCTGCTTCTGCTCAACCTCGAGGACGGGGTCGCCTCCGCCATGAAGGAGGAGGCCAGGGGTAACGTCGTCCGCGCCCTGGGGGACATCGATTTCGGGTCCCACGAGGTGGTGGTGAGGGTCAACTCGCCCGAAACCGCGACCGGGCGCCGGGACCTCGAGGCCGTCGTCGCCGCCCGGCCCCACGGCGTCTGCCTGCCGAAGGTCGAAAGCGCGCGGGAGGTCGAGAGCGCGGCCGCCGCGATCGCCGGCCTGGAGGCGCAGGCGGGTCTCGAGGCGGGGAGCGTCCGGATTCACGCCATGATCGAGTCGGCGCGCGGGGTGCTCTCCGCCCCCGACATCGCGGCCGCCCCGCGGGTGGCTTCCCTGGTCTTCGGTTCCGCCGACTATGTCGCCGACGTGCGCTGCCAGCCGGGGGACGACCGCCGGGAACTCCTCCTGGCGCTCGAGATGATCGTGCTGGCGGCCCGCGCCGCGGGCGTCGACGCCATCGACGCCCCCTGCTTCGATGTCCGCAACCAGGACATCCTCAGGCGGGAGGCGGCCCACGCGCGCCGCCTCGGGTTCGACGGCAAGAGCGCGCTCCACCCCGAGCAGGCGGCCATCATCAACCGCATCTTCGACGTGACGCCGGGGGAGATCGCCTGGGCCGAACGCACCCTGGCCGAACTGGACGCGGCGGAGCAGCGGGGGAAGGCGCTGACGACGGTCGGGGGGCAGCTGCTCGACAACCCCCACCGGCTGCTGGCCGAGCGGATCCTGGCCCGGCGGCCCTGACCGCCCGTGGTACACTGTCCCCGCGTGCCTCTGGCCGCGCGCGTTTGACCATCGATCACAAGGAAAAGGGGTTCATGAACCGATTCAAAGGGACCGGCAGTTACATCCTCAGCGACTCCCTCAAGGAGATCGTCAACGCCGCCATCGTTCTCGGGCGCCCCCTGCTGCTCAAGGGGGAACCCGGCACCGGCAAGACCGAACTGGCCCAGGTGATCGCCGAGGACCTCGGCCTCGGCCTCATCCGCTGGAACATCAAATCGACCACCAAGGCGACCGAGGGGCTCTACGTCTACGACACCGTGCAGCGGCTGAACGACTCGCGCTTCCACGACAAGGATGTTTCGGACATCCGCCAGTACATCCGCTTCGGCAGGCTGGGGGAGGCGCTGCGATCCGAGGAGCGGGTGGTGCTTTTGATCGACGAGATCGACAAGGCCGACCTGGAGTTCCCCAACGACCTGCTGTACGAGCTCGACCAGATGGAGTTCGACGTCGTCGAGACCGGGGACCACTTCAGCGCCCGGCACCGCCCCATCGTGATGATCACGAGCAACAGCGAAAAGGAGCTCCCCGACGCCTTCCTGCGCCGCTGCCTCTTTCACTACATCGAGTTTCCCGATCCGGAGATGATGGAGCGGATCGCCCGGGTCCACTACCCCGACCTCGAACCGAAACTCCTGTCCCAGGTCGTGGCCCGCTTCTACCAGGTGCGCGAGCGGCGCGACCTGAAGAAGCGTCCCTCGACCAGCGAGCTGCTCGACTGGGTCCAGGCCATCGTCGCCGGCGGGATCGACGAACGGGAACTCGCCCGGCGCCTCCCGTTCCTGGGCGTGCTCCTGAAAACCGAGGAAGACCTCGCGAACGTGACGCGCTGACAGGAGACGGGGAATGTTCATCAACCTCTTCCGCGCCCTGAGGCGGCACGGGATCCCGGTGACCTTCAACGAGTGGATGCTCCTGCAGGAAGCGCTGGGAAAAAACCTGGCCGACAGCTCGCTCACCCGCTTCTACCATCTCGCGCGCGCGATCCTGGTCAAGACCGAGGGGCATTTCGACCGCTTCGACCAGGCCTTCCTCGAATGTTTCGGGCACATCGAATCGGGCGACGAGCTGATCGCGAGGATCGCGGAGCGCCTGGCCCAGCTGCCGCCGCTCGAGCTGACGGAGGAGGAAAAGCGGCTGGTGGAGGAGCTCGATCTCGAAGAAGTGCGCGAGCGTTTCCTCGACCGGCTGCGCAACCAGGACGACGAGGAGCACGTGGGGGGGAACCGGGCCATCGGCGTCAAGGGGCGCTCCCCCTTCGGCGCCTGGGGGTACAACCCCGCCGGGGTCCGGATCGGCCAGGGTGTCAGCCGCCACCGGCGGGCGGTCCAGATCGCGGAAAAGCGCAGCTTCCGGAACTACCGGGACGACGTGGCGCTCGACACCCGGGCCATCAAGACCGTCCTCGGCTACATGCGCCAGATCGTCCGGGAGGGGCCGAAGGACTCCCTGGACGTGGACGGCACCGTGCAGGCCACCTGCCGCAACGCCGGGGAGCTCGAGTTCATCTGGGAGCGGGCGCGGCGCAAGCGGATCAAGCTCATGCTCCTGATGGACGCGGGCGGGACGATGACGCCCCACGCGGAGCTGGTCAGCCGGCTCTTTTCGGCCGCCCGGGACCTCGTCAAGAACCTGAAATTTTACTATTTCCACAACTGCGTGTACCAGGAGCTCTATACCGACATCGCGCAGATGACGCCGGTCGCCACGCGCAAGGTCCTGGATCAGACCGACCGCGATACCCGCGTCATCCTGGTCGGGGACGCTTACATGGCCCCGGCCGAACTGATGAGCCCCAACGGGGCGATCGATTTCTGGTACCGCAACGACCGCCCCGGGATAGAATGGCTCCGGGACATCCGGAAACGATTCCGGAAGGTCATCTGGCTGAACCCGGAACCGCGCCAGTGGTGGTCGAGCGTCCCCACCACCCGGATGATCGGGCAGGTGTTCCCCATGCACGAGCTGACGCTCGAGGGGATGCGGGGCGGGACGCGGGCCCTGATGAAACAGTAGGAAAGGACACCGACCATGAAGAAGTATCGCTGCGAGCCGTGCGGCTACATCTACGACCCCGCCGCAGGGGACCCCGAAAACGGGGTCGAGCCCGGGACGCCGTTCGAGTCCCTGCCCGAAGACTGGGTCTGCCCCGACTGCGGGGCTTCCATGGACCAGTTCACGGCCGTCGATTAGGGAAGGAGGCAGGAGCATGCTGGAGATCAGAGAGGGTGTTTTCTGGACGGGGGCCATCGACTGGAACCTGCGGGTGTTTCACGGCTATTCCACCCCGGCGGGGACGACGTACAACGCCTATCTCCTCAAGGACGAGCTGCCCACCCTCGTCGACACCGTCAAGCACGACAGCTTCGCGGAGATGCTCGGCCGCATCCGGGAGGTCATCGACCCCCGCGAGATCCGCTACATCATTTCGAACCACACCGAAATGGACCACTCCGGCGCGATCGACCGGCTGCTCGAGTGCTGCCCCGAAGCCGAAGTGGTCTGCTCCCCCAAGGGGGCGGAGGAACTGAGGCGCCACTACAAGCGCGACTGGCGCCTCCGGGTGGTCCAGGGGGGCGACACCCTCGACATCGGTTCCCGGCGCCTGCGCTTCGTGATGACGCCCATGGTCCACTGGCCCGATTCGATGGTCACGTATTCGGAGACCGACCGGACCCTCTTCCCCAACGACGCCTTCGGCCAGCACTACGCCTCGCACGAGCGCTTCGCCGACGAGGTCCCCGCCGGCATCGTCGACGCCCAGGCGGCCAAGTACTACGGCAACATCGTGCTTCCCTACGGCAACCAGGTGGTGAAGGCGCTCGAGGCGGTCGGGGGGCTCGACCTCGACATGATCGCCCCTTCCCACGGCCTGATCTGGCGCCGCCCGGAGGACATCGCCCGGATCACGGGCCTCTACGCCCGGTGGGCCAACCACGA
>CAZWXG010000155.1:0-5366 GCA_964637825.1 uncultured Acidobacteriota bacterium
GAAACCCTGTTCTTCCTGTTCCTTCGTCATCGTATCCCCGCATGAAAGCGCTTGAAAGCCGGCCATCGCCATTCCCGGGAAACCCGACAACGGCGGTCCGGGCGGGACCTCCCGCCGCGGACCGCCGGCATGGCACCGGGAACACCCGGCTACATCTGAACGCTCAGGTACACCTGCAGTCCCATGTCCCGGATCCCGTCTTCCTGCTCTTCCAGCTTGTCCAGGTGCGCTTCCTCGTCCTGGAGCAGCTTCTTGAACAGTTGTTCCGACCCGTGGTCGTTGTTGGCGCAGGCCATTTTCACCAGCCGGTTGTAGGTCTCCACGGCCCCGAGTTCGAGCTTCAGGTCGTTGGCCAGCATCTCGGGAACGGTCTTGCCGATGGTGAGGCTCGAGGTCTTCATATCCGGCGTTCCCTCGAGGAACAGGATGCGCTCGATCAGCGCTTCCGCGTGCTTCATCTCGTCGATCGACTGCTTCTTGCTCAGCGCCGAAAGCTTCCCGTAGCCCCAGTTTTCGAACATTTCCGCATGGACGAAATACTGGTTGATGGCGGTCAACTCGTCGCTCAGCGCCTCGTTCAAGCCCTTGAGTACTTCCGCATTGCCTTTCATCGCCTAACCTCCTTGTTCGTTGAGCCGCGCGGGCCGGCCGATGGGGCTCTTCGGGAAACCGCTTCCATCCCGGCCCCGTTTCCTTGATGGTCCAGACTGTCGCTATGAATTATAAAGGCTTCGGAAACGGTTGAAAGGGTTTTCTTGTCAAAATCGGGGCGGCGGCCCGAGCCGCTCCCCCAGTTCCTCCGCCGTGGCGGCCGGCTCGAGGCAGGTCGAGCCCTCGCAGACCCAGGCCGTCGCCGCCCCCGGCACGCCGGGCCTCCCCTCGAGCAGCGCCACCCCCCCGTGCGCCCCGCAGGCCACCGCCTTGTTGGGGAGATAGCGCCCGAAGATCTCCCGCAGCATCTCCCGCGCGGACGCCTCCCCCGGGTCCCCCGCGACGGCGATTTCCCGGACGGGGCCGAGGTGAAAATCGAGGGCGCCGAGCAGGTGGCCGAAGGCGGCCGGGTGCCGGGCGATCGGCCCGGCGTTGAGTTCGAGGATAGCCTCCGCGTACCCTCTCCAGCGCTCTTCCCCCGTCAGGGCCCCGAGACGGAGCAGCGCCAGGGCGGCGACCGAATTGCCGGAAGGGGTCGCGTTGTCCCAGAACTCCTTGGGGCGGTGAATCAGTGTCTCGTGGTCCCGCGCCGTAAAGAAAAACCCGCCGGCGGCCCCGTCCCAGAACCGGTCGGCCATCTCCCCGGCCAGCCGCGCCGCTTCCCGGACCCAGCCGGGATCGAAGGTGGCTTCGTAGAGCGAGATCAGGCCGTCCACCAGGCAGGCGTAATCCTCCAGGCAGCCGTCGAAGCGCGCGCGCCCGTCCTTGTAGCTTCTCCGCACCCCTTCCCTTCCGCACAGGGTCGACAGCAGGAACCGGGCGTTGCGTTCCGCGACCCGCCCGTAATCCGCGCGCCCGAGGGCCGCGCCGGCTTCGGCGAAGGTGCGCAGCATCAGTCCGTTCCAGGCGGTGAGGACCTTCTCGTCGCGCCCCGGTTTCACCCGCCCCTCCCGCGCGGCCAGGAGCAGCCGCCGCCCCCTGGCCACCGCCTCCGCCAACCTCTCCTCCGTGACCCCGGCCGCCCGGGCCGCCTCCGCCGCCGGACGGGGGACATGAAGGATGTTCTTCCCCTCGAAATTGCCGCCCGGCGTCACCCCGTAATAGAGGCCGAAGAGCCGGGCGTCCTCCTCCCCGAGCAGGGACCGGATCTCCCCCTCCGTCCAGACGAAGAACGCCCCCTCCTCCCCTTCGCTGTCGGCGTCCTGGGAAGAATAAAACCCCCCCTCGGGCGAGGTCATCTCGCGCACGACGTAGTCGAGCGTCTCCTCGCACACCCTGCGGTGGGTGGGGTCGCCCGTCAGCAGGTGAGCCTCGAGGTAGGCGCGGCCGAGCAGGGCGTTGTCGTAGAGCATCTTTTCAAAATGGGGGACGAGCCAATGGGCGTCCACCGAATAGCGGTGGAACCCGCCCCCCAGCTGGTCGCAGATGCCGCCCGCAGCCATGCGCGCGAGGGTGTGGCCGACGATGTCCAGGTACCGGCGGTTCCCCTCCCTCACGGCCGCGCGCATCAGGAAGCCGAGGGCCATGGAGGGGGGGAATTTGGGGGCCCCGCCGAACCCGCCGTCGACCGGGTCGTAGCCCTCGGCGATCGCGGCGGCCGCCCGCCCGAGGAGCGCGGCGTCCAGGGCGGGAGCGCCCCCCCCTTCCCCGCCGCCCTGGAGCGAAGCCGCCAGCGCCGCGGTAACGGCGTCCGCGTCTCCGAGGACCTTGTGCCGCTTCTCCCCGTAGGCGTTGGCGACGCCGGCCAGGACCCGGCGGAAGCCGGGGAGGCCATGCCGGTCCTCCTTCGGGAAATAGGTGCCGCAAAAGAAAGGCTTCTGGTCCGGCGTCAGGAAGACGGTCATGGGCCAGCCGCCGCGCCCCGTCATCAGCTGCACCGCCGTCATGTAGATGGCGTCCAGGTCCGGCCGCTCCTCCCGGTCGACCTTGATGTTGACGAAGCAGGCGTTCATCACCCGGGCGGTCTCTTCGTCCTCGAACGACTCCCGCTCCATCACGTGGCACCAGTGGCAGGCGGAGTAGCCGACGCTCAGGAGGATGGGCTTGTCCTCCTCCTTCGCCTTCCGGAGGGCCTCCGGCCCCCAGGGGTACCAGTCCACCGGGTTGTGGGCGTGCTGCAGGAGGTAGGGGCTGGTCTCGTGGATCAGGGCGTTGGTGTGCCGGGGTTCGCTCATGATCCCAGATTATGCCGCCCCGCCGCGGGCGTCAATTCTTTTGCCCGGACGCGCCTTCGGCCTCCCCCCCCGCCCCGCTGCGCGCCGGGTGGTAGAGCGGTTCGCCGTATTGCCCGACGCCGAATCGGGCGATCACTCGCTGCCCCTCCTCCCCGGTGAGAAACTCGTAGAAGGCTTCTGCCAGCTCCCCGTTGTAGGAGAGGTGGGGGTGTTTCTTCGCGCTCACCAGGCAGATCTCGTAGCGGTTGGGCGGGCCCAGGACGAGGAGCCGGAGGTTTTTCGTTTTCGCCTTGTGCATGGCCCAGGTCGAGGAATCGAGCATGTGGTATTGCCCGCGCGCATCGGCATCGAGGAGCGAATCGAGCATGAACCGGCCGCTGGTCGCGTACCAGCCGGATCCCGCGGGGTCGAGGCCCAGGGATTCCCAGGTCTTCCGCTCCAGCAGGTCCATGCCGCCCCCGTCACCCCGGGACAGGTAGGGGGCCCCGGCGCGGAAGATCCTCCGGTGCGCCTCCCCGAGGTCGCGGGCTCCGTCGATCCCCGCCGGGTCGCCGAGCGGCCCGACGATGACGGTGTAGTTGTGCATCAGGTCGTCCCTGCGGGCCGCGTGCCCCTCCGCGGCGAAGCGGGCCGTGGCCTCCTCTTCGTGACCGATCGTGATGTGAGCCAGCCCGTTCCGGCCCAGATCGAGACCCGGTCCGGTCGGGGTCTTGATGCACCGGACCGCGCCCCCGTGCCTGGCCGAAAACTCCCGGGCGAGTTCGTCGACCAGCCCCAGTTCGTACGGGCTTCCCGTGGCCACCACGATCTGCCCGTACTCCGGAGCCGGCGGGGCCGCACGCTCGTGGGCCGGGAGCGCCCCTCCCCAGGCGAGGAGGGGGTAGGGACGAGGTTCGCCGAAGAGGCGTTGCAGGGAGAGGGTGGGAAAATCGAGGATCATCCCCTTGATGTAGCCGTGGAGCACCTCCCACTCCGCGGGAGTGAGCGTGCTGTCAGCCTGCTTCTTCTTGTAGGCGAAGAAATCCTCCGGGTAGTGCTCCGGCTTCATCCGGACATCCACCGCCGTCCGGGTCGATTTCCGGATGAAGGTGAAGGCGATCAGGTCCCGGTCGCGCGCCATTCCCGCTGGGGGCCGCGTCGGGGCTTTCCGCCCCTCGCCGATCATGAGGAGGTCGAGGAGATCGAACCCCCCGGCCAGCGATGCCCGGGTCAGGATCTCGAGGTCCTTCCGGTCGGGAACCTCCTCGCCGAACAGGAGCCGGATGCCGTGCTGCGCCGCCCGGAAGGTGAGGATCAGCCCCGGGCAGGAGTGGCCGTGGAACCTGTAGGCCTCACCGAGGGTGATGCTCCGGATCCCCTCGTCTGTCCGGATCCGGATCGGATCGAGATCGGCCACCCGCTCCTCTACCCCCCGGGCCTGGTGGCAGGTGGCGCATTCGGCCCCCCACCCCTCCCGGACCGGCAAAAACGCGAGCAGCACCGCCAGAACCATCCCGGCAGACATCCATCCCTTCATCACTCCCCCTCCAGGCGATAGTCGAGGAAATCCCCGACGAAAACGATGTGTTCGAGCGGCAGGTCCCTGTCCCCCATCAGCGGCACGATGGTCTCGAGGGTGCCGCGGACCACCGACTCCCGCCCTTTGTAACCGGCATAGAAAACCACGGCGACCGGGGTCGCCGCCGGATACCGGGTCCCGAGCTTGCGCATCATCTCCGGAAATTCCGTTTTGTGGGTGAACAGGACCAGGCTGCAGCGGTGCGCGGCCAGTTCCTCCAGCCTGTCTCCGCTCCGCGCCCGGTCGGTGGTCAGGATGATGGTGTGGGTTTCGGGGGACCAGGTGGGGTCGCGCCGCAGGGCGGCGAGCCCCGCGTTGAAGGAGCTGACGCCCGGCACGACCTCCATGCCGGAGTCTCCGAACTCCCCGAGGAGCCAGACCCAGGGGCCGTAGATCAGCGGGTCGCCGCTGTCGACGAAAACGATCTTCTTCCCCTCGCCCAGGGCGCGTTTCACTTCGCGAATGAGCCCCGCGCGCGTCTCCCCCCCCCCGGCCGGCGCCGAGGCCTTCCCGGCGAGGGCGTCGTTCCGATCCGAGCGGGCATGATGCCGGGTCACGCCCGAACCGGAGAGGTTCCGGACGTCTTTCCCCTTGAACTCCGCTTCGAAGCGCTCCAGGAGATCGGGGCTCAGGGTATAGACGATATCGGCTTCCCGCACCCGGCTGAGGGCCCTGACGGTCGCCAGGTCGGGATCTCCCGGCCCCATCCCCACCAGCGACAGTCGCCCCTCACCGCCGAAGACCGGCCCGGGACAGACCCAAGCCGCAAACAGAAAGAACAGAGCCCCTCTCCGGACCGCCCATCGAGACATATCCACGCCCCCCAAAAAGGGTGATTATGTCATTTATTGTCCCTTAATGTAATATCCCGTAGCCTCTTTCGGTTTCCAGCGGGACAGGGCCGGGGCGGAGGCCCTACTTCTTCCTGAGCCTCGAGGCCGGGACGGGGGCGTCGGCGGGGTAGACGGGGTTGGCCAGGGTCC
>CAZWXG010000156.1:0-5323 GCA_964637825.1 uncultured Acidobacteriota bacterium
CCGTACAGTTCCGGGTCCGCGACCTTCAGCCTCCCGGCCCGCACGTCGGGATCCCCGGCGGGCGCCCCCTGGAGCCCCAGGCGCGCGCGGATTTCAGGGCGGGCGAAAATCATCCCGCAGCGCTTGCGCCCGCGGTGGTTGTCGTTGTGAAAACGGTTCGGGCGTCCGTAGGCCACCATGGAGTGGGTCAGGACGCGCTCGTCGGGGATGTCGTAGAGGCCCTTCAACTGCCGCAACAGCTCCCGCAGGGCGTCGGCCTGGGCGGGGGTGATGTCCCGGTTGTGGTAGCCGCAGACCTCGATCCCGATCGAGTGGTTGTCGATGGTGCTGTGCCCCTCCCACATGCTCCTGCCGGTGTGGCGGGCGATCTTGGCCTTGTCGATGACGCGGACCACCTCGCCGGAAAGGGAGACGAAATAGTGCGCCTCCCCGTACCGCACCAGCTTGTTGAGGGAGCCCTTTTCCTCCCCCTCCGTGGTGTGGAGGATGATGTAGCGCGTGTAGGGTCGGCGCGGACGCTTGCCGTTCAGGGGGCTCAGCCGGTCGCTGATCCGCAGGCCGGCGGCGGCCGAGATCCGGGCGGTCACGCCGGGCAGCGCCAGGCACGCGACGGCGACTCTCAACATGTCCCTGCGCGAGGGAACGCCGGCCCCGGCGTCACTCATGGCCGTCCTCCGCTCCGAACCGTTCCGTCGGCGCGACGCCCCGGGAGAGCACGAGCTTCAGCAGGGGGGGCGTCACCAGGGTGGTGACGATGACCATGATGACGATGGCCGAGAAGGTGGGGCCGTCCACGACCTTCAGGCTCCGGCCGATGCTGGCGAAGATGAGCCCGACCTCGCCCCGGGGAATCATGCCGATGCCGATGCTCAGGCGGTTCAGCCCCCCTCCCAGCGCGCCCCAGGCGCACGCCTGTTTGCCGATCACGGCGGCCGCCGTGAGACCGGCGGCGATCCCCAGGACGGACAGGTCGGCGAAACTCTCCAGGTGCACCTGGATTCCCATCTGGACGAAAAAGACCGGGACCAGGACGGCGGAGATCGGCTTGATCAGGTGGAAGATGTCGATGTCCTCCCGGAATTCCCGGAAATGGACCTTTTCCAGCAGCAGCCCCGCGGCAAAAGCGCCGACGATGCCGGCCAGTCCCGCCAGCCCCGCCAGGTAGGAGAGCAGAAAAGCGAGCAGCAGCGAGGAGAGGAGCATGACCCCGGACGTGCGCAGCCTCGCCAGCAGCTTCATCATCCGGGGGATGACGAAAGTCCCGACGGTCAGGGCCCCGCCGAGGAAGAGGACGGCGATCGCGATCAGCCGGATGATGGATCCCAGCTGGATCGACTGTCCCACCTGGGCGGCGGCGATGACGCTCGAGACGACGGCGAGCACGATCAGCCCCAGCACGTCGTCGATGACCGCGGCGCCGAGGATGATCTGCGCCTCGCGGGTGTGGAGCCGTCCCAGGTCCTGGAACACCCTGGCCGTGATCCCGACGCTGGTGGCGCACAGCACGCTCCCCACGAACAGGTGGATGTAGTGGATGCTGAAGCCGGGGGGCATGTTCGCCGCGATCTGGGCCGGCACTTCGCGGATGAACATCCAGCTGACGCCGTACCCCAGGATGAACGGGGCGACGACCCCGACGACGGCAACGACCAGGGAGGAGGTCCCTACCTTCATCATCCCCTTCACGGTCGACTCCAGCCCGACCTCGAACAGGAGGATGATGACGCCGAGGCGCGCCAGGCCGTCGATGATCACGGCCCAGTGGACTTCCATCACCTGGGCGCGCAGCGGTTCGAAGAAGCTCCACGCGGGGTTGATGAGGACCAGGTTGCCCAGGACGATGCCGCCGACGAGTTCCCCGAGCACCGCCGGCATGTGAAGCCGCTCGAAAAGCTCGCCCGCCCCCTTCGCCGTCGCGAGGATGAGGATCAGGGCCAGCAGCAGCGGGGCGACGGGGTCCTCGTGGACCACCGCGCCCGACGCCAGGAGATCGGGGACGAACAGGGCCAGGAACAGGGCGGGGATGAGGGCGGATTTCAGGGAAAAAAATCTGCGGGCCATAGGAATTCCATTTGCCGGAACGGGCGCTCCCGCCGCGGGCTGCAACGCCGCCGGGGTAAGGGCCCGGGATAAAGGTACAAGGTAACATGAACGATCGGAATACGAAACAAAAGTTGGCGATTTCGGCCCCGGCGGAAACCGTGTTATGTTAGCCCCATACCCGGGGGATTTCTATGACGGTGGCCGTGGCATTCGCTTTCATCGGCGGGGTGATCCTGGTCGGATTCCTCGCCCACCTTCTCTTCAGGGTCACGAAGATTCCCAGCGTCCTGCTGCTGATCGGGATCGGCATCGTCCTGGGCCCCGTCACCGGATGGGTGACGTCCGATTCCCTGGTCGCCATCGCCCCTTTTTTCGGGACCCTCGCGCTGCTCATCATCCTTTTCGAGGGGGGACTGGGCCTGGATGTATCGAGCGTCCGAACCCAGGCGCCCAAAGCCTCCATCCTCGCCCTGCTCAGTTTTCTCATTTCGTTTCTTGCCGTGGGGGCGCTTGCCTTTTTCGGGCTCGGGATGCCGGTGATCCACTCCCTGCTGCTGGCCTCGCTTCTGGGCGCCGCCAGCCCCGCCATCATCATTCCGCTGGTCTCCGGTCTCAGCGTCCGGCAGGAGATCCGGACCCTCCTGAAACTCGAGTCGGCGCTCGGGGACGTGCTGTTGATCGTTGCCGTCCTGTTCCTCCTCGACGCCTACGCGACCGGGAAGCAGAGCGTCCCCGGGATCGCCCTCGCACTCTTCCTGTCCATCGCGGTGGCCTTCGTCGTCTCTTCGGTGGCCGGGGCCCTGTGGGCGAGGCTGATCGGCTGGATGGGGAAAGAGCCGCTCGCCTACATGCTGACCCTCGGGTTTGTGTTCCTGCTCTATTTCGGGGTCGAGGAACTGGGGGGCAGCGCGGCTTTCGCGGTCCTCATGTTCGGGATGATTCTCGAGAACATGCACGTGGTCGCCGACCGGGTCGGCCCGCAGGTCCGGTATTTTTTCGGCATCGATATCCGTGCCGAACAGTTCGTACTCCAGGCGTTCATGAAGAACATCACGGAGGAACTGTCCTTTCTGATCCGGACCTTCTTTTTCGTCTACCTGGGCCTGCTGCTCGATTTCAGCGCCCTGACCCCCGCCATCGCCCTCTCCGGCGTCGCCATGGCCCTCCTCCTCTTCGGCGCCAGGTACCTGGCGGTGCGCGCCGTCCTCAGGAAAGGGGCCTATACGGCCGGAGAGCGGCAGATGGTGCTCTCCATGCTCCCCCGGGGGCTTGCGACGGCGGTCATGGCTTTTCTTCCCGTCCAACTGGGGATCCCCGGGGCCGAGCTCTTTCCGATTTATGCCTTTATCGTGATCGTGGTGAGCAACATTCACATGACCGGGGGGGTGATCTTCGCCGAGAGGCGGCTCGGGCGGGAAAGAGCGGCGGCGCCGTCACCGGCGGCGGCGCCGTTACCGGCGGCGGAGGAACCGGCGCGGATCTCCGCAGGAGGGCGGGAACCCGCCGAGGCCGCCGGGGACGGTCCCGTGCCCGATGCGGCGGTGACGGTCCTGGAGGAGACGCCGCATCGGGGGGCGGGAGAGGATGGCGCCCGGGGGAAGCCGTTCTCCTTCACGGAACAGGTGATGCGGCTTCTGGGGATCCGGCCCGAGGAGAGGGAGCAGCAGTACCTCCATGCGATGCAGAACGCCTCGATGGCCCCCTCGATCTTCTGGGTGCAGATCCTGCTGGCGTCGGTACTGACGGCGCTCGGCCTGGTGCTGAATCAGAGTTCCATCATCATCGGGGCGGCCCTGATCGTGCCGATCGCCTGGCCCGTCCTGGCCGCAGGCCTAGCCCTGGCGGCGGGGGATATCTACCTCCTGCTGAGGCTTCTGTGGAAGCTGCTGCTTGTCGTTCTCCTGGTCGCTGCGCTCTCCGCCCTGTTCAGTGAACTGCTCCCGTTCAACGCCGTTACGGCCGAGATCGCGTCCCGCACCCGGCCCACGATCCTCGATTTCCTGGTCGCGCTCTTTTCCGGCATGGCGGGAGCCGCCCTGACCTTCGGCCGGAAGCGGCTGCTGCGCTATTTCCCGGGGGCGCTGCTGGGGCTCGCCCTGATGCCGCCGCTGGCCGTTCTCGGTTTCGGCCTGGGCCGGGAATTCAGTACCGAGATCTTCCGGGGGGCGACCCTGCTGTTCATCGCCAACTTCTTTGCCGCCATCCTGGGGGCCGCGTTGGTCTATGCCGCCACGGGCATGCCCGCGGCGGCTTCCCTGGAGACCGTCGGGGCACGGAAACACGGGGAGATGAAGCAGCCGTTCGTCCGGTTCCTGTTCGAGCGGCTCGGGCTCGGGATCCTGATCGGGCGGGCCGGGAGCACGCGCGCCCGGCTGATGGTCATCGTCGTCTTTCTGCTCGCCCTGGTCATTCCCCTGCAGATGGCGTTGGACCAGCTGAGCCGGGAATTCCGGGCCCGGCAGGCGGTGTCGGTCGTGGAAAAGATGTTCGACCAGCCGGGACGTTCCGCCATCATCAACTCGGTGTCCACCATCGGGGAGGAGGAGATTTTCGTCCGCGTCCAGGTGGCGACCAACGCCCTGTTCACCTCGGCCGACATCCGGCGCTTCGAGGAGCGGGTGGCCGACCGGACGGGGGTCGAGGCCCGGCTCGACCTCGTGCAGAGCCTGAGCGACATCGGCGAGGGGCGCAAGCTGATGGGCATGCTGGCGCCGCCGGCTCCCGACTCCGTGCCCTACGGCCCGGGCGTCCCGGAAATGGCCCGGGACCTCCGCGATGCCGTCGCCGCGGAGCTAGGGGCGATGGCGCTGCCCGAAACGATCGCCGTCGTGCGTGCCAGCGCCGAGCTCGCCCTGGACGGGGCTCCCCCTTCCTTCAGGATCGAGTATCTGTCCGAATCCCCCCTGTCCGGGGATGCGCGGGAGCTGCTGGCCCGGCTGATGGAGGACCGGATGGGGCTCGAGCCGGAGAGGCTCGAGTTCCACCATGTTCCCGCGAGGTTCGATTTCCCGCGGGCCGGGGGCGGGATCCGGCCGGACCAGGCGCCGGGACTCCGGGAAATCCAGGAAACGCTCCAGCGCTACCCGCAGGTGCGGGCCCAGGTGGAGATCCCGGCGGATTTGGGGCCGGCCGACGGGCAGAAGCTCGAGCGGCGGCTCGCGGAGGTCGCGTCCCTGCTCGCCCTCCCGGCGCGTGCCTCGTTTATTCAGAACCCGGAGTTAAAGGGAGGGGTGAGGATCACGCTCCGCCCCCGGTGAACCGGGGTTTTCCCCGTTCGTTC
>CAZWXG010000157.1:0-5256 GCA_964637825.1 uncultured Acidobacteriota bacterium
GTGCCGTACGTGCTGGTGTTTTTGAACAAGTGCGACATGGTGGACGACCCGGAGCTGCTGGACCTGGTGGAACTGGAAGTGCGGGAACTGCTGACGTTCTACGAGTTCCCCGGGGACGACACGCCGATCGTGCGCGGGAGCGCGCTGAAGGCGATCGAGGGGGACGCGGAGGCGGAGAAGCAGATCGCGGAGCTGATGAAGGCGGTGGACGAGTACCTGCCGCAGCCGGCGCGCGAGATCGAGAAGCCGTTTCTGATGCCGGTGGAAGACATTTTCACGATTTCCGGTCGCGGGACGGTGGCGACGGGGAGGATCGAGCGCGGGAAGGTGCACGTCGGGGACGAGATCGAGATCATCGGGATCAAGCCGACGGTGAAGCGCGTGGTGACGGGCGTGGAGATGTTCCGGAAGCTGCTGGACGAGGGGATGGCCGGGGACAACGTGGGTCTGCTGCTGCGCGGGACGGACAAGAAGGACGTGGAGCGCGGACAGGTGATCGCGGCGCCCGGGAGCATCACGCCGCACACGCATTTCAAGGCGCAGGCGTACGTATTGACGAAGGAAGAGGGGGGACGGCACACGCCGTTTTTCAACGGGTACCGGCCGCAGTTTTACTTCCGGACGACGGACGTGACGGGAGTGGCGGAGCTTCCGGAGGGGACGGAGATGGTGATGCCGGGGGACAACGTCCACCTGACCATCAAGCTGATCACCCCGATAGCGATGGAAAAGGGTTTGCGGTTCGCGATCCGCGAAGGCGGCAGGACCGTGGGCGCCGGCACCATTTCGGATATTCTGGAATAATCCGAGGCAGCCATGCGAGATATCATCACGTTTGAGTGTACCAAGTGCAAGCGCCGTAATTATACGTCGACCAAGAACAAGAAGACCACCACGGAGCGGTTGGAGCTCAAGAAGTTCTGCAACCACTGCCGTGTACACACGCCGCACAAGGAAACGCGGTGAGGCTCCGGGCGACCGGATCGGACATACAGGCCAGTAGCTCGAATTGGTAGAGCGGCGGTCTCCAAAACCGCATGTTGGGGGTTCGAGTCCCTCCTGGCCTGCCAGATCCGGTCCGGTGCTCCGGGCGTCGGAATCGTTATCGTCGGCTGAACGTCTGCGGAGTCAAGCGAATGAAACAATTTTTTTCCAGGTTGGGGGCCCGGTTTCGCGGCATCGTCGAGTTCCTCAAGGAAACGCGGAAAGAGCTGAATAACGTTTCGTGGCCGGGTCGGCGGGAAGTGACCGGGACCACCATCGTGGTCATCGTGTCGGTGTTTTTCTTCGGGCTCTTTCTCTTTATCGTGGACCTTTTTGTCCGAACCGGGATGAATTACATTCTCAGTTCATCCTTCTTGTAGGGAATCCCGCCGTCGAAGGCGGAAGGACCTGCATTTTCAGTGCGCTGTCGGCACAACCTTGAAACGGATGTATGGATAGTACGAAAAAGTGGTACATCATTCACACCTACTCCGGATATGAACGCAAGGTGGCGGAAAGCCTCATGAACCGGATCCAGGCGTACGACCTTGGGGATTGCGTCGGGCAGATTCTGATCCCCACGGAAGACGTGGTGGAGATGAAGGGCGGCAAGAAGGTCATCAGCACCAAACTGACGTTTCCCGGGTACATCCTGGTGGAAATGGACATGACCGACCAGGCCTGGCACATCGTGCGCGGCACGCCGAAGGTGACGGGCTTTATCAGCACGGGGAAGAAACCCACTCCTCTGACCGACGAGGAGATCAACGAGGTGGTCAACAGGGTTTCGATCACCGCGGAGCAGCCGAAGCCGAAGTTCAGCTTCGACCGCGGAGAGGCGGTCAAGATCAACGACGGGCCGTTCAAGGATTTTACGGGCGTGGTCGAGGACGTGAACCCCGAGCGCAACACGCTGAAGGTGATGCTCACCATCCTCGGGCGCGCGACGCCGGTGGAACTGGAAACCGAGCAGGTGGAAAAGGCTTGAAAATGACGGTTTACGAATGACGAATTACGAAGGGGCAGGTCCTGTTCGTCGTTCGTAAGTTGTTATTCGGAACCCGCTCGATGGAGTTGTTCGATGGCTAAAAAGATTGTGGCAAATATCAAACTGCAGGTCGCGGCGGGAAAGGCGACCCCCGCGCCGCCGGTAGGGTCGGCCCTGGGGCCCCACGGGCTCAATATCATGGATTTCTGCAAGGCGTTCAACGCGAAGACGGCCAAGCAGGAGGGGTTGATCATCCCCGTGGTGGTTACGGTGTACGCCGACCGTACCTACTCCTTCGTGACCAAGACGCCGCCTGCGGCCATCCTGCTCAAGAAGGCGGCCAACATCGCCAAGGGATCGGGCGAGCCGAACAAGAACAAGGTGGCCAAGGTGACGATGAAGGATGTGCGGGAAATCGCACAGCTGAAAATGCCCGACCTCAACGCCTCGGACATCGATGCCGCCGTGAGGATCGTCATGGGCACGGCCCGCAGCATGGGGGTCGAGGTCGAGGGAAAGTAGCGATTTGCGTTCTGCGGTTGACGGCGCCCTCGCGGGAACATCAACCGTCGATCGCCGATCTTGAGTCGTAAATTGTTTGCGAGGTGTAAAGCAATGGCTAAGGCGGGAAAGAACTATACCAAGGCTGCCGCTGCCGTGGAGAAGAAGGTCTACAGTCTCGAGGAGGCGGTGACGCTGCTCAAGAAGATCTCCTTCGCCAAGTTCAACGAAACCGTCGAGGTTTCCATGAAGCTTGGGGTCGACCCGAAGCATGCGGACCAGATGGTGCGCGGCACGGTGGTCCTCCCCAACGGCCTGGGCCGGAGCAAGCGGGTCGTGGTCATCGCTTCCGGGGACAAGGTGAAGGAAGCGCGGGACGCCGGTGCGGAAGAGGTCGGCGGGGACGATATCGTGGAGCGGATCTCGGGCGGCTGGATGGATTTCGACGCCGTCGTGGCCACCCCTGACATGATGCGCAGCGTCGGCAAGCTGGGGAAGGTGCTCGGCCCCCGGGGGCTGATGCCGAACCCCAAGACGGGAACCGTGACGTTCGACGTCGGCAAGGCGGTCCTGGAGATCAAGGCCGGGAAGGTGGAATTCCGGGTGGACAAGACGGGGATCGTGCACGCCCCCTGCGGAAAGATCCAGTTCGAGGAACAGAACCTGCGCGAGAACGCCAGGGCCCTGATCGACGCGGTTCTCCGGGCGAAACCCGCCAGCAGCAAGGGCAAGTACGTCCGGAGCATCTCGATTTCTTCCACCATGAGTCCGGGCATCTGGGTGGACGAGGCTGCGCTGTAGACTCATGCACAATCGTGTCCGGCCCGTGCCGGACAAGCCTGGCGTCCGGCGGGCGCGGAGACGATCCGCGGCGCGAAAGGGCGCCCAAAAGGTCTGAGCTCATGAATAGAGAAGAAAAACGGCACAACGTGGAAGTACTGAACGAGCAGTTCCGGTCGACGAACAATGCCTTCCTGATCAATTACAGCGGCCTGAAGGTGGTGGATGCGACCGAGGTGCGGCGGAAGATCAGGGAAATCGACGGCCACTTTGTGGTGGTGAAGAACACCCTGGCGCTGAGGGCGGCCAAGGAGACGGCGCTCGAGCAGCTGGAGCCGTTCTTCCAGGGTCCGACCGCCATCGCGTTTCATCCCAAGGATGTCGTGGGGATGGCCAAACTCCTCACCGATATCGGCAAGGGCAACCCCCACTTTGAATTCAAGGCGGCGTTGGTCGAAGGCAAGGTGGTGTCGCCGGGCGAAATCCAGGCGATCGCCTCGATGCCTTCCAGAGAGGTGATGTTGAGCAAGTTGGTCTTCCTTCTCAAGGCGCCTTTGCAGAAGCTTACTTCGGTTCTGAACGCTCCATTACGAGATTTGGGCCTGGTTTTGAAACAGGTCCCGAAGTAGGGAGTCCGGACGAATTCGGCAATACATCTCTACCCATTCCTCACAGGAGTCTATGATGGCGATTACAAAGGTTGAAGTTTTAGAATGGATCGATCAGGCAACCATGCTGGAAATCTCGGATCTGGTCAAGAACCTCGAGGAGAAGTACGGCATCAGCGCGGCGGCGGCCATGCCCATGGCCTTCGCCGGCGGCGCGGCCGGCGGCGGCGAAGCGGCGGCAGCGGTGGAGGAGAAGACGGAATTTGACGTCATCCTGAGCGCCGTGGGCGACAAGAAGATCAACGTGATCAAGGCCGTCCGCGAAGTCACCAGCCTCGGGCTGAAGGAAGCCAAGGACCTGGTGGAAGCCGCTCCCAAGGCGATCAAGGAAGCCGTCGCCAAGGAAGAGGCCGAGGCTATCAAGAAGAAATTCGAAGAAGCCGGCGCGACCGTGGAGATCAAGTAGACATCGGGTTCCTGCCGATGCGTGCGTGCGGAGAGGGCTCCAACAGACCTCTCCGCACGCATGGTTGTACCCGGGTTCAAGCCTGCCGGCTACGGCAGGCTTTTGCGTTGCCAACCCCATTTGAGGTCAAGGTGCACAGGCCTTCAGATCCGGGGAAACTGACAGAACAGGTCTTGCTCTCTCAGGAGGGTAGAGGCAGTGGTGTGTCTTCCGTCCTCTACCCCACAGTCCGGGCTCTCCCGCAAGGCACGTCAAAACCAAAATGAGCTTTTCGAGGTATACTCTTCAATGACCAATATCAGCACTTCGAATGTGTATCGGGACCGGGTGGACTTCGCCAAGATCCACACCAGCATTCCCATTCCGAATTTGATCGAAGTCCAGAGAAAATCGTACCATCGGTTCCTGCAGATGGACATCCCTTCCCCGGAACGGGAGGATGTCGGGCTCCAGGCGGTGTTCAATTCCGTTTTTCCGATCAACGATTTTCGCGGTACCTCCTCCCTGGAATTCGTCGAATACTCCATCGGGAACTGGCAGTGCAAGTGCGGTAACCTGAAGGGCTTGAATTACCTCCGAGCAAATTGCGGCGAGTGCGGCAAGGCCATCATCAACAGCCCCTACAACCCGGACGCCGGGACCTGCCGGCACTGCGGGGCGAAGAACGAGATCGAGAACCCGCGCTGCGAATTCTGCGGCGGTACGGTGGACCTGAACGTCAAGTATTCGGTCGAGGAGTGCCAGGAACGGGGCATGACCTTCGCGGTTCCCCTGAAAGTGACCGTGCGGCTCGTGGTGTGGGACAAGGACGACGAGACCGAAGGGAAGAGCGTGCGCGACATCAAGGAGCAGGAGGTCTATTTCGGCGACATCCCGCTCATGACCGAGAACGGCACCTTCATCGTCAACGGCACCGAGCGCGTCATCGT
>CAZWXG010000158.1:0-5227 GCA_964637825.1 uncultured Acidobacteriota bacterium
TTTGTAGCATGATAGCTTCCGGTTATGAAAACGATCGCTCTGCATGTCTTCTCCGGCTTTACCTGAACGCGCTAAAACAACGTCGGTTCGTCGTCATTTCGGCATCCCCATCATGCAGGCAGTATCCACAACGCCACACCGATGCTGTGAGCGGTTGTTGTGTATAGGCGCCGGAAGCAGCGCGAAGCCGGCATCGGGGCAGGGCGGAAAGCGTTTCGTGGGGAAGGGGTAAGACTTTGGGCAGAGGGTGCGATGCGGGGGGAGAGCCCCGCTGGGAAGGCGAGGTTCGCGGTCTGAGGGGCTACATCGAGGCCCATCCGGAAATCGGGATCGGTCCGGAGGAGGTGTGCATCCCCGGGGAGTGGCGCGCCGGCTTCTATCAGCGGTTCGACGGGATCCGGCGCGCGGTGGTGGAATCATGGGATCCCTCCCTGTATTCGGAGGTCCGGGCCCTTTCGCAGAGCTTTCTGACGGCCGAGGGCCGGTTGTCCGAAACCTTTGGTCTCGAAATCGCGTTACCGCAGGATCTGTCCAGCTTTCTGCGCAGCCCCGCGGAAGGCCTGATGCGCCTGATCCACGGCCGCCTGTTCGAGCTGATTCAGGGTAAAATTTCCGGGGAGGATTTCGCACGCCTGGCGGCGGGCGATCTTGCCGCCGGCGCCGCGGGGATGTTCCGGATCGGGTATGAGGCCTGGGCCGCGCTGGCCATGATCCTCCTGCTGGAACCGGACGGGGTATGGGCCATCGCCCTCGATGGAGACGGCCGGCCGCTGACGACGGGGATGAGAGAGATCGCCTTCGGGCGCCAGTTCCATCACCCGGCCAGGCGCATCCCGGAATTCGTGTTTCATTCGAAAAAACTGGGCTGTCATGTAGCGTTCAAGATGCCCCTGGCCGGAGAGGTGAACGCGTACCGTGTTCCGGTGGAAATGCCCACCCAGAGGCTGTTGCGCAATCGCAACGGGGACTCCTCGTCCGTCCTGGGCCCCAGGATGATCTTCCTGTCGGTCGTCAGGGATTTGAAGGACATCCCCGTCTTTGCGGATCTCCACAAAAGGACGGTCCAAGGTCCGGATCTCAGTATCGAATGCGTGACGGAGCGGGATCTCGCGGACGCGGAGATTCTCGGGCAGATTCAAAATCGTCTGGACATCCTGAGGCCGCGCCTGGGGGGAACCCTGGCGCTCGTCGATGTACAGTCAAAGCCTGAAGTCTTTACAACGGCCCGAAAGACGCGCGTAGTTTCGGCGGGTCTCGATGCGTCGGGTTTCCAACCGGTCATCGATGCATTGCTTTAGCGACCGGTTACGCATTCCGCTTCGGAATGGGAACCGAAAGCGGATACAATACCTAGTGCTCACGACGGGCGTTTTTTCTAAGAGGAGGGAGTCGAAACCATGGCGGATGTAACGGGAATCAACGGGCAGAGGAAGGATTTCAGGGTGGTCGGGAAAACGGACCTCCCGGGCAAGCTGTCATGGGCCGTCGCCTCGGGCCTCGCCCGATTCGGGGTCGACTATGTCGTTCCCGACATGCTCGAAGCCAAATTTCTGCGCAGCCCGCACGCGCACGCGCGGATCAAGGGGTACAACCTGGAAAAGGCCAGGGCCGTTGCCGGAGTCGTGGACATCGTCACCTGGAAGGACGAGGACCTGAAACAACTCACCCGCGGCGGCATCGGCGGTCCGCCCCAGCCTTTCCTGTCCGATGTCGCCGAGGAAGAGAACGTGGAAGTGGGCTTCATCGTCGTCGCGGAAAACGGGGATATCTGTGACGAAGCCCTGAAAGCGCTCGAGGTGGAATGGGAAATCCTGCCGCATATCGTGGATATCAAGGCGGGGAGGGAGGCCAACGCCCCCGTCATCCGTCCCGAGGACCGGGGGGGCGTCGTCAACCCGTTCGGAGGGGGGAGCGGGGACAACCCGCCGAAACAGGGGAACGTGGCCTATTCGAACCAGATCCAGGGGGATGTGGAAAAAGGGTTCAGCGAGGCCGATTACATCATCGAGTACGACCTGAACATGCCCGCCTACGCGTCCGCTTCCCCCAACCCTCACGGCTCGGTTGCCTGGTGGTTCGACGATCCCTACCGGGGGAGAGACAATATCCACGTGGAAGGCGCCGTCTGGCACGCGAGCGGCGGCAAGAACGCGATCGGGCAATTGTACGGCCTGCCGCCGGAAAAAACCGTGCAGGAAGGCCTGTTCCAGGGGGGGAAGTACTGCGACTGGACCATCCGCCGATCCCAGCAGATCACCCCGCTCCTTGCCAAAAGGACCGGCAGGCCGGTGCGCTGCGCCAACACCCGCCGCGACACCTTCGACTTCATGATCCAGCAGCGTTTCATTCACATGAAGGTCGGTTTCACCAGGGACGGCCTGATCACGGCGTTCGACGATTTCTCCGTCACCGACGGCGGCACCACGGGCAATTCCTTTTTCGGGACGATCGGCGACCAGGGGTACGGCCCTTACATCGGGACCAAATGCCTGAACATCCGTCAGCGCATGGAGGTGGTCGACAGCAACCGCGGCCTGATGCCCTTCAGTTCGCAGTTCTGTCCCTTCAACTGGGACTCGGTGACCATGGCCATCCACATGATCGCCGAGAAACTGGGGAAGGACCCGATCGACGTCGCCAGGCTCAACCTGCACGGGCCCGACGGCCAGACCGACCACAGGCCGGTTCCCAGCTTCGATGCCTGCATCGAGGCGGGAAAGAAGATGATGAACTGGAACTGGCACAAGAACGGGGCCAGGCGTCTGCCCGACGGCCGGATGCACGGGGCCGGCTTCCGCTACCAGATGTGCCCCCGGCATGCGATGGGGAGCGATTTCCACGCCGTGCTCGAGCTGCGTAACGGCGTGGTGCGCATGCCGATCCAGGGCCCCCACGCGGGGGTGTTTTCGGTCGAGGGGGTGGCCATGATCGCGGCGGAAGAGCTCGGGCTCGAAGCCACGGACATCCACATCGATTACGATCCCGACGCGGTGTTCGTGTCGATCAGCGGGGGGGCCGACGGCCTGGTGGCCACCGGCTGGGTGATGAAAGAATGCTGCCACATCTTCCGGCGCCGCGTCTTCGAGGCGGCGATCGCGGAAGCGGACAAGCCGGCCGCCGGCGGATTCGGCGGCCCGCCGCCCAAGACGGCGCCCAACCCGCTGAAGGGGAAAAAGCCGGAGGACCTGGATATCGTGGGCGGAAAGATCGTACTCAAGTCGGACCCGGGCGCCGGGGTGCCGCTCAGGAGTCTCGCGTCCAACGTCTACGCGACCTTCGCCGGGCATCCTCCCGCCCCGCTCTGGCCCAGCAAGTACGACACGTTGAACACGCTGTACTGCGAGGTGGCGGTGGACACCGAAACCGGGCAGGTGGAGATCCTGAGGTATGGGGCCGCGGTGGATTCGGGCAAGGTCATCCGGCGGATTTCGCTCGAGAGCCAGCTCGACCAGGTGGCGTTCTTCAGCCAGGGCTGCCAGATGTTCGAGGACTACTACTACGACAAGAGTACCGGCGTGAAACTCAACACCGACATGATCGAGTACAAGAAGCCGGGCATCCTGGACGTGCCGAAGCTCGAAACCGACCTGGTGGAGACGCGCGCGGGGAACGGGACCTACGGCGCCAACGGCATCAGCCACTCCATGGCCAACACGCACATGATCATCTGCGCCATCTACAACGCGATCGGCAAATGGGTGGACCCGCCTGCCACCCCCGACCGGGTGCTCAAGGCGCTGGGCAAGATCTGAATCCCTGCCTTCTACCGTGGCGGCGCCGGGTCAGTACCCGGCGCCGCTTCCTCAAAAAGCCGGCCGAACAGCTCGACGGAGCCCGGGGCGTATCCGGCGTAATGGTTGTTGAAATACACATAGACCTGGAACGCCTTGGCCAGGACCTCCTTGAGGGGTGGGATCCAGGCACGCATTTGCCGGGTCCGGTCCTCCAGGATCGATTCGAAGGGGCGCTTGCGCACCCCCGCATCCTGCGCCTTTTTTACTGCAGCATCCATCTCTTTTCGATGACCCAGGAAGCGTACATATACAAAGGACGAGGTGAAGACCTCGTCGCGGGCGGCCAGTTTCGGGAGCGGGTCCATCGTATAGTAGTCGATGAACACCAGCGAAATGCTCCGGCTGCGCAGAAGATCCAGCAGCGGCGGCTGGACCCACAGGGGATTCCGGATCTCGATGCCCCACTGGAATCCGGCCGGGAGGAGCGGGAGGAAGTTTTTCAGCCTCCGGACGAAATCCTCGCCGGTCCGGTATTCCTGCGGGTCCTTCCCCTTGGCGACATAGGGGAACTGCAGGATCATCGGCCCCAGCCGACTTCCCAGGCCCGACATCACCGAGACGAACTGGTCGAGTTCCGCCTCGCACCCCTCCAGGTACTTGTCATGGCTGATGACCCTGGGGACCTTCGCCGAGAAGATGAATCCCGCGGGCGTCTTCGCCTTCCAGCTTTCCACCGTTTTACGGCTCGGCGTGCCGTACCAGGTGGAATCCACTTCCACCGTCTGCAGCTTTTCCGAATAGACCCGGATCATGTCGCCGGGATCCACGGAATCGGGATAGAAGGAGCCGCACCAGTCTGAGGAACTCCAGCTCGAAGTCCCCACATGCAGATTGGGCGGGCATGGTGCCGGCATCATGGGCCTCCTTCATGCATTCTATCCCCGCTTTTTCAGGCTTTCCATCGGGTTCAGGTTCAGTTCGAGGCGCTCGATGATGGCGGCGAGCCGTTTTTGTCTGCCCTCGTCGGTCTTGGCTCCCAGAAAATACGACTTGGCATAGGTTTTGCGCGCGGAGGGCGCCATCTTCATGAAATTCGCGTAGGCGACGCCATGCGGCTTGAGCATATCCTCGAACGACCGTACCTGGTCATCCGTCAGGGCGCCGGGTTTCGGTGCGGTCCAGCGTCCTTTCTGCCGAGCGATCTGGACCTTCGCCCGGCCGAAATCGGTCATCAGGCCGAGCGACTCGAGCTTTTGGACGAGGCCTTTGTTTTTGTCCGACCACTGGCTCGCGACGTCGCGCTGCTTGAAATATTTGACGTACGTATCGTCGTCGACCCTCCGTATCTGCCCGTCGATCCAGCCGAAGCAGAGCGCCTCTTCCAGGGCTTCGTCCGCCCTGATGGTTTCCACCCTGGCGCTTTTGCCGAAGACCAGCCAGACGCCTTCATCGGCCAGGGCGTTTTTCGTCAGCCATTTCCTGAATTCCGCGCG
>CAZWXG010000159.1:0-5226 GCA_964637825.1 uncultured Acidobacteriota bacterium
CCGACCCGGGAGTCCGGGCTATTTCCAGTCGTCCACCTTGGTGCCGCGGCCGACGCCGAAATCGGTCACGAACCAGGTGGTCTGCCCCTGTCCCGCCACGACGATGTTCACCTGTCCCGCCTGGAACGGCTTCATCATCGTTTCCGGGTCCTGCTTGCGCTGGGAGGCGAAGGGCTCCAGCCCCTGCATGGCCATGGAGGAGTACATCGTGGAGATGACGCCGTTGCCCCAGTAGGAGCCCACGGTCTTTTCCACGTTCTCCGCCAGCCACTTGCTCAGGTCGCGCTTCGTCGCGAACCCCTGGGCGTCCTTGAGAATGCCGGCGACCTCCGGGGTCACGATGACGGTGGCCCCCATCCCGGTCAGCGACCGCATGTAGTCGCGGATCAGGTGCTGCGGCGGGTAGTGCCGCTGGACTTCGCCGACGCTCGAGATGTAGCTCCAGCCCGTGCCCACCGTGACGATGCTGTCGGTGGGCTTGAACCCTTTCATCACGTGGGTGGGTTGCCACCCCGCCGGCAGGGCTTCCTCGTTTTCGGCGATGCAGAGGTTGTTGTACTGGATGTTGCTCCCCAGCCCGCTGAACGTCGTCTTGCCCGAATGGAGGTTTCCCGCCGTCTTCGACAGCAGGGTGTAGGCGCGGCCCACCACGCTGTTGACCTCGTTATGGGGCCCCATGACGTTCAGGCCGTAGTTCATCTTGAGTTCGTTCCGGACCGGGCCGTTGACCAGGATCATGTTGGCCATGGAACTGGTCGAGTTGCCGAACGGGACCGCCGTGGAAACGGCGAGGATCAGGGGGAAGTGCGCCGGCTTGGCCCCGGCCATCACCGCGCAGACGGCCACCTTCTCCACCGTCATCGCCCGGGCGCCGCCGGGCCAGTTGATGACCTTCACGACCTCGTCCGCCTTGTGGCTGGTCCCCTTGAGCATGGCGGCCACCCGTTCCTCGGTAGGCAGGATGATCGGGTTGTAGTCGGTCCAGTCCATGTCCTTGAACAGCTGCTGCAGGTTGTCTTCGGTGTCCGCCTTGAGCAGCCGCGGTTCCGGGCGCGCCTCGGGGGGCTTCCCGGAGATTTTTTCCTTTTCGGTCAACGGCTTGGTCCAGGCGTCGACGATGGCCTGCATCATCGGCTTGCCGGTGACGACGTCGTTGCGCTCGAAGACGTAGCTGTGGTGCACCGACCGGGGCTGGCCGGCGACCGGGAACGGGAAGCCCACGTAGCGGATCGGCATCCCGTTGGTATACTCGAAATCGTACCCCCTCGCGTAGTTGACGACATTGGCGCCCGCGGCGCCCACGGTGGGGATGTTCATCAGTTCCAGGGTCTTGGCATGTTGGCTCACGGCCGACGTGCAGCCGTCTCAACCCGATATGCCGACCATGGCGGCATGTCCGTTCTTGGCGATTTCCTTCCAGAGGGCGGGGTCATCCTGGGTGTACATGCCCGCCTTGCGCTTGATGACGATCTTGGCGCTGGGGATGTTCTGCGCGAACCAGGACTGGATCTCCTCGAACACGCTGTAGGCGGCGTCCGGGCCCCCCCAGCTGATGTCTACCAGGTAGATCGTCTTCCCCTCGAGCGTGTTCAGGCGCGGGGGGAGCGGGACGCGGTCCACCATCTTGCTCTCGATGGCCGGGTTGAGGACCGTGATCCTCGGTCCGGGTGCGCCCTTGCCCTGCTGGGCGGGGAGCGGCGCTAGCCCGGCGCATGCCAGGGCCGCCGCAATCGTTAATGTGATGCCTGTCAAAAGTCGCTTTTTCTTCACGTTTTCCTTCCCTTCCGATATATGGCGATCGGTCACCCGGCGGGGGCCGCCGGGATCCATCTCTGCGATCGGGCCTCTTTTAACACAATATCCCCTTTTTGTACAAGGGGAAACGGGCGTCCGGACGCGGTGCGCCCCCGCTCCTCACTCCCTGGGGGCCAGCCGCAGCCGGACCACCTCTTCCGCCGCCGCCACCAGCCGCTCGAGCCCCTCGCGACGGAGTGCGCTGACGGCGACGCCCTCGTAGCGCCGGCCGAGGGCTGCGAGCAGCTCGGGGGAGACGCGGTCGGCCTTGTTCAGGACGATGAGCTTCGGGATGGATTGAAGCTCCAGCTCCCCGAGCACCCGGGCGACGGCCTCCATCTTGTTTTCCAGGTTCGGGTCGGCCGCGTCCACGACGTGCAGCAGCAGGTCGGCGTCGGCCAGTTCCTCGAGGGTGGCGCGGAAGGCCGTCATGAGATCCGGGGGGAGATCGCGGATGAAGCCGACGGTGTCGGTGATGATGACTTCCCCCTGGCGCGGGAAGCGCAGCCGGCGCGAGGTGGGGTCCAGGGTGACGAACATCTGGTCGGCCGCGTCGATGCTGCTTCTGGTCAGGGCGTTGAGCAGGGTGCTCTTCCCCGCGTTGGTGTACCCGATGATCGACAATACGGGGAGCCCCTGGCGCATCCGGCGCTGGCGGCGGACCCCCCGCTGTCTGGAGAGTTTTTCGATCTCCTTTTCCAGGTGACGGATCCTGCTGCGGGCCCGGCGGCGCCCGATTTCGAGCACCGTTTCCCCGGGGCCCCGCCCGCCGATGCCGCCGGTCAGGCGCGACAGCCCGGCGTCCTCCTCGGTCAGGCGGGGGAGGGAATACTTCAACTGCGCCAGTTCCACCTGCAGCTTCCCGTCGCGGCTGCGGGCCCGCTGGGCGAAGATGTCGAGGATCAGCTGGGTGCGGTCCACCGCCTTGAGCCCCGTGGAGTCCTCGAACGCGCGCGCCTGGGCCGGCTTGAGGTCGATGTCGAACAGGACCGTATCCGCGCCGCGCCTCATGGCGGAAAGGGCGAGGGTCTGGAGCCGCCCCTGGCCGACGATGGTGCGGGGGTGGATCTTCCCCCGGGCGAGCTGGACGGTCTCGGCGATGTCGGCCCCGGCGGCCTTCGCGAGTTCGGCGATCTCCATCCTGGCGTTTTCCCCCGGCCCGGTGACCAGGAGCAGGGCGCGCTCGCGCGCCGGCTGGTCCGCGCGCGCCGCCGTCATCCGGGAGAATTCGCTTTCCAGGGCGCGGATTTCCTCCTCCGGGTCGAAATCGAGACTGTACACATCGCGCGCCGCGATGGTGCGGAAGGGCTCGGCCGAGGCGGAGGCGTCGTCCTGGATCGGCAGGATGTGGGCGAGTTCGATCCCCCCCGCGTTCCCGTCCTCCTCCACCTGGATGGCCGCGACCAGGTCCAGGCGGAGCAGGGCGAGGTCGGTCAGGTCGTCCTGGGTGAGCCGCTCGCCGCGGAGGTGGGTATGGACCAGGCGCAGCCCCCGGAAGCGGCCGGTCCCCCCGCGCAGCCGTCCGATGTCGGGAAGCTCCAGGCGCTGCGCGTCCCCTAAAATCACGCTGCGCACGGCGCCGTCGCGCGACAGCAGCACCCCCACCTGCCGGCCGAGTTCGGCCGAGATGGAGGCCAGGTGACGCGCCAGCTCCGGGGAAACGACCTGCCGGGGGGAGACACGGCGCCGGAAGGTGCGCTCGAGCGCGCTCCGCTGGGATGGTTTCAGGCCCTGGGTATTGCCGTCTATGGACTGGATGGTGTCCCCCTTTTCGATTCGGAAACCCCAATTATAGCAACATTCCCCCGCCGGTGGGGGCGCGTGCGGGAATTTTCGCGATTACCGACAAAATTCCGGCTCAAAAAGGGATCGGGGCATTAGATAGCGTGAGGGGGCAAACATGCTTTTTCGGGTGCAGTCGGGGGCCGTGGTGGGGATCACCGCCTATCCCATCTGGGTGGAGGTCGATTTCGAGTCGGGGAAAAAGCCGAAATTCAGGACCGTGGGCCTCCCCGACGCGGCGGTGCGGGAAAGTCACCAGAGGGTCAAGGCGGCGCTGCGCAACTGCGGTTTCCTCCTCCCCCCGAAAAACATCACCATCAACCTGGCGCCGGCAAATCTGAAAAAGGAGGGATCGGCCTTCGATCTCCCCATGGCCGTCGGGATCCTGGGGGCCGCCGGCCTCGTGCACGCCCGGGATCCGGCGTCCTGCCTCTTCATGGGGGAGCTTTCGCTCGACGGGAGCGTCCGCCCGGTCCGCGGTGCGCTCCCGATGGCCTCGATGGCGCGCGAACGGGGGATCTCTTCCCTGGTCGTTCCCGAGGCCAACGCGCCCGAGGCCGCGATCGTGGAGGGGGTGCGGGCCTTTCCCGTCCGGAACCTGCTCGAGGTCGTGGCCCTGCTCAACGGGGAGCGGCCCTGGGTCCCCCACACCGTCGACCGCGCCCGGCTGATGGCGTCCTCCTCTTCCCAGGAGGCCGATTTCCGCGACGTCCGGGGGCAGTACCAGGCCAAGCGCGCCATGGAGGTGGCGGTATCGGGCGGGCACAACGTCCTGCTCGTCGGCCCCCCCGGCTCCGGGAAAACCATGCTGGCCCGCCGGTTGCCGACCATCCTGCCGCCCATGAGTTTCGACGAGGCGATCGAGACCACCAAGATCCACTCGGTCGCCGGGCTGATCTCCGACCGGGGGGGATTGATCTCCAGCCGCCCCTTCCGCTCCCCCCACCACACGGTTTCGGCCGCCGGCCTCGTCGGGGGGGGAGCGATCCCACGGCCGGGGGAAGTCAGCCTGGCCCACAACGGGGTGCTTTTTCTGGACGAACTTCCGGAATTCCCCCGCCAGGTGCTCGACCTCCTGCGGCAGCCGCTCGAAGACGGGGAGGTCGCCATCGCCCGGGCGGCGAAGACGTTGACCTTCCCGGCCCGATTCCTGATGGCCGCGGCCATGAATCCCTGTCCCTGCGGGTACCGGGGCGACCGGCAACACGAATGTTCCTGCACCCCGCCGATGATCCAGCGCTACCTCTGCCGCGTGTCCGGCCCCCTCTTCGACCGCATCGACCTGCATGTCCAGGTGCCGGCGGTCCCGTACCGGGAGCTGGCCGGGGAGGGGGAGCGGGAGGATTCCCGTGCGGTGCGCGAACGCATCCTGGCGGCGCGGCGGATTCAGCAGGAGCGGCTCGGGGGGTACGGCATCGCGTGCAACGCCCAGATGGCGCCGCGGCTCCTGCGCCGCCTCTGCCGGCTCGATCCCGGGGGAGAAAAACTGCTGGAGGATGCCGTCACGCGCCTGGGGCTGTCGGCCCGGGCCTATGACCGGATTTTGCGGGTTTCCCGGACCCTGGCCGATCTCGAGGGGGACGGGGCGATCCAGCCGCGCCACGTCGCCGAGGCGATCCAGTACCGGACGCTCGACCGGAACATCGGATA
>CAZWXG010000160.1:0-5192 GCA_964637825.1 uncultured Acidobacteriota bacterium
CCGTCTCCTGGGTGTGGGTGACGCGCATCCCGCCGTTCGGAGAGGGCTCCTGCACCTCGAGCACCCGGCGGGTCCCCTCCGCCCCGGCGGGAGCGCTCCGCTCCACCAGTTTTCGCACCACCCGCACCCCCTCGCCCGGGGCGGCGGGGCTCGCCTCCTCGCGGGTTTCGGTGGTTTCGGCGCGCCCGTTGCCCAGTTCCCGCCGACTCTGTCTGACCCGGCCGGCAAAGCGGAGCTTGCCGTCGAGGTCCGTATGGAACACCTCCGCTTCCATCCGGCTCTGTCCGCCGCCCTCCTTCCACTCCCGCGCCTGGACCTGCCGCTCGAGCTTGAGTCGGTTGTTCACGTCGTAGCGGTAGAACTGCTCCTCGGTGCGCGTCTCCTCCTTTGTCGCCATGCTCCGACTCACGCGCCGCTCGACGACGCTCCATTTGCCCGACAGGTCGGGCTCGTAGCGCACCCGGTCGATTGCGACCGCGTCCCCCTGCCGATGCTCGCTCTGGCGCACCCGCTCCCGCTCTTCCATTACCCCGGTCGGGCCCGGGGCCAGGGAGCGGAAGGTGACCTCGAAACCCTCCCCTTCCGGCACCGCCCGTTGCGTCTGGCGCTCGACCGCCCTCATCCCCCCGCCCAGGTCCGCCCGGGAGACGGTGCGGGTCGCGTCGTACCCGCCCCCCTCCAGTTCCCGGATCTCCTCGACCACGGTCTCGACCAGTTGCCGCCGCCCGTTGACATCCTTCCCGTACACCCTCCGGGTAACGCGCGTGGTCGCTCCCGCCGCCTGCCGCTCTACCTCGATTTCGACGGGAGGACCGGTGACGACGGCCGCTTCGAGCGACTGCGCCCGGCGGGTGGCCAGGCCCACGCCCGCGGTGTCTCCCGCGGGGTCGATCCAGCGGAATGCGGGTTTTTCCGCTTCGGCGGCCATGAGGGAAACAACAGCAAAAGAGAGCCCCAGCAAAACGAGCGGTAGGCGCATGAACGATCCTCCTCCCCTAATGAAAATCCTATGGGCGGGGAAAATCAATCCCAATCAGGAGGCGCGTTCGGCCCGGACCGGCGCCGCCCCGGGCGCGGACGCCTCTGGCGCGCGTTCCACCAGGAAGAGGTTTTCGAGCGCGTCGGCCACCAGGTCCCTCGTCAAGCGCGGCTCGCGCCCCATGTAGCGGCAGGTGGCTTCGGCGTGTTCCACGATGAAGGCGGGATGAAACGCCGCGCAGGAGCCCCCGTGGCAGGGGTAGAAATCCTCGAGCAGCCACGAAAGGACGTCGTCGGGGAGATCGATCTCCTTCTGCCGGCAGACCCCCTGGAAGATGGTCACGTAGTCGGCCATCGACGGCGGGTCGAGGTGGAGCTTGTACTTGACCCGGCGCATCAGCCCGGGGTCCATCAGCTCGCGCGGCGCGAGGTTGGTGGAAAAGATCACCAGCTCGTCGAAGGGCACGTCGAACTTTTTCCCGGTGTGGAGCTTCAGGTAATCCACCCGGCGCTCGAGCGGGATGATCCAGCGGTTGAGCAGGTCCTTGGGGCGCACCAGCTGCCGGCCGAAATCGTCGATGATGAACACGCCGCCGATCGCCTTCATCTGCGGCGGGGCCTCGTAGAACTTGGCCGTCTGGTCGAAATCGAGGTCGAGCATCTCGAGGGTGAGTTCCCCCCCGGTCACCACCACCGGGCGCCGGCAGCGGGTCCAGCGCGGGTCGGGCCTCTTCTTCAACAGGGCGCGGTAGTCCCCCGCCCCGCTCCGTTCCTCCCGGATCTCCTCGTGCACGGTGGGGTCGAAGACGCGGATCACCTGCCCGTCGACCTCGACGCAGTAGGGGATGAAAATCGGCTGGGAAAAGGCGCGCCCGATCGCCTCGCTGATCGAACTCTTTCCGTTGCCGGGGGGGCCGTAGATCAAGAGCGACTGACCGGAGTTGACCGCGGGGCCGAGGCGGCGGATCACGCTCGTGGGGAGCACCAGGTGGGACAGGGCCGCACCCAGCCGCTCCATCGAAATCTGCTCGTTGGCGAGGCTCTGCCGCAGCACCTGTTCCTGGTACTGGGCCAGGGGGACCGGGAGCGGCCCCACGTACTCGCACTGACGGGCCGATTCGACCGCCAGGTCCCGGGCCGCGGTCGTGAGGGAATAGCGGGCGACGCGGGAGTCGGCCCCCTCGAACCCCTTGATTTCGATGAACCCCTGCTGCTTGAGCTTCCCCAGGAGCTCGTCGACGATCCCCTGCCCCAGCCGGAGCTGGGCGGCGATGGCCACGTTGGTCTCGAGCCCCAGCAGGTACATGCTCCGGAACAGGAGCCCGCTGACGAACTTCACGTTGAGCCCGGTCTCCTCGAGCTTTGCGGGCATGGGGGGGAAAAAGTCTTCGGCGATCGAGTCCATGGTCTCCTCGTCAGAAAGCAATTCCCTATCCTCATCGGCCAAGCCGGCGGGGCAATTACCGGAAAATCGGCCCGGAGCAGTCGCGACCGGCCGAGAATTTCCCTTGATCGCGCCCGGTAAAGCCCATAGTATGTTTGCTTTCCATCATCAGCGGGCTTCGGGACCCTATGAGGCTGTTCAAAAAGAATCACCGCACCCTCCGGCTGAAGGCCGTCCGGCTCTACCTCCTGGCGGTGCTGGTGGCCACCCTCGTCCTGCTCGGCTTCAGCGTGGTCTCGCTGTACGACCAGCGGTTGCGCTCCCGGGAGCTTTCCGACCAGAGCCTGGACGACGCCGGGGAGCGGCTGGCCCGGGAGCTGGAGCACCGGGTGGCGCTTCTGGCCGAAGACTGCCTCGACCCGCACGCCCTGGGGATGCTGCGCTACGACCCCGGCCGGGCGGATTCGCTCGAGCAGCTGGGCCTCTACCGGAAATTTTTCGACCGGCGGCGCCAGTTGCACCCGATCGCGCAGAATTTCTTCCTCTTCGAGGGGGCGCGCCAGGTCTTCCCCCGGCTGGCCCCCCCTCCGGAGGAGGCGCTGGAAGCGATCGCGGCCGGCCGCCCGACGGCGCAGAACGCCGCGTTTCTGCGCCTCTGGGCCGAAGGGGAGGCAAAAGGGAAAGCGGGGGACCCGGGAGAGGCGGCGCAGCTATTCCGGCAGGCCGAAGCCCTTCGGGTCTCGGCGCGCCTCAAGGGACTGGCCCTCTCCCGCGCCGCCTCGAGCCTGCGCCGCGCCGGGCGGGAGCCTGAGGCCCGGGAGGCGCTACGCCGCCTGGCGCTCCGCTACGGGGACGAGTACGACCGCGCGCAGCTCCCCCACCTCCTCCGCCTGGCCACGGGGGACGACGCGGCGATCTTCGCCCCCCCCCTCCCCACCCTGCACGACCTCTACCACGACCTGCTCCAGGGGCGCTGGGAACTGAGCCGCGACCAGCTCGCGCGCGTTCTGGCGACGCTCGAAGCGCGGCAGGAGATGGGGGAAGCGTTCCGGGAAAACTCCTATTTCCTCGACAGCATGAAAACGGCCGCAGCCGCCCGGGCCCATTTCTCCCGTGAACGGCTCGCAGAGGCGCGCCGGGTCTACCCCCTTTCCTTTCATCACCAGGACACCCCCTACCAGGCCTTCATGGTGCGCCTGCCGCAGGCGAGGGGGGAGGACCTCACCGTCGGCTTCTTTCTCTCGCTCCGGTGGCTCGAGCGGGGCCTGATCCCCAGCTACGCCCGGGAGGGGGACTACCAGGCCCTGCGCTCGGCCGAACTGGTCGACTCGCAAGACTTGGCCACCCTCGAGCGGGAGGAGGGGGAAACGATCGCCTCCTTCCAGACCCTGCTCCCCTACTGGAAGCTCCGGGTGCTGACCGATCCTGCCCCGCCCGCGGCGGGATCGAACCGGGAGATCTGGTTCATGGCCCTTTCGGCGGTCATGTTCGGCCTGGTCCTGGCGCTAGGCCTCTTCCTCTTCCTCCAGGTGTCGTGGGACATCCGCTCCTTCCAGCTCCGCTCCGACTTCGTGAGCGGCGTCAGCCACGAATTCAAGACCCCGCTCAGCCTGATCCGTCTCTACAGCGAGACGCTGGCCGACGACAACGGCCAGTTTTCGCCCGAAGACCGCCGCAATTACCTCGGCATCATCGCGCGCGAAAGCGGGCGGCTGACCCGGCTGATCAACAACGTGCTCGATTTTTCCCGGCGGGAGAAGAACCTCCCCCCGCCCGAGATGCCCGAGGGGCAGCTCGAGGAGGTGGTGGCACAGGTGGCACAGGATTACGGCGACTACCTGCTGGTCAAGGGGTTCGAACTGAAACTGTCGATCCAGCCGGCGCTGCCCCCGGTGCGCCACAATGCCGAGCAGGTCTACCAGATGGTCGGGAACCTGCTCGACAACGCGCGCAAGTATTCGGGCTCCTCCCGCCTGATCCGGCTCAACGTCTGGCGCGAGTTGGACGAAGTGCTCGTGGAGGTACAGGATAACGGGATCGGGATTTCGGCCGAAGAGAAGAAGAAGATCTTCGATCCCTTTTACCGGGTCGCCGGGACGGCCGAAAAGGGGGGGTGCGGCCTGGGGCTCTACCTCGTGGCCCAGGTCATGAAAGACCACCGGGGGAAGGTGGAGGCGGAAAGCGAGGTCAATGGGGGGAGCCGCTTCCGGCTGCGCTTTCCGGTGGCGCGTCCCTCCCGGTCGCGAGCGGGCGCGCTCGAGGAACGACTGAAACGCGGGCTCCAGACATAACGTAATGGAAGGTAAATGAGCAAGATACTGATCGTAGAAGACAACGCCGACATGGCCCTGGGCCTCGAACTCAACCTCAAGAAAGAGGGCTACAAGGTCATCAAGGCCCCCACCGGGGAGGAGGCGCTCAAGCGGGTGCTCCAGGAGAACCCGGATCTGGTCATCCTCGACGTCATGCTCCCGGGGATCAGCGGCCTGGACGTCTGCCGCGAACTGCGCCAGAGATCGGTCACGACCCCCATCATCATGCTGACGGCCAAGGGGGAGGAACTCGACCGGGTGCTCGGGCTCGAGATCGGCGCCGACGACTACGTCACCAAGCCCTTCGGGGTGCGCGAGCTGATGGCCCGCATCCGCGTCTGCCTCCGGCGCCAGGCGGCCCAGCCGCAGCTGTCGCGCTACCGCTTCGGCAACGTGGAGATCGACTTCGACCGCTACCGCGCCTCCGTCGGCGACCGCAACGTGGAATTCACCCAGAAGGAGTTCGACCTGCTCAGCTTCCTCATCCACAACCGCGAGGTCGTCGTCAGCCGCGACCG
>CAZWXG010000161.1:0-5090 GCA_964637825.1 uncultured Acidobacteriota bacterium
CGCCTTCCGACCTCGCCCGCTGGCTGCGGAATAACAAAAAACGTTAGAATCTTGAGCCGGAAACTGGCATATCAACGCGGCGCGCCCGGGTTCACCTGGGTCACCTCGCGCAAATGGACCTTTGTTGATACGATAAGGTTACGATCAACGGCAGCCAGAGGCGGCGAGGGAGGCGGTCATGAATCTCACGAATCCGTTCATTGAACTCGGCAAGCAGCGGGGACTGGAACAGGGCTTGGAAAAGGGGCGGTTCCAGGGGAAAGCGGACCTCGTAATCAAGCTGCTCACCAAGCGGTTGGGCGCTCTCTCCGGTGCCCAGGAAAAGACCCTCCGCGGGCTGATGCTCGAGAGCATCGACGCTCTCGGCGAAGCCCTGCTCGATTTTACCTCGCCTTCCGACCTTACCCGCTGGCTGCGGAATAATAAAAAAAGCTAGAACCTTAAACTGGAAACCCACGGCGGGTGCGGCCGGTCGTCAACGGTCTATCCGACCCGGCCGGTCGTCAACGGGAGCGCCGGCTACGTTCTGTCGGCGCTGTCTTGCTGCAGGCACGGAAGGTGGCGGTGCCGGCAAATCTGAGGCCTGCGGCCCGTTTGCGCCCAAGCCTCGCAGAGGAGGCATTCACAGGAGAGCCATGAACAGCCAAAAGGAAGAACCCGCCCCCGTCATTCCCCTCACGAAACCTTTTCCATCGCTTGCCGGCCGCGCGGCGTTGGCCATGCTTTTAATGGTTGGATTTTACGTTCTCGCGGTGGCGATCGCATCCGGATTGCTCTTCATTCCCTACGCCGAGATTGTGTATGCCCACCGGCTGCACCTGAAGCTCACTCTCCTCTGCCTTGGCGGCGCGCTGGCCATCCTCTGGTCGGTCCTTCCCCGGATTGACCGATTCGAGCTGCCCGGGCCGGAACTGAGCCGCAGCCTGCATCCCGAGCTCTTCTCGGAACTGCAATCGGTGGCGAAATCGGTGAACCAGGATATGCCGGCGGAAGTCTACCTCCTGGCGGATGTCAACGCATGGGTCGCAGAGCGCGGGGGCGTCATGGGGTTCGGCAGCCGGCGGGTGATGGGGCTGGGCCTGCCGCTCATGCGCGTGCTGACGCGTTCGCAATTCCGCGCCGTGCTCGCCCACGAATTCGGCCACTATCACGGAGGCGATACGCGGCTTGGCCCCTGGATCTACAAGACCCGCGGGGCGATCGGCCGCACGCTGCAATCGCTCGGCGACGATTCATGGCTGCGGGTCCCGTTTCTCTGGTATGGCAAAATGTTCCTCCGCATCACGCACGCGGTGTCGCGGCGGCAGGAATTCGTGGCCGATCGACTGGCCGCCCGTGCGGTCGGTTCGCAGCCGTTGATCGCGGGCTTGCGGACGATTCACGGGGTGGCGCCGGCCTTCCACTCGTATTTGTTACAGGAATGCGCCCCGCTGTTGAGCGCGGGGTATCGTCCGCCCCTCGCCGAAGGCTTCCAGCGCTTCGTGCAGGCTCCGCCGGTGGCCGAGGCGATCACCCGGCAGTTGGACGAGGAATTGAAGACCGGCAAGGAGGATCCTTACGACACGCACCCGCCGCTCAAGGAACGTATCGCCGCCGTGGAACATCTGCCGGCGGGGAATCCCGGCGCGGAGGACCCGCCGGCTACGGTGCTCCTCGATGATCTGCCGGGGTTGGAACACCGGCTGATCGGCACGTTGATCGAACCCGGCGCCGCCGAAAATCTGGAGCCCATCCATTGGAGCGAGGTTGTCTCCTCGGTGTTTCTGCCGCAATGGACCGAGCTTCTTCGGGCCAACACCGCCGCCCTGGGCGGTCTGATGCCCGAATCCCTGCCGGAAACAGCCGCGAACCCGAAAGCCTTTGGTCTCCGCCTGCGCTCACCCGGCGGCGAAACGCCCGACGACGGGGACGCCGAGGGCCTGGCCGGCGCCGTCGTGGGGGCCGCGCTGGCGGTCCTTCTGGCGCAGCGAGGGGGCATGGTCAGCAGCGTACCGGGGGAGCCCGTGACTGCAAACATCGGGGTTACCAGCATCGAGCCGTTCGGAGTGCTGCAATCACTCGCGGACCGCAAGCTCTCCGCGGATGTCTGGCAGCGCCAGTGCAGCGAGTTGGGCATTCTCGGGGCGGACCTGGGCCGGGTCGTACCCACCCCGGAGGCCCAATCATGAATCCCCATACCACCCCGATGGAGGTGGACCGGTACACGCGCAAGAGTAGACTCTGATCGACCGGTGTCCGGACGTTTATGGATGGAAATCCCCTAAATATTATTATATGTACAATTTGCAAAAGAACAGGACCTGCTTCGACTTGAATGAAAACCCTTGGTTCTGGTCATGAAAGCGGATCGCCCTGCCGGGCATCGCCTTCAAGGCCGACACCGGCGACACGCGCGAGTCCCCCGCCATCCACGTGGCGCGCAAGCTGCTGGAGGAAAAGGCGAGTTTGGCCGTGAGCGACCCGAAGGCGCTCGCGAACGCCCGGGTGGACCTGGCCGGGCTCGAGGGGGTGGAGTTCATAGAGGAGCCCTCCGAGGCGGCGCGCGGGGCGCACGCGGTGGCGATCATGACCGAATGGGAGGTGGTCCGGGGGCTCGATTGGGTAAGGATCTACGCCTCGATGGAGAAGCCGGCGTTTCTGTTCGACGGCCGCAACCTGTTAAACCACAAGCGGATGTACGAGATCGGGTGTAACGTGTAACCGTTGGGGGGGCCGGCGCCGAGGCATTTCCGAGGGGGGAGAGGCGGGTAGGGCTGGGGATCGGGCTCGAGGAAGGGATCGCGGGGGCCTGTCGATGGTTTCGGGAAAACTTCTAAGATGAGCCCAGATCAGGGGTTACCGATAACGAGCTGACGATCAGCGGGCCACGCCACCGGGTTCGCTTTTTTGTGGGTGGGCATAAAAGCGCTGCACCTGTATTGCCAAAAAAGACCAAGTTTGTCATAATGGTTCAATATTATTGATTCTTTATGTCAAATAGCGGCCCGAAAGAGAACCATAGACGCCTTTATGAACTGGCCGAAACCCAGGGGGGGTATTTCACCGCCCACCAGGCCGAATCGCTTGGATACCGGGCAAACAAGAGGAATTACCATGTAGGCGCCGGGAACTGGGTCCGTGAGGCCCGGGGCATCTATCGCCTCACCCTGTTCCCCCGGCCCGAACGGCCCGACCTGCTGAGGTGGTGGCTCTGGTCCCGGGACCGCTCCGGAGAACCCCGGGGCGTGTACAGCCACCAGACCGCCCTCGACCTCCATGACCTGACCGACCTGATGCCCGCCAGGATCGACATGACGGTTCCCAAAGGCTTTCGCCGCAGCGCGCCCATTCCCGCGATCCTGCGGCTCCATTACGACGAAGTTCATTCGGGGGAAATCGAAACCATCCACGCCGTGCCGGTCACCTGCGCCCTCCGGACCATTCTCGATCTCCGGCAATCAGGGGAGGTGTCGCCGGACCTTCTCCAGGCCGCACTGCAAGAGGGCCTCCGCCTGGGAAAGATCAGCCAGGCGCAAATCCAGGCGGCATCCAGAAACCGGAAATGGGAAAAACCGATGGCGGAAATCTCCCGGGGATGGGCAGGATGAAACGGAGCAAGGTCTATAACACCGGCGCCGCATTTCGAACCGCGCTCGAGGACCGCCTGGGCAAAATAGCCTTCGAGGAAGGAGTGGATCTGCAGAGAATCCGGAGGCAGGTCTCATTTGATCGGCTCCTTGCCCGTCTTGGCTCAAGCCCGGATTCCCCTTGGGTGCTCAAAGGCGGATATGCGATGGAACTGCGTTACCGGAAGGCGCGCGCGACAAAGGACCTCGATTTTGCACTTCGAATGACCTCCCCAAACACCCCGGGAAAGGGCCAGGTTCTGGCATTACTGCAGGAGGCCGCGGCTTCGGATATGGAGGACTTCTTTGTCTATCAGATAGGAGAAGCGGCAACCGATATTGCGGGAGCCCCATATGGCGGAGCCAGGTATCCGGTAGTTGCCATTATGGGGGGCCGCCCCTTTGCAAGGTTCCACCTCGACATTGGAGTCGGCGATATTGTGATGGAGCCTGCCGAGGTTTTCCGCACCCGCGACTGGCTGAATTTTGCGCAAATTCCTGCTGCTGCCATACCCATCATCTCGCGCGAACAGCAATTTGCGGAAAAACTCCATGCCTACACCCTGCCAAGGGCCCAAAGCCCAAACAGCAGGGTTCGCGATCTCGTGGATATGATGCTGCTTGTGGATCCCGAGCAACTGCATCGCCAAAAGACAACAGACTCCATCATGGCTACTTTCCGCCGCAGAAAAACCCACGCTATCCCTGCAGTACTCGAGCCCCCACCCAGGAACTGGGAAAAATCATTCTTCGCGCTTGCGGCTGGATGTGGTCTGCAAGTGAATCTCGATGAAGCCTTTACAAAGATCGACGCGTTCTTTCGATCGCTCCCGATCCAGCTGCCGCCGACACATTGATCCACGTGGTCGCCGACAGGGTGGACCTCCCGCGCCTCAGCCCGCGTCCCATCTTCATCCTCTCCTCCAAGGCATGCATCGCAGCGGCCGTGAAAAAAAACGGCAGAAATGCAGGAAAACGAGGCATCTGGTTTCATGGGGTCCGAAAGGACGAAGGTAGGTCGCGCGGCCGCCGGAGGTGCCGGTCTGGGGGACCGGGACCCCGCGCCGGGAGTTCCTGCACGTGGACGACCTGGCCGATGCCCTGGTCTTCCTGGCCGATGCTCCTGGATGTGTCGCGGCTGCGGGGGATGGGGTGGAGGCCGGGGATCGGGCTCGAGGAAGGGATCGCGGGGACCTATCGATGGTTTCGGGAAAACTGCTAAGATGAGCCCAGATCAGGGGTTACCGATAACGAGCTAACGATCAGCGGGCCGCCCCACCGGCCCGCTTTTTTGTGGGTGGGCGGAGGAGCTCGGCCGGGAAGGCTGGGGGGTGATCGAGGGGCCGCTGAGATGCCGGCGTTCCAGAAGCGGCTCGAAAATTGGAGAACCGGTGAAATAGAATCGCCGCAGGCGAGACATTAAGCGTATCCGGAGTTGTGGTTTGAACCACGATGCGCTTTTCAAAAAACTGCTCAAGCGGCCCG
>CAZWXG010000162.1:0-5088 GCA_964637825.1 uncultured Acidobacteriota bacterium
CCCGTCCGCCTTCGGCTCGAGCACGGCGAAGGCTTCCGCGTCGGTCTGCTCCTGCGAAGCGTCGGTGCGCCCCGGGGTGAAGGGGACGGCGAAGTCATGCCCCGCCTCTTTCGCCGCCTGCTCCACGGCCGCGCACCCGCCCAGGACGACCAGGTCGGCCAGGGAGATCTTCTTGCCGCCGGAGGCGGAGGCGTTGAACTCCCCGCGGATCTTTTCGTACGCCTCGAGCGTATGCGCCAGCCGCCCGGGCTCGTTCACTTCCCAGTCCTTCTGGGGAGCGAGCCGGATGCGGGCGCCGTTGGCCCCCCCGCGATAGTCGGAGCCGCGGAAGGTGAAGGCCGACGCCCAGGCGGTCGAGACCAGGTCCGCGACCGAAAGGCCCGAGGCCAGGATTTTGGTCTTGAGGGCGGCGATCTCCTTCGCGTCGACCAGCGGGTGGTCGACGGCCGGGACCGGGTCCTGCCAGATCAGTTCCTCGGCCGGGGCTTCCGGGCCGAGATAGCGCGAGCGGGGGCCCATGTCGCGGTGGGTCAGCTTGAACCACGCGCGGGCGAAGGCGTCGGCGAACTCCGCGGGGTTGGCCAGGTAGCGGCGCGCGATCTTTTCGTACACCGGGTCGAACTTGAGCGAAAGGTCCGCCGTGGTCATCATGGGGCGGTTTTTCTTTGAGGGATCGTGGGCGTCGACGACCATGTCCTCCTCGTCGACATCCCTGGCCAGCCAGATGTACGCCCCCGCCGGGCTCTTGAGGAGCTCCCACTCGTATTTGAAGAGGACCTTCAGGTAGCCCATGTCCCACGTCGTCGGGTTCGGCTTCCAGGCGCCCTCGAGGCCGCTGCCGATCGCGTCCCCCCCCTTGCCGCTCTTATAGGTGCTCTTCCACCCCAGCCCCTGCTGTTCGACGGGGGCGGCTTCGGGTTCGGGCCCCACGTGGGTCGCGGGACCGGCGCCGTGGCATTTTCCGAAGGTGTGCCCGCCGGCGACCAGGGCGACGGTCTCTTCATCGTTCATGGCCATGCGGGCGAAGGTCTCGCGCACATCCTTGGCGGACGCGGCGGGGATCGGCTGGCCGTCGGGCCCTTCCGGGTTGACGTAGATCAGCCCCATCTGCACGGCCGCCAGGGGGTTTTCCAGGTCCCGCTCGCCGCTGTAGCGGCTCTTGGGCTTGTCGCTCGTGGCGAGCCACTCCTCCTCGGCCCCCCAGTAGATGTCTTCTTCAGGCTCCCAGACGTCCACGCGCCCGCCGGCGAAGCCGAAGGTCTTGAACCCCATCGATTCGAGGGCGCAGTTGCCGGCCAGGACCATCAGGTCGGCCCAGGAGATCTTCCGGCCGTATTTGCGCTTGATCGGCCAGAGGAGGCGGCGGGCCTTGTCGAGGCCGACGTTGTCGGGCCAGCTGCCGAGCGGCGCCAGCCGCTGGCTGCCCGAGCCGGCGCCGCCGCGCCCGTCGTGGATGCGGTAGGTGCCGGCGCTGTGCCATGCCATGCGGATGAAGAGCGGGCCGTAATGGCCCCAGTCGGCGGGCCACCACTCCTGCGAGTCCTTCATCAGCGCGAAAAGGTCTTTCTTTACGGCGCCGAGGTCGAGCGTCTTGAACTCCTCGGCGTAGTTGAAGTCGGCCCCCATCGGGTTGACCATTGGGGAGTGCTGGTGCAGAATCCGGAGGTTCGGCTGGTTCGGCCACCAGTCCCGGACGGACTTCCCGCCGCCCGGCATCGGTTTGTGGGGTTTATGGGTCTGGCCCGTCACCGGGCACTTGCTTTCCTCGCTCATAGATCTTTCCCCTCCCTTTGTTTTTTCGCGCCCGGATCGTCGCATGCGGCGCATTGAATGCAGAGTCCCCGGACCTCCACCTGGATGCTTTCGGCGCGGCCGAGGTTTTGTACCGAATCCGGCAGGTCGAGACTGTCGAACGCGTCGCTGTGGATGTCGCGCGTCAGCCCGCACCGGGTGCAGACAAAATGATGATGACGGTCGAGGTTGGCGTCGAAGCGCGCCCGCTCCCGCGAAAGCCCGAGGGTCGTGACGAGCCCGAGATCCTTCAGCCACCAGAGCGTCCGGTAGACGGTGTCGAGCGAAACGGTCGGCATCCGCTCCCGTACCCCGTGAAACACCCGCTCCGCGTCGGGGTGGTCGCCGGCCTCGAGGACTTCCCGGAAAATCTCGAGGCGCTGGTGCGTCAGCTTCGCCCCCCGGCTGTGGCACACCTGCTCGAAACGCTCGATCCGCCGCTCGACATCCTCTCGCGTCATATTCACGATGCAATCCTAAATAGGAACAGAATCCTGTTTAGTGATCCTATCGTCAGGCCAAAGGGAAGTCAACGAAAATGGGGCCTGCCAGCCCGATTCCATGCCGTAAGGCACCGTGGTCAGCAGCGCCTCGATCCGGCGGATCCGGCCCTCCTCGATTTTGAAGATTTCGGCGATCATGGAGGAGTAGGGCTGGCGCAGCATCGGGCGGACATCGACCACCTCCCGGTCGCATGCGACCTTCACCCTGAAGGTCCCGGCCGCGGTCTCGGCCGGGGCTTTCCCCGCAGCGGGGGAGCCGCCGGGGCGGTCCTGCCTGGCCGAATATCCGCCGTCGACGACTACGATCATAGTATTTGATCAAATTCGGTAACATGCGTCCGCGGGCCCAGTATTATCCGGTGTGAATATAAAAAGACCAATGGACCGTGAGCGTGGCGCCCGCTCCCGGGACCCGCAACCGTCCGACGGCCCCGGACCCGCCAAGGCTCCGGTGACCTTCCTGGCCATGCCGAAGCCGTGGTTCATCGCCCTGCTCGTCACCCTGATCGTCCCCTGGCTCGCGGTGGCCGCCTTCCTCCTCAAGCCGGAGGAGCGACCCGGTACGGCGGAGCCGGCGGTGGAAGAGCACGTGGGGCGATGGGGGAAACTGACCCTGCTCCCGATCGTCATCGCGCCCCCCATGGAGCTGGTGTTCACCGACTGGGGATTTTTGCCGCGACCCGTCTGGGCGTTTCCCGGGACGGACGCCGAGGGGGCCCTCGCGATGCTGCGGGCGGCGGGCGTTTCCGCCGGGGATGCCGACCGGCTGCGCGGAGGGACGCGGGCGGAGCCGCGCATCGGCGGGACCCTCGTCCTGCCCGATCCCGCCTGGGTGCGGGGGCTCGGGCCCGAACTGCGCGGGAGACTCTACCACCTGCTGGCCGCCAACGGCGCCAACCGCGACCAGGCGCAGGCGTTCCGGTTCCGGGGGACGAGCCCGGAGGAGTGGCTCGGGCGCGGGATGATCGAGGAGCGCACCCTGAGCCTGGTGGAGCCCCTGATCTACCGCGACGGCGACTACATGCTCTTTTCCGACATCGAACTGGTGCGCGCGGAGATCGGTGAAGCGGAGTTGCGGCGGCTCGGCAAGGCGCTGTTCCAGCAGCGGACGTTCCTGGTGGGCCTCTCGGTGGGGGCGCCGGGCGACCTCGACGCGCTCGTGGAGTACTGGGGGCGCGGGGGGCGGCGTACCGAAATCAGGCCGCTGCTGGAATCGATCGCCCGCGGGGAGAGCGAGATGGTGGACGTGGTCCACCTCCTCCCCCCGTTCGCCCGCGACCACCTCTACAGTTATCCGCAACAGTCGGTGGCGGATCTCGACCGCCCCACGGTCGCCAACTGTCTCTGGACGGCGCTCAACTTCTTCTCGTCGCCGCCCGACGACCGTTTTCTGGACGACGCTGTCGCCCTCCGGACCCTCAGGGAGGACTACTTCGTCGTCGAGGGGGAGCTGGAACTGGGGGACGTCATCGCCTTCATCGACGAGTCGGGCGACCTCTTTCACGTCGTCGTCCATATCGCGGACAACCTGGTGTTCAGCAAGAACGGGGTTTCGGCCATGGCGCCCTGGACCTTTTTGACGCTCGAGGAGGTCAAGGGCTACTACCGGTGGCGGTGCGAACGCCCGCGCCTGATCGTGCACCGGCGGAGGGACCTCTGAGCCCCGCCCCCCGCCCGGCGGTCTTCCTTCGCCTTTTCTTTGCGCCTCCCATGCATTAAGCTGCTTCGAGGTCCCCCGCGGAGGGGGGCGGTTCGATCCGGAGGACGCATGACCCGACACTATGATTTCGCCGTCATCGGCAGCGGCCCTGCGGGGCACTCTGCCGCGATCCAGGCCCGACGGCTGGGCGCGCGGGTGGCGATCGTCGAGAAGCGGTTCGCCGCCGGCGGCGAGTGCGTCAACACCGGGACCATCCCCAGCAAGGCGATGCGCGAGGCGGTGCTGCATCTCACCGGGTACCGGCAGCGCGGCTTCTATGGTGCCGGCTATACGGTCAAGGAGACGATCACGGCCGAAGACCTGCGCCGGAGGACCTACCGGGTGGTTGAACTGGAGAGCGGGGTCTTCGACGGGCAACTGCGCCGCAGCGGCGTGGAGGTGCTCCGGGGGGAGGCGTTTTTCCTCGACAGCCGCCGGCTGGGCCTGGGGGGCTGCGCCGAAACCGACGAGGTCCGGGCGGACTCGATCCTCGTCGCCTCCGGTTCCACCCCCGCGCGCCCCGCGTCGGTTCCCTTCGACGGCGCCGCCGTGGTGGACTCCGAAAGCTTCCTCTCCATCCCATCCCTCCCGCGCTCGATCATCGTCATGGGCGCCGGGGTGGTGGGGGTGGAGTATGCCTGCATGACGGCGGTCCTGGGCATCCGCACGGCGCTGGTGGACAAGAGGGAGGGGCTGCTCGATTTCCTCGACCGCGACATCGTGGAAGGGCTCCGGGCCCACCTGGGCGAACTGGGGGTCTCCCTCCGGCTGGGGGAGGAGGGCCGGATCGTGAGGATACCCGGCGGGGTGCGCGTGGAACTGGGAGGGGGGGCGCTCGAGGCGGAGATGCTGCTCTACGCGGTGGGGCGGCAGGGGAACGTCGAGGGCCTCGGCCTGGACAAAGCGGGGCTCGAGGCGGACGCCCGGGGAAGGATCGGGGTCGACGACCATTTCCGAACCCGCACGCCCGGCATCTTCGCCGCCGGGGACGTCATCGGGTTCCCGAGCCTGGCCTCCGTGTCGATGGAACAGGGGCGGCAGGCCGCCTGCTGCGCCCTCGGGGCGCCCGCCCCGCCGATGGCGCAGCCGCTCCCC
>CAZWXG010000163.1:0-5057 GCA_964637825.1 uncultured Acidobacteriota bacterium
ACGCGGCACTCGCGCGCGGCTTCGGGGTGGATGAGGACTTCCGCGCCGGGATGGGAGTCCCGCGCCGCGCGGATCATTTCGGGGCGGATCCGCAGGTGGGTCGGGCAGAGGCCGTTCCATAGCACCAGTTCCCTCCCGGTCCGTTCCCGGACCCAGTCCCCCAGGTGCCGGTCGGGCACGAAGAGGATCCCCCTCTCCGGCGGCAGCCGGAGGACGATGTCCACGGCGTTGGCGCTGGTCACGCAGACGTCCGACAGCGCCTTGATCCCGGCCGTCGAGTTGACGTAGCAGAGCACCAGGTGGTCCGGGTACCGGGCCTTGAGGCGTACGAGGTCCGGCACCGTGATCATGTCGGCCATCGGGCACCCGGCGCGCGGCTCGGCGAGGATGACGGCGCTCGAGGGGTTGAGCAGCGCGGCCGTTTCGGCCATGAAACGGACCCCGCAGAAGATGATGCGCTCCGCCCGCGCCCGGCGCGCCTCCTGGCTCAACCCGTAGGAGTCCCCCACGTAATCGGCGCAGTCCTGAACCTCCGCCGGCTGGTAGGTGTGGGCGAGGATCACCGCACCCTTTTCCCTCTTGAGCGCCGCGATCTCCTCGCGGAGCCCCTCTGCGCGTGCCGGGCCGGCGTTCGATTCCATGGCGGCTCCCTTCAGTTGCCCGTTGACCCCATGTACCACTTTGTGGTATCCCTACCGCGATCAGAGTAGCATGAGGTCCCGGCCTCCGCAAGCCGGGAGGGGAGCGAAGAGGGGGCCATGGACAAAACGCAGTTTTCACGGGCCCGGGCGGCGCTGGGAAAGACCCAGGCCCAGATGGCCGACCTGCTGCAGGCGTCGCTCAAGGCGGTCCAGAGCTACGAGCAGGGGTGGAGGACGATCCCGGCCCACGCGGAAAAGCAGGTCCTGTTCCTGCTCGCGCTCAAGGGGGGAGACGCCGGGGGGGCGGAGTGCTGGAAGGTGCTCGGCTGCCCGCCCGAAAGGAAACGGCGCTGCCCCGCATGGGAACTGAAGGCCGGCCGGTTCTGCTGGTTCGTCAACGGCACCCTCTGCGGGGGAAAGGCGCAGGCGAACTGGCGGGAAAAGATGAAGATCTGCGGGTCGTGCCGGGTGATGGCTTCCCTGTCGAAATTCCGGTGACCCGTCCCGACTCCCCTTCGCGGGGGTCGCTTTCACATGAAGGAGCAGTCGATGGCCAAGATATTCGAGGATAACTCCCGTTCGATAGGCAACACCCCCCTCGTCAGGCTCCACCGCGTTGCGGCCGGACTCGACGCCGCGGTCCTGGCAAAAATCGAGGGGCGCAATCCCGCCTACTCGGTCAAGTGCCGCATCGGCGCCGCCATGATCTGGGACGCCGAGCGCAAGGGGATCCTCCGGCCGGGATCGGACCGGGTCACCATCGTGGAGCCGACCAGCGGCAACACCGGGATCGCCCTGGCCTTCGTCGCCGCCTCCCGCGGTTATCCCCTCATGCTGACGATGCCCGAAACCATGTCCCTGGAACGGCGCCGGCTGCTCAAGGCCTTCGGAGCGGACCTCGTCCTGACCGAAGGGGCGCGCGGGATGGCGGGGGCCATCGCCCGGGCCGAGGAAATCGTCGCTTCCGATCCCCCGAAATACTGGATGCCGCAGCAGTTCAAGAACCCCGCCAACCCGGAGATCCATTTCCAGACTACGGGACCGGAGATCTGGAACGACACCGACGGCCGGACCGACATCCTGGTCTGCGGCGTGGGGACCGGGGGGACCATCACCGGCGTGAGCCGCTATTTCAAGCTGGCGCGCAACCGCCCGCTCTGGAGCGTGGCGGTGGAACCGGCCGAGTCCCCCGTGCTCACGGCCGTCCGCCGCGGGGAGGCGCCCAAGCCGGGGCCCCACAAGATCCAGGGGATCGGCGCCGGTTTCGTTCCCGGGGTGCTCGACCTCGGCCTCGTGGACGAAGTCGAGCAGGTGACGAGCGACGAGGCCCTCGACATGGCCCGCCGCCTCCACCGCGAGGAGGGGATCAGCGCGGGCATTTCCTCCGGCGCCGCGGTGGCGGCCGCCGTCCGGGTGGCGGCGCGGCCCGAACACGCCGGGAAACAGGTCGTCGTCATCCTCCCCGACGCCGGGGACCGGTACCATTCGTCGATCCTGTTCCAGGACATCACCGTCTAGACCGAAAGGACAAGAACGCCCATGAGCGCCGACTACCGGCTGGCCACTTTGGCCCTTCACGCCGGGCAGGAACCCGATTCCGCGACCTCCGCCCGCGCCGTACCGATTTACGCCACCTCCAGCTTCGTGTTCCGGGACTCCGGCCACGCGGCCGATCTCTTCGCGCTGCGCGAGTTCGGCAACATCTATTCCCGCATCATGAACCCGACCAACGACGTCCTGGAAAAAAGACTCGCGGCCATCGACGGCGGCGGCGGCGCGCTCGCCTTTGCGAGCGGGCAGGCGGCGATCATGGCCGCCATCCTCACCCTCGCCCGCGCGGGCCAGAACTTCGTCGCTTCCACCCGCCTGTACGGGGGCACCTGGACGCTGTTCACCCAGACCCTGAAAAGACTCGGGGTCGAGGCCCGCTTCTTCGACCCGGGGCGGCCCCAGGAGATCGGGCGCCTGGTGGACGAAGGCACCCGGTGCGTCTATGTGGAGTCGATCGGGAACCCCACCAACGACATCCCCGATTTCGGCGCAGTCGCCGGGATCGCCCGCCGGCACGGGCTGCCCCTGATCGTCGACAACACGGTGACCCCCGCCCTGTTCCGGCCCATCGAGCACGGGGCGGACATCGTCGTGTATTCCACCACGAAATTCATCGGGGGGCACGGCGTCCACATCGGCGGCGCCGTCGTCGACAGCGGCCGCTTCCCCTGGACCGCGGAGCCGGCGAAATGGCCCGAATTCACCGCCCCCAGCGAGGCGTACCACGGGCTGGTGCTGTCGGAGGCGCTCGGGCCCCTGGCGCACCTGGCCTTTATCGTTCACGCCCGCACGCACTGGCTGCGGGACACGGGCGCCTCGATGAGCCCGTTCGGCGCCTTTCTCTTCCTCCTGGGGCTGGAGACGCTCCCCCTGCGGATGGAACGCCACGTGCGCAACGCACTCGACCTGGCCCGCTGGCTCGAGGCTCACCCGGCCGTCGAGTGGGTGAACTACCCCGGCCTGGAAAGCCACCGCCACCATCGGCTCGCGCTCCGGTACTTCCCCGACGGGGCCGGGGCCATCCTGGGGTTTGGCATCCGGGGAGGGAGCGCGGCGGGGGTCCGGTTCATCGACAACGTCAAACTCGCCAGCCACCTGGCCAACATCGGGGACGCGAAAACCCTCGTCATCCACCCCGCCTCGACCACCCATTCGCAGCTGACCGAACGCGAGCGGGCCGACGCGGGCGTCACCCCGGAGTACATCCGCGTCTCGGTGGGGATCGAGGACATCGAGGATATCCGGGAGGACTTCGACCGCGCGCTCGCCGCCGGGTGGGCTCAGGGGCCGGGGAGCAGGTAGATGTTGGCGCCCGCGCGCGCGTACCCTTCGCCCGCCGTCCGGATGTCCAGGGCGACGGTGGCGGCGTCGTCGGCGAAGGGCTCCGCCCCCGGGGCCGACTCCAGGTAGAACAGCTTGAGGTAGGTGCGGCACCGGGGGCAGCATTCGGCCTTCACCCCGGCGGCGCCCCCCTCGAGCGCCAGGTAGGCAAGCGCCTCCGTGGACCCGCAACCGGAGCAGCAGAGGCGCGGCAGGTACCACTCCGTCGCGCAGAGGGTGCAGACGAGATGGCGCACCCCGATGTCGCCCGCCACCACGCCCGCCACCGGCGGGGCCCCGCAGACGGGGCAGCATTCCCGCGACCGCTTCCCTTCCGGGACCCCCGCGCCGGCGGCGCGCGCCGTCCAGACCGCCTGCAGGGCCGCGCCGATGAAGGGGGCGAAGGGGAGATCGGCCTCCGTGTAGCTTCCCGCCAGGATGCGCCCGGCCGCCGCCTCGAGTTCCTCCCCGGAAAAAACGGCGAGCCGCCCGATCGCGGCGCGCGCCTCCCCCGGAAGCGGGACCCGCCGCATGGCGCAGAGGATCGTTTCCAGCGCCGCGCGCCACCCGGCGCCGCACACGGGGAGCGCCTCCCCCTGGGCCCGGCACAGCGCGGCCGAGGCCCCGAGGTAATCGGCCATCGCGCCCGCCCCCGCGAGCGTCCGGAAACGCTCCGCGCGCGCGGCGAAAACCGCCCCGGCGTCGGGGAGGCGCACCTCGACGATGTCGGGGATCCCCGCGGCTCCCTTCGCCCCCTTCACTCCTCCCTCCCCGCGATGCCGCGGTACCAGGCCGGGTGGTGGAACCGCGCCCAGGCGGGCGAGACGGTCCCGCGCACCATGGCGCGGATCGACCCGCGGGTCCAGTAGGCCGCGTACCAGTGAACGCCGATCCCGACGAACATCGCGAAGGAGCAGACCGCGTGCGCGAGCGCGGCCCAGCGCCGGAGGGGGGCCGGGAAGGCGGGGGCGAACCAGGGCTGCCAGATGACGATGCCGCTCAGGAGGAGCAGGGCGATCAGCGGGACCATCGACCAGAACATGAGCTTCTGGCCGGCGTTGTATTTGCCCGTGTCGGACGGGTGCACCTCCTTCTGCATGAACGCCCACATCTGCTTCACCCAGGCGTCGTCGGCCGCAGTCCAGCGGTTGTCCCGCCACACCCTGGCCGCGTAGGGGTAGAAGAGCAGGACGAGCAGCACCCCGGCGAGCGGGTGCAGGAAGCGCATCATCTGGCCGCTCCCGTACAGGGAGGCGATCCAGAAGAAGAAGGGGTGGAACAGGGCCAGCCCCGAGGTGAAGAGGAAGAGGAAGACGATGGCGACGGCCCAGTGGGTGACGCGCTCCCCCACCGGGTGCCGCAGGATCGTGTCGACGCGGTCTCGATTCATGGCTCGTTCTCCTCCTTTTCCCCGGGGACTTCCAGCGGCCCGTGCCTCATGTAGTGCAGGATGCCGGCCGCGAGGACCGCGAACATGGTGAAGACGCCGATGCCGCGCGCCACCGGGCTGCGCCAGACCTCGACGACGGGGCTCACGGACGGATT
>CAZWXG010000164.1:0-5006 GCA_964637825.1 uncultured Acidobacteriota bacterium
AGGATGCATTCACTGCGGGACATCAAGGCGATCGGGACCCTCTATTCCCCTTACGAAACGGCTGCGGGCACCCCCATCCAGAGCGCCTATGCCGGGGGCGCCGAGGGGCGGGTGGTCCTCGACCCCGCCTACGAGCGGGCGCTGGACGATATCGAGGGGTTCGAGCGGTTGTGGCTCATCTACTGGATGGACCGGGTCGGGCCGTTTCGGCCGAAGGTGATCCCCTACCGGGACGACCGGGAGCACGGGCTGTTCGCCACCCGCTCCCCCACGCGGCCGAACCCGATCGGGATGAGCGTGGTGCGGCTGCTCGGCAGGGAGGGGTGTGAGCTCCGCGTGGCCGATATCGACGTGCTCGACCGTACGCCCCTGCTCGACATCAAACCCTACGTGCCGGAATTCGACGCCCACCCGGTTTCCCGGGCGGGCTGGTTTGATTCGGCTGCCGTGGACCGGCGCCGGGCCGACGGCCGGTTCCACGGCAGCCATAAGGAGTGACTACTCCTCCGCCTGGGCCGCGAGCGTCCCGTAATCGGTCCTCCAGCGGTTCATGATCCGCTCGATCTCCCGCGCGCGCTCGGCGTTCCGGGTTCCGTCGGGATCGGCCCGCTGCTCCGCCTGCATCTCGGCGATGTGGGTGCGCAGCTGCTGCCGCGTCTCCGTCATGTTGCGGATCTGGTCCCGCCAGGCCCCCTTCTGGCTGTCGTCGAGCCCCGTCATCAGCCGCTCGTGCTCCTGATCCATCTTCCGGACCTGGTCCCCCAGCGCCTTCTGCTGTTTGGCCGCTTCCTGGGCGTTATACCTGTTCCCGCTGTTCTGGGCCATTTTGCGCGCCTGCTTGCCCACATTCTCGGCCGCCTGGTCGCAGTCGCGGATCTGTTTGCGCTGCCGGCTGGTCGACTTCACCCGCTTGTGCTCGGCCTGGGCCTCCGCCGCCCGGGGGTTGCGCTTCATTTCCCCCTGGCCCCGGTTCTCGCCCTGCCCCTGCATCTGTCCCTGTCCGCGCCCGGAGCCGAACCCCCCCTGGCCGGAACCCTGGCTCACGCCGCCGCCTCCGCCCCGCTGGCCGCCGCCGCCGCCGCGTCCCTGGGCAAAGCCCGTTGCGAGCGCGAGCGTCAGGATCGAACCCATGATCAAAGTTTTCTTCCACATGATCGTTTCTCCTTTTCCCTGGTAAAGCCGACGCCGCTCCGTCCCCGTCCCTGTCGTGCTTTCGGTCGATCGGCGATTCTGATCCATACACCCCCTATAAACAACGGGCGGTGAAAAAAGTTCCGCTCGGCTCCCCCCCGTGCCTTTGCGGTATCGCCCTTGCCCCGGATTTGTGCATAATAGGGGCCGAAGGGGCAACCGATGGAAAATTCCACCCGCACGCGCGCAAAACCGACCTTTCCCCGGCGCTGGGTCCTGGCCGTCGCCCTGCTGGTCAGCCTCGGGCTCCTGGCCAACGCCGTCTACACCTACATCACCCTCACGCGGTTGCGCTCGCAGTACCTCGACAACCGCGGGTACGAAATCGCCGCGGCCATCGACACCCAGGCGCGGGGGGCCGGGAGGCGGAACAACCCCGAGTACTGGCAGTCGCTGCTGGACACGCACTACGAGGTCTACTCGGGCAGCGCCGCCTTCCTTGCCGTCGTCGGTCCGGACGGCCGCACCCTCGCTTCGGCCGGGGACGCCGGCGCCATCCTCGATCCCGGGCCCGACCTCTTCGTCTTCGAGGACGCGCTCGGGCATCCGCGCCGGGCGCGCCGGGAGCCGCGCCCCGGGATGAGCGGCTGGAAGATGCGCATCGGGCTCTACACCTCCTCCGCCGACTTCATCCGGCGCCTGGCCCTGTTTCAGCTGGCAATCTCGGCAATGGCAGTCCTCATCATCCTCGGGCTCACCTTCTTCCTCCTGCGCACCCTCGACCGCTTCCTCAATCTGAAAGCGCGGGAGGGGGAGGAGGCGGAGCTGCGGGCGCTCGGGGTCATGTCCGCCTCCCTGGCCCACGAGATCCGCAACCCGCTCGGGGCGATGAAGGGGCTGACGCAGCTGGCCCAGGAGGACCTCGAGCCGGGGCACCCGGCCCAGGAGCGGCTCCGGACGGTGGTGGGGGAGGCGGAGCGGCTGGAGCGGCTGGTCAGCGACCTCCTCGATTTCGCCCGCCCCCGCGAACCGGAGATCCGGGAGTTCGACCTTGTCCCGCTGCTCGGCGACCTGCGCGGCATGCTCCAGCCGAAGCTTGCGGCCGCGGGCATCACCCTCGACCTTCCCACCGCCTCAAACCCCATCACGCTCCGTTCCGACCCCGCCGGGATGCGCCAGGTGCTCCTGAACGTCCTCCTGAACGCCCTGGAGGCCTCGCCCCCCGGGGGCGCGATCGGGGTGACCCTCGCCCGCGAGGGGGGTTTACTCGAAATCAGGGTCGACGACGCGGGCCCCGGATTCGGCGGCCGCGACCCGGAGGAGCTCGTGCGCCCCTTCGTCACCGGGAAAACCCGCGGGACCGGCCTCGGCCTGGCCGTATCGCGTCAGATCATGGAGCGCCTCGGCGGCTCCCTCACCCTCGGCCCGAACCCCGGCGGCGGCGCCCGCTGCACCCTGCGCCTCCCCGACCCCGGCCCGCGCCCATGAACCAGGAACCAGGCGACAGGATGAAAAAGAGAAACCTCCGCTCCTTCACCCCGCCTCTCCTGACGACCGTCATCCTGCTCGCGCTCGCTCTCCTTGGGCTTTCGGCCTGCGGGCAGGCCACCGCACCCGAAGCCCCGCGTGCCGAAATCGCCCCCCCGGCCCAAACGGCGGAGGACGGCTTCCCCGAAATCGCTCTCACGGATCTGCCGCGCGAGGCGCGCCGCACCCTGGACCTCATCCGCACGGGCGGCCCCTTCCCCTACAGCAGGGACGGGACCGTCTTCGGCAACCGGGAGCGGCTGCTCCCGGCGCAAGAGCGCGGCTACTACCGCGAATACACCGTCGTCACCCCGGGGTCGCGCGACCGGGGCGCGCGCCGCATCGTCGCCGGCGCCGGCGGCGAGCGCTATTACACCGACGACCACTACGACAGTTTCAGGCGCATTCGGGAGTGAACCGATGAAACAGTGGGACCACCTGTTAGCCGACCCCCGCCACTCGGGCGTCTACGACCTCCCGCCGGAGGCCGGCCCGGAATTCCGCCGCGCCGCCGCCAATTCCGGCCTCGAACTCTTCCCCCTCGACCTCGCCGGCATCGAAGGCAAGGCCGCCTTCCTCCGCGCCGCCGCCGATCTGCTCCGCTTCCCCCCCTACTTCGGCTCCAACTGGGACGCCTTCGAGGAATGCCTCACCGACCTCTCCTGGCTCGAAACGGAAGGCTACGTCCTGCTTATAGAAAACCTCGACTCCTTCCGGGAAAACGCCCCGGAGGAACTGGCGACCGCGCGCGACATCCTCGACTCCGCCGCCGCATTCTGGAAAGAGCAGGGAGTTTGCTTCTTCGTGGGCATCGTTTCAGCACCCCTGGACAAAAAGGATGGCGAGGACAAGGAAAGCCAGGAGGGTGGCGGGGACTAGCGTGACCTTTGTGCTGTCCCAGTGATGGAAACGATATGGTTACGATTGGCAGCCTATGGTTATGATGCACTCCAATTTTTGCACAACAGCGCAGCGTCCAGCCTTTTGGTCCCGGTTCACCGGCAAAGAACGGGATACCGAAACGGGACTGGATTACTTCGGGGCGAGGTACTACTCGGGGGCGTTGGGAAGATGGATCGGTGCTGATCTGCCATTTCCTGATCAGCAGGCAATGCTCATAGCTCTCGTGGGGCCAGCGGCATTTTTTTTCGAATCATTCCGCGAGTGTGGGCAGGTTCGTGTTCACGGGCTGCATGCTCTGATTCGTCGTTTGCATCGATTCGACCGCTCTTATTTTGCTTGACGAAGTGTGTATTAGGTGTGTATTATGGGCATGCTAAGCGGGGTGCTATGGATAGTCGGGAGGTAATCAGGCTCCTCAAAAAGGGTGGATGGTACGAGGTCAATCAGGTCGGCAGCCATAAGCAGTTTAAGCATCCGGAAAGAAAAGGGCGTGTTACGATCCCGCATCCTAAAAGAGATATCCCGGGGGGGACGCTGAAGAGTATTGAAAAACAAGCGGGAATCAAGCTTGAAAAACAGCTGCACGGCCGCGATTGATAAAACGCGGCTCCATTGAAACGAAGGATGCAAATAAATGCAATACATCGCCTATCTGCACAAAGAGAAACAATCCGATTACGGCGTGAGTTTCCCGGATTTTCCCGGATGCATAACTGCCGGTAAGACTCTCGAGGAGGCGCGCAGAAACGCAGTCGAGGCTTTGAGCCTGCATATGGAAGGAATGCTGGAGGATGGGGATGAGATCCCGGAAGCTTCCAATCTTGACAATTTAACCCGCGATAAGGCGTTGAAAGACGCTATAGCTTTTCTGGTGGATGTAAATATCTCGGACAAGGTCGGACGATTCAATATCACGGCTCGAAAAAGCCAGATGGAGGAAATCGATCGACTGGCTAAACTGCACGGAATGTCGCGATCGGCCTATATTGTTTCCTCCGCCCTTAACAGAAAGGCGTCATAAACCAGCGAAAGGGGATACTCCGCAGGTGATTATGATTTGTTGAGTCTTGCTGTGATGGACTCAATCAATCCCATGTCGTATAGCGCGGCATCCAACGTGAGCTCCCAGTCCGCAGGCAATGAACGGGTTGCAATCAACGGGAGTGCGATTCCTTCTCGCACCCCCGCGCTGGGGGGGCAAGGAGGTCGCGACATAAGGGCTGGACGCGGGTGAATTCCCGGCGTTCCGGATCGGAAATGAAGGCGGGTGGAAGCAGTGCTGAATCAGAATCGATAGCGAGTTCTCGGAGTCGGCACTGTCCATCTTGCTGCGGTCTTGAGGATTCCCTTCTGGGATTGGCTCTACAAATCGAGGAAGTCTCTGAGCGCGGCTTTTGTGTTTTCAATGAGGGCTTCAGGCAAAACTCCGAGTTCTCTGCGGAATA
>CAZWXG010000165.1:0-2470 GCA_964637825.1 uncultured Acidobacteriota bacterium
AGCATGACGGCGGCGGCGGCGCGCGCTTTCTCGAGCCGCGGCGTGCGGGCCGCGGCCTTGTCGAGCACGAGGAAGTCGCGGTCGCGCGCGAGGGCCTCGAGGCTCTTGCGCCGCCCGTAGACCAGCAGGGCGTCCCCGAACTGCAGCGGCAGGTACTGCAGCCCCGTCCGGTGGGCGCGCCCCCGGCGCCAGACGGCGAGCACGCTCAGCCCGTAGTGCTCCCGGAAGAGCAGCTCCGCCAGGGTTCGCCCGGCCAGGGTGGTCCTGGGGGAGAGGAGGACCTCGGTGATGCCGATCTCCTGCGACTCCAGTTCGGCCACCAGGCTCGAGGAGGGTGCCGCGATCCGCAGGTCCTGCAGTCCCCGCAGCGCGTCCAGGTCGTGGGGCGGACCCTGCAGCAGGAGCAGGTCCGCGGCCAGCACCTTTTCCACCGGGGCGGGCATGCAGATCAGCTCGCCGGCGCGCGCGATCCCGACGACCGACAGCCCGTAGGGGGCGGCCAGGCGGCTCTCGGCGAGGTTGCGATCGGCCAGCACCGACCCGGCGGGGACGCGCACGGCCAGCGGCCGGGCCCGCCAGCCGGCCAGCATGTGGGCCTGGGCCGGGGAGAATAAGCGCAGTTCTTCCACGATGCCCGCGCGGCCGATCTCCTCGAGCGATTCGCGCTCCCCCTGGAGCAGGAGCCGGTCCCCCGCCTCGAGCACCCTCCGTCCCGGGTCGCGTTCCCCTTCTCCCGCCGGGTCGGGCAGGTCGAGGCAATGGACCCGGTGGATGCGGCGCAGGTCGCTCGTCGCCAGCGTGGCCCCCGCCAGGGGGGAGTGTGCGGCAACGACGGCCTCGGCGATGAACAGGCGCCCGGACAGGAGTTCCTCTTCCGGTCCCGGCGGCTCGATCACCAGGTGCTGGCCGCCGTCGAGGCGCTCGATGTGGTCCGACCGCCCGTGGACGATGAGCAGGTCGCCCGGTTCGAGGACCTCGGTCGGGCGGGGGGCGAGGATCAGCTTCCCCCGCCGCTCGAGCGCCACCACGGTCAGGTAGAGGGTCGAGCCGATCCGGCTCTCGGCCAGGGTGCGTCCCCGCAGGGGGGAATCGCCGGCGATGCGGGTGGTGAAGAGGTGGGTTTCGAGCTGGTAGGAGGGGCTGAGGGGGGAATCCTCCGCCGCCGCCCCGCTCTTGCGCCGGGGGAGCAGGCGCCGCCCGACCAGCGCCATGTAGAGGATGCCGGAGACCACGACGGCGGCCACGATGGGGGTGAACTCGAACAGGCCGAAGGGGCGCAGCCCCGCCGCGCGCAGGGCGTCGGTGATCAGGATGTTGGGGGGGGTGGAGATCCCCGTGAAGGGGCCGCCGAGCAGGCTCCCCAGAGCCAGCGGCATCAGCAGCCGCCCCGGCGGGCGGCCGCTGCGCCTGGAGAGGTCCATGGTCGCCGGAAGCAGGACGGCGGCCACCGTGACCGTGTTGATCAGGGCCGAAAGGAGGCTGGCCGCGACCATCAGGGCCGTCATCAGGGCGAGCTCGCTTCCGCGGGTGAAGCGCTGCAGCGGGCGTCCCAGCTGGTGGGCGATGCCGGTGCGCGAAAGGGCGGCGGAGAGGATGAACATCGCCCACACCGTCACCACGGCGGGGCTGCTGAAACCGGAAAGGGCCTCCGCGGGGGTGACCAGCCCCGTGAGCCCCAGCGCCGCCAGGACGAGGAGCGCCACCAGGTCGGCGCCGAGCCACCCCCCGACAAACAGGGCGAAGGCCGCGGCGATGATGGTCAGAAGCACGACGACGTCAAGGGTCACGGGCGACGCTCCAGATCCACGGGGTCCTGCCGGGTCCGGGACCCGGGCTCCTCCCGCCCGCAGGGGCGGGCACGACGGCATTATCCCAAATCGGGAATCGCGAAGCGAAAAAAATTTCTTGACTTCACATCCTCCTGGGTCATGATAAGGCCCGATTTCTCGAGAAAGGAGGCCGCGCCGTGAAGTTCGTATTCCGCTATTGACGGTGATCTGAACTCGCTGGCTCCCCGTGCGGGAAGCCCGATTCTCCACAGGCGGCAGTCGGCCGCAAAGGGAAATCAAGGCGCACGTCAGGTCTCGTGCATCCTCCGCTGTAACCCCGCCTTTTTCCCCTTTCGCAGACTCCGCTGAAACTTTGACCGACCCTTGGGCCGGATCGATTCCGCGCCGCCTTCAGCGCTGCCGCGCGAGTCGGCATGTCGGCCCCGGGACTTTTGCGAAAGGAATAGGAAATGTCTTTTGATGTTCCAGAAAATCGTAGTGCGCTGCGTGCCCGGACCGGGGGGCTGCGCCGGCTGACGACGCTTGTCGCGGCGGCGTTTCTGCTCCACGCGGGCGCCAGTTCAGCTCTCGGCGGTGTGAAGACGAAGATCGACGAGGATACCTGGTTCGATGTGGGCGCCCGGGTCCAGGGCTGGTACCAGTCGATCCACGAGGAAGACGCCCCTCATATGAACGATTTC
>CAZWXG010000165.1:2570-4973 GCA_964637825.1 uncultured Acidobacteriota bacterium
CCAACGCCGGGAGGAGCGCGCGCACCGCGGCCCGGGTGTCCATCAACCCCCTCGACAAGGAGGACACGTTCTTCAACAAGGGGAACTATCTCGGGACCAAAAAGGTGCTCTCGATCGGCGCGGGTTTCGACCGGCAGGCGGATCTGCAGTGGACGGCCGAAGGACCGGTCGCCGACTATTCCGCCTGGACCGTGGACGCTTTCTTCGATCACCCGGTCGGCCCGGGGGCCGTCACCGCGGAGTGGGCCTACACGGGGATCAAGAACTCCCCGATGCTGGGGGACGCGAAGACCTGGTACCTGCAGGGGGGGTGGCTCCTTCCCAAGTGGAGCGACAAGGTCCGCCTGCAGCCCTACGCCAGGTACGAAACCGTCTACCGGAACCGGGCGTTCGATACGAAATACGCCGGGGGGGGCGTCAACCTCCTCTTCAAGGGGCATGACGCCAAGCTCACCTTCGAACTGGACCGGGTGCTGCCCGAGGCCGGCTCCGCCGAAACCTCCAAAACGATCTTCACCATCCAGATGGGGGTGGGCATCTAGGCCCGATCCCGAAAGGAGAAGAATCCATGGGTACATTCGTGCAGGTTTTCGCGACCCGCCGGGGCATCGTCCTCGTCGGGGCCGTGATCGGCATCCTTGCCGCGCTCCTGCAGAAGTGGGGAAACCCCGCGAACATGGGGATCTGCGTGGCCTGTTTCGAGCGGGACATGGCCGGCGCCCTGGGGCTCCACCGCGCGGCGGTGGTCCAGTACCTGCGTCCCGAGATCATCGGGTTCGTCCTCGGGTCGATGATGGCCGCCTACATGTTCAAGGAGTTCAGGGCGCGCGCCGGCTCCGCCCCCATCGTCCGTTTCGTGCTGGGGGCCTTCGCCATGATCGGGGCCCTGGTGTTCCTGGGCTGCCCCTGGCGGGCGGCCCTGAGGCTGGCGGGCGGGGACGGGAACGCCATCTTCGGCCTCCTCGGCCTGATCGGGGGGATCTGGATCGGCGCGCTCTTTCTCAAGGGAGGGTTCGACCTGGGGCGCTCCCAGCGGACCTATGCCTCGGTCGGGTGGCTGCTCCCGCTGGTCATGCTGGGGTTTCTCGCTCTCCTGTTCGTTTTTCCGCAGTCGGCGGGGGAGGACAGGAGCGGCGTGCTCTTTTACAGTCTCAAGGGTCCCGGCTCCATGCACGCCCCGCTGCTGGTTTCGCTGGGGATCGGCCTGCTGGTGGGGTTTCTGGCGCAGCGGAGCCGCTTCTGCACCATGGGCGCCATCCGCGACTTCGTGCTTTTCCGTCAGACCCACCTCCTCTCCGGGTTCGCGGCGCTGATCGTGGCCGCGTTTCTGGCCAACCTGGCGCTGGGGCAGTTTCACCCCGGGTTCGCGGGGCAGCCGGTGGCGCACACGATGGGGGTCTGGAATTTCGCCGGCATGGTCCTGGCCGGACTGGCCTTCGCCCTTGCCGGGGGGTGCCCCGGCCGTCAGCTCTTCCTTGCGGGGGAGGGGGACGGGGACGCGGCCGTTTTCGTGCTGGGGATGATCACCGGGGCGGCTTTCGCCCACAACTTCGGGCTGGCCAGTTCTCCGGAGGGGGTGGGGGCGCACGGGATCTCCGCCGTGGTCATCGGGATGCTGGTCTGCCTGTTCATCGGATTCACCATGAGGAAACAATCGGCCTGAGCCGGGGAGGGATATCATGAGTTCGATCGTTGACGCCCGCGGGCTTTCCTGCCCGCAACCCGTCCTGATGACGGTGAACGAAATCAAGAAGGTGCAGCGGGGGGAGATCACCGTGCTGGTGGATACGGACACCTCCAAGGAGAACGTCACCCGCGCGGCGGCCGCAAAAGGCTGGGTGCTCAAAGGGGTGGAGCCGGACGGCCCCGGCTACCGCGTCGTGCTGGCAAGGGAATAACCCCGATGACGCCGCCCGGACGGCCGCGACGGCGGTCCGGGCGGTGGAAATCCCCGGTTGCGTCCGCGGGGCGCTTCTGGAATCCTTAGGACCGTCATGAAGACCGCAAAAGAGCGCAGGGAATACGGCGTCGTCCTCTTTCACACGAACTCGGCCGCGCTCCGGGCCGAGAAGACCCTGTTGCAGCATGGGCTCGCGATCAAGATGATCCCCACGCCGCGCGAGTTTTCGAGCGATTGCGGCGTGTCGCTCCGCTTCGAGTGGGGGGAGGAGGCGCGGGTGCGGGGATTGCTGGAATCGGCCCGGGTGGAGATCGGCTCGCTCCATCGCATGCCCTGAACCGGCGGCCGCCCTTGCGCGGCGTCCTGAGCTTCTGCCATCATGCAGCATCATCAGGAGGATGGGGCTCGATGTCCCTACGGCGTTTCTTCAGGAGCTTCCGGGGGTTTCTCCGGGATGCGGTGCCCTCCCTGGGACGCTGGATGCTGGCCCAGGCGCAGGACGC
>CAZWXG010000166.1:0-3217 GCA_964637825.1 uncultured Acidobacteriota bacterium
GATGAAATCACGACGGCCTACGCGGCCCGTTTTCCGCTCATCGTACTGCATCGGAACCTCCCGCTGCCGAAGCCCGGTCCGGCAACAATCATGCGATGGAATCCTTCCGCCCTGCCGGCCGTCTTGCAGGTTTGCGGCCTTGACCGCCTGCGGTTTCCGGGGCATGGAAGCCGGCGACCGCGTAAGGCAGGATTTGCTCAAAAACGGCTTCGAGATCGTCGGGGTTGCACCGTCCCCCGGACAGGGCGGTGAGCGATGCCGGATGCCGGATGCCGAAAACCAGGGCGCCCATGACGAAGTGAAGGCGCCACGTGATCGTTTCTTCCGAAAGGTGGGGAAGGCGGGAGCGCAGCGCCTGAAGGAATGCATCATGCGAACGGCGCATGGAGCCGGAAACCTTGCGGGAGCGGGCCCATCTCTCGTTGGACAGATGCGCCGTAACGCGGAGGTGGATGGCGCCGGGCTCCCGGCTGTCTTTCAGTTGCAGCAACGGGAGAAGCCAGGCCTTCAGGATTTCCTCCACGGACGGCTCGCGGCCATCTAGCGTGATGGCTTGCAGCCGCGTCAGTCCCTCCCGCATGAGCGGATCCGTATGGGCGCGGAACACTTCGTCGAACAGGGCCTGCTTGCCGCGGAAGTAATAAGCCACCAGGGCATAGTTCACTCCCGCATGGGAGGCTATTTCGCGGACGGAGACTTCGCGGAATCCCTTTGCGGAAAACAGCGCTTCCGCCGATCGCAGCAGCTTGTCTCTGGAGCCGGCAACGGAATCGCCGCTCTCCGCCGCCGGCGATTTTCGACGATGGCTCCCGGAGGAGGTTCGAGGCGGCATGGCGTTCGGGATTCCTTTCTGAAATTAGCAATTGCGCAAGGGCGCCTTTCATACTATAAAGATTCGGCCGGATGAATTAAACAACTGTTTAATGTGCAGGCTTCTCCCGTCTCGCCGCAATGCCGGAACGGCTTGGCCCGTCGACGTCAGGGAGAAGGGAAGTACAGGATCGTCATCACGGCGCAACATGAGAGCGCGGGCCCTCCCGGACAAGACTTGGAGAAACCCTGATGTCGGAAAGCGGAAAGGTGGCGTGGAGGTTCGTGGTTGCTGTCGGGTTGGTGTTTCTTGCGGGCGCGGGGTCCGCGGGGGCGCAGACGGGAGTTCCCCCGGGCGGCGCCGAAAACAGGGTGATCGCGCAGGCCGATTGCACGGCGGAGAAACTCGGCTCTTCCATCCCCGTATCCGCGATCGGCGAACCGGTTTCCGGAATAACCCTGGAGGCACCGGCCTGGACGAAGGCCGCGAGCCCGGCGCCCGCCTATTGCACCGTAAACGGGACCATGGAGCCGGTCTCCAAAGAACCCACTTCCCGGCCGATCCATTTCCGGGTCGTGCTCCCGGCATCCTGGAGTCGCCGCGCCGTGCAGTTGGGGGGCGGGGGCATGAACGGCATGATCCCCAACCTGCTGGGTGGCGCCGATATGGGGCCGGGGCCCTCGCTGATTCAACTCGGATTCGCCACCTACGGCAGCGATTCTGGCCACCAGATGGCCTTCGGGGGATTTGGCCGGCCCAAGTCCGGCCAGCCGGCCGCACCCCCGCCGGCGGGGGGCGGGGACGAGTGGGCCCTCAACGAAGAAGCCATCAGGAACCTGGGGTACATGCAACTGAAGAAGACGCACGATGCCGCGCTTGTTCTGATGGAAAGGATTTATGGAGAAAAGCCGAGGTTCAATTATTATCTCGGCAGTTCTCAAGGCGGCAGGGAAGCGCTCACCGTGGCGCAGCGGTATCCTGCGGATTATGACGGGATCGCCGCGAACGTTCCCATCGTGGGTCTTTCGACCCTGATGCTTGCACCCGAACTGATTCGAATCCAGGAGAAGCCCCTCGCCAACTGGGTGCCGCCGGCCAAGACGAACGCGATCCGCGGCGAGTTCATGCGCCAATGCGACGGCCTGGATGGATTGACGGACGGGATCATCAACAATTACATCGCCTGCCGCGCGATCTTCGACCGCACCCAGGCGCCCCGCAAGAGCGATCCCTGGAAGGCCAAACGCTGCCCGGGCAACACGGATCCCGATCCCGGGGACACCAGCGCGGCCGCGTGTCTGACCGATGGACAGATTTCCACGCTCGACGTCATCTACAGCCGCTACGCGTTCGCGACCCCTCTGGCCAACGGGGTGAAGACATTCGGCATGTGGGTGCCCAACACGGACCCTTCCGGAAGCGGGCTGATGGAGCGCAACCGTTTCCGCGGGCAGGAAGGCGCCGCCGCCGACGCGCCCAACCACTCCCAGATGGGAGTTCTGGGTGTGACCGGGTTTTTGATGAAGGACCTGAAGGCCAACCCGCTGGATTATGTCGAAGGCGGCAAGTGGGACGGGAGAAGGCGGGAACTCTCGCAGGCTCTCGATTCCACGAATCCCGATCTGAAGCCGTTCTTCAAGCGCGGCGGGAAGATGATCGTCGCCATCGGAACCAACGACACCCTCGCCTCTCCCGGGGCGCAGCTGGATTACTTCCAGTCGGTCATCAAGAAGATGGGACGGAAGAAGGTGGAGGCGTTTGCCCGCCTGTACGTGCTCCCGCAGACGGGCCATGGTTTGACCGGGACGAACTACACGACGGACGGGGAGGGCAAATCGATCCCGGCGCAACCCATTCCCAGCAAATTCGACCGCTTCAACATGCTGGTGGACTGGGTCGAGAAGAATGTGCCTCCGCCCGTGTCCGCAACCGTGACGGCGGGCGACAGGAGTCTGCCGATGTGCTCGTATCCCGCATATCCCAGGTATGTCGGGGGCCCGGTCGGGAAAGCGGAATCCTATCGATGCACTGCCGGGAAATAGAAGGGGGAGGGACCGTGAAAGGCAAACGTTGGGTTGTACTCGTAACGATGGCGCTGGCGTGCGCGGCTACGCTCGACCGGGTCCACCCGCAGCCCCCGGCGAAGGGGGATCGGGGAGCCGCCTACGGGGGTGCCGGGAAGGTTCTGCTGCCGCACGAATCGTGGCCCTGCGCGATGCCCGGGGGCATTCCCGTGCCGGAACGCGGGGTTTTGGTCTTCGAGGCGGTCATGAAGCTCGACCAGGTCCACGACCTGGGCGTGACGCCCTACGGCCACCGTACCGCATACGTCGCCGGGGAAGGCACGGTCACGGGGGACAAGATCAAGGGCTCCGTCATGCCGGGGGGGCTGGACTTCCAGCTGCA
>CAZWXG010000166.1:3317-4924 GCA_964637825.1 uncultured Acidobacteriota bacterium
AAGGTTCTGCCGGGCGGCGCGGATTACCAGAACCTGGCGAACCCGCCGACGATCGATGCGCGCTATCTCTGGCAGACAAGCGACGGTGAGGTGATCATCGTGCGCAACGGCGGCGCCTTCGGATCGCTGGTGCCGACCTTCGAGGTCCGGGTGGACAGCAAGTATGCCTGGTTGAATGACGGGGTGTACCTGAGTTCCAATCCCGGCATGGGTGCGGGCGGCGTGACGCTCACGTTTTACGAGAGCAAATAGCGGCAAGGCGGATCCCGGGGGCGGGTCCCGGAGTCGGCCGCGGAGGCGGGTATTGGAAGCGGCGCGGGGCACGATTTGGTAAGGCAGGCGGAACGGCTCGGAAGCGCGCCGCTCACATCGCTGCTGGTCCGGTTGAGCCTCCCCGGGATGGCGTCGATGGTGGCCACGAGCGTGTACAACATCGTGGACACCTTCTGGGTCGCCAGGCTGGGGCATGAGGCCATCGCCGCGCTTGCCATCGTCTTCCCGTACCAGGTGCTGACCATCGCCGTCGGCATCGGCACCGGGGTCGGGATGAGCGCCCTGGTATCGCGGCGCTTCGGGGAGCGCAACGGCGAAGCCGCCGACCGGATCGCCGGGCAGGTTTTCTTCCTGAGCCTCCTCTGGGGCCTGCTGTTCGCCCTCATCGCCCGGTTCGGCTCCGGCCGCATCATCGCCGCCTTCGGGGCCACCCCCGACATCACGGAGTTCGCCGCCGACTACCTGGTGATCACCGCCTGCGGCGCGCCTCTGTTCATTTTTTCCATGCTCGCAAGCCAGCTGATCCGCGGCTCCGGTGAAGCCCTCAAGCCGATGGTCATCATCGGCGCCGCCAGCGCGCTCAATATTCTGCTCGACCCCCTGCTGATCTTCGGCATCGGGCCGTTTCCGGAACTGGGGATCCGGGGGGCGGCCCTGGCGACCGTCACGGCGCAACTGTGCGGCGCCGGCCTGGCGCTCTTCTATCTCCTGGGAGGGCGCACCGTCTACCGCATTCGCCCGGCATTCGTCGTGCCGGACTGGGGACGGGTCCGCGAGATCTACCGCATCGGCACCCCCGCTTCGGTTCAGGAAATGACGGAGAGTCTCGCTTTTGTCATCTTCAACCGGATGTTGTCGGGCTACGGGTCGGTGGCGATAGCGGCCGCGGGGCTGACGCTGCGGGTGGCGGATTTGATGTTCATGCCCATCATCGGGGTGTCGCACGCGCTGCTGCCGGTGGTGGGCTACAACTTCGGCGCGGGCGATCACGCCCGGCTCTGGCGGGCGGTCAAACTCTGCTCGCTCGGCCTGGCGCTGCTGCTGGGGGGGTGCACCCTGTTGGTCGAAATCTTCGCACCGCAGATCGTCGCCCTGTTCAGCCGCGACCCGGAGGTCCTTTCGGCCACGGTTCCGGCCATGCGCATCATGCTCTCCACCCTGGTCTTCATCGGACCCGGGGTGATGGCGGTGGCGACGTTCCAGGGGCTCGGCAGGGGAGGGACCGCGCTCTTCCTGTCGCTGGCGCGCCAGTTCCTGCTCTTCGTGCCCCTGGTCCTGCTGCTGCGGCACCTGTTCGGGCTGACGGGGGTGTGGATGGCCATGCCGGCCGCGGA
>CAZWXG010000167.1:0-1427 GCA_964637825.1 uncultured Acidobacteriota bacterium
GCCGTCGAAGGAGCACGCCCCCGCCCCGAAGGCGAGCACCGGCTCGCGGCGCCAGTACTTCAGGTTGTGGCGCGAGCGCCGCCCCGGCCGGGAAAAGTTGCTGATTTCGTACTGCTCGAACCCGCAACCTGCCAGGTACTCCACGCTTTCGGCGTACAGGTCGGCCGTCTCGTCCCCGTCGGGCAAGGTTACCTTCCCTTCCCGCACCATCGCTCCCAGCGGGCACTCCTCGTCGAGATCGAGCATGTAGAGGGACAGGTGGGCGACGCCGCTCGAGGCCGCGGCCTCCAGGGTGCGGCGCCAGGAGCGGGGCGTCTGATGCGGCAGGCCCAGCATCAGGTCGAGACTGAGGTTGTCGAAGCCGGTTTTGCGGAGCAGGGCGAGCGCTTCGAGCGTCATGGCGGCGGTGTGAGCGCGCCCCGCGGCGGCGAGTTCCCGGTCCGAGAAGGACTGGGCGCCGAGGGAGACCCGGTTGACCCCGCAGGAGCGCCAGAGGGCGGCCTTGTCCGCCGAGAGGGTGCCGGGATTGGCTTCAAGCGAGATTTCGCAGTCGTCCGATAGGCGGAAACGCCCGCGGCAGGCGTCGAGGAGCGCGGCGATCCGCTCCGCGGGAAGGAGGCTCGGGGTCCCGCCGCCGAAATAGACGCTGTCCGCCCGGACCCCTTCCGGGGCCCCCGCGCCGGGTTTCACTTCCCCGAGGAGGGCCGCGGCGTAGCGCGCCTCGAGCGGCGCGTCGAAGACGACGCTGTTGAAGTGGCAGTAGGGGCAGCGGCTCAGGCAGAAGGGGAGGTGCAGGTAGAGCCCCAGTTCCGCTTGCGGCATCAGCTTGCGCCCAGGTCGAGGAGGGTCTCCACGGTGACGGTTTCCACCCCCGCCGCCTGCATTTCCAGGAGGGCCTCCCGTTCCCCCTGCGGGGAGAGGGCGCGCACGGCGTCGAGGACCAGCACCACGCTCACCCCGCGGCTGCAAAGCCCCAGGGCCGCCGCCCGGACGCAGTGTTCGGTCGTCACCCCGAACACGACCGCGCGCGGGGGGAGGGCGCGCAGCAGCCGCTCCGCCACGGGGTTGGAAAAGAGGTCGAGCGTCTGTTTTTCCACGACGATCTGCGGGTAGCGGCGGACCGCATCCACCAGGTTGCGGTCCACGGGGCGGTTCTCCAGCACCAGGGGGCGGCCGATGAGCGTCTCGTCGATCTTCTTCTGCCCCTCGCTCCCCTTGACGCAGTGGGGGGGGAAGGTGCCGAATTCGGGGTCGTCCGGCGCGTGCGCGTCGACGCTCGAAAGGATGGTGATGCCGCTCCTGCGCGCGAAATCGAAGAGGCGCCGGAGTTTCGGGACGATGCGCTCCGCCCCCGGGACGTAGAGCGCCCCGTCCTTCCGCATGAAGTCCCGCTGCGTGTCCACGTCCAGGAAAAAGAGTCGGTTCAT
>CAZWXG010000167.1:1527-4908 GCA_964637825.1 uncultured Acidobacteriota bacterium
TCGGCGAAGCTGTAGTAGTCGTCGTGCCCCAGCACGATGTGGTCGAGCACCCGGATCCCGAGAATTCTTCCCGCTTCGAAGAGCCTCCCGGTGCACTCCCTGTCCTCCCGGCTCGGGGCCGGGTCCCCGGAGGGGTGGTTGTGGAGGAAGATCAGGGCCGCCGAGCTGTCGCGCACCGCGGGGGCGAAGACCTCGCGCGGGTGCACCACGCTCGTGGAGAGGCTCCCGACCGAGACCAGGACCTCCCGGATCAGCCGGTTCTTGGCGTTCAGGTGCAGCGAGACGAAGTGCTCCTTGTGGACGGAGAAGTAGCGGCCGCGGTAACGCTCGTACAGCTCGCGGCTGTTGCTGAAGCGCTCCCCCGGGCGCAGCGGGGCGCTCGACGCGCACCTCCCCAGTTCCAGCGCCCAGTAGACGGCCGCCGCCTGCCGCGCCGGGATCCGGCCGGCGCGCCGGATCTCCTCGAGCGACGCCTCGGCCAGCCGCCCGGCCGAGCCAAAATGCTCCATCAGCCGGCGCGAGGCCAGCTCCGACTCGGGGCCGCCGCGCCCCTGCGACAGCACGTTACGGAGAAGTTCGTGGATTTCCGGATCCATGCCCGCCAGCCGAGAAGGGGTGAAGGGATGCACCGCTACAGAGGTCTAATGAAGGGGGGGTGGAAAGTGCCAACGGAATGTCGCCGGGCGGGGCCCGTTTCAGACGGCCAGGCCCCCGTCGGCCTGCACCACCTGCCCGGTGATGTAGGCGGCGTCCTCGGAAAGGAGGAAGGCGGCGATCCGGGCCACCTCCGCGACCGTGCCGAAACGGCCGAGCGGGATCTCGCCGAGGGCGCGCTCGCGGTACGCGGGGGAGAGGGCGCGGGTCATTTCGGTGTCGACGAACCCGAGCGCCAGCGCGTTCACCCGGATGCCGCGGCCCGACAGCTCCCGGGCCAGCGCCTTGGTCAGCCCGATCAGCCCCGCCTTGGAGGCGGAATAGTTGGCCTGTCCCGGCGCCCCGTGCAGGCCGCTGACCGAGGAGAGGTTCAGGATGGCGCCCGTTCGCGCCCGGAGCATGAAAGGGGCCGCGGCCCGGCAGAAGTTGAAGGCGCCCTTGAGGTTGGTCCCGATCACCTCGTCCCAGTCGCTCTCGCTCATGCGCAGGATCAGCCGGTCCCGGGCGATCCCGGCGTTGTTGACGAGGAAATCCACCCCCCCCGCGCTTGCGCACACCCGGCGCACGACCTCTTCCGCCCCGGAGCAGGACTGGACGTCCGCCTGGAAGGCCCACACCCGCCGCCCCAGGCCGAGGACCTCCTCCCGGAGGGTGTCGGCTTCGGCGGAGCTCCGGCCGTAGGTGAAGGCGATGTCGCACCCCCGGCGGGCCAGTTCAAGGCAGATGGCGCGCCCGATGCCGCGCGCCGCGCCGGTCACGATCGCCGTTTTGCCCAGCATCTGCATGAGACCCCCGGGGGGACAGGCCGGCTAGAAGGGGAACGGGAACATCAGCCAGCCCGCCACGATGGAAAGGAGGACGAAGGCGCCGAGCAGGAAGAGGAAATAGCGCGTCCGCTCCCGGGCGCCGCTCTTGGCGATGAAGGCGATCACGAGGGAGGTCAGGACGCTGAAGACGACCATCATGGCGAAGTGGTTCTTCATGGCTTCCTTCCCCTGGCGATGTCGAACACGTCCACGATCACCAGCATGTTCAGCAGGCCCGCGACGTAGAGAAAGACGTTGGCGTAGTCGTAGGTGTAGGCGGTGGGGTCGCCGATGCCCGCCCCCTGCAGCCAGGGGACCCAGTAGAACACCCCCGCCCCCGCCTCGGCCGCGAACTTGAGCGCGGCGACGATGCCGTCGAAATCGGGGCTCCACAGCCTGCCGTCGAGCCAGATCCCGGCCGCCGCCATCAGGCCGATGGAGCAGAAGAACACCACGGCGCGGTCCCATTTCCCCAGCAGCGCGTGCCCCAGCCCCGGCACGATGGCCGCGCCGACGCAGGCGGTGAGGGTTTTCGGGGCCCCGACGGGGGGATAGGCCGGCGCGCCCGGGGGCGCCGCATCCTGCACAGGTTGTGTTTCCATAGGGGTAGAATCTTACGGAATGGACCGGGGCCAGTCAAGGAGAGAGTCCCCCCCGGCCCGGGCCCCGGCGCCGGCACGAAAACCTATCGTCCCGCCCCCGGTGCGCCGATAGCAATAGCGACGGCGGATGACCCGCCCGGGAGAGGACACGGCATGAATCTCGACACCCTGCTACGCACCATGGTTTCCAAGGGAGCGTCCGACCTGCACCTGAAGGTCGACTGCTTCCCCCACCTGCGCGTCAACGGCGAACTGGTGCCGCTCGCGGACCAGGGGAAGCTGGCCAAGGAGGATTCGCTCATGATGGCGTTTTCCATCATGAACAGCAAGCAGAAGGAGCGCTTCCGCGACGCCGCCGAAGTCGACGTCGGCTACGGGGTGCGGGGCCTGGGCCGCTTCCGCATCAACGTGTTCCAGCAGCGGGGGAACGTCTCGGTGGCCATCCGCGCCATCCCCACCCGCATCCTCTCCTTCGACGACCTGTTCCTCCCCCCGGTGCTCCGGACCATCGCGGAGGAAAACCGGGGGCTGGTGCTGGTGACCGGGACCACCGGCTCGGGAAAATCGACCACCATCGCCTCGATGCTCAACTACATCAACGAGAATTTCACCCGCCACATCATCACCATCGAGGACCCGATCGAGTTCTCCTATACCGACCGCCTGAGCCTCATCAGCCAGCGCGAGATCGGGGTGGACGCCACGAGCTTCGCCTCCGCCCTGCGCAGCAGCCTGCGCCAGGACCCGGACACGATCCTCGTCGGCGAGATGCGCGACGCCGAGACCATCGAGACGGCCCTGGTGGCGGCCGAGACCGGGCACATGGTCTTCAGCACCCTGCACACCCTGGACGCGGTGGAAACCATCAACCGGATCACGGCCGCCTTCCCGGTCCACCAGCACCGGCAGATCCGCCTGCAGCTGTCGATGGTCCTGCGCGCCGTCGTCTCCATGCGCCTGATGCGGCGGGCCGACACCCCGGGCCGCGTCCCCGCCATCGAGATCCTGCGCACGACCGAACTGATCCGCAGCTGCATCGTCGACCCCGACAAGACCCGCCTGATCCGCGAGGCGCTGGCGGCCGGGACCTCCCAGTACGGGATGCAGACGTTCGACCAGTCGATCTACGACCATTACAAGGCCGGGCGCATCTCGCTCGAGGACGCCTTCGCCTACTCGACCAACCCGGAGGAATTCAAGCTCCGGATCCAGGGGATCTACACCACCAAGGACGCGGCCATCGAATCGATGCAGAACGAACTGACGCGTTGATGGTATGCTGTCACCGGAGGGCGCCCCGGGGCGCTCCCGGTGACAGC
>CAZWXG010000168.1:0-4905 GCA_964637825.1 uncultured Acidobacteriota bacterium
CGGGCGGCGCCGTCCGGCCCCCCGACCACGCCCGCCGATTCATGGAGCGCGGCGAGGATCCGCTCTCGCTCGAGCGCTGGGTCCGGCGCGGGCGCCGGCGCGGGGGAGGGGCGGGCGGCGGTCTCGGGCATCGCCAGTTCGAGCGTGCGCCCGCGGGAGAGGATGACCGACCGCTCCAGGATGTTCTGCAGTTCGCGGATGTTTCCCGGCCAATCGTAGCGGGAGAGGATGTCCATGGCTTCGGCCGGGATCGTGTCGATCCTCCGCCCCGTCCGGCGCGCGTACTTCCGGGTGAAGTGGCCGACGAGGAGCGGGATGTCCTCCCGCCGCTCCCGCAGGGGGGGCACCGTCAGGGGGAATACGTGCAAGCGGTAGTAGAGGTCGCTGCGGAAGCCGCCGGCGTCGACCATGGCCTTGAGGTCGCGGTTGCTGGCGGCGATGATGCGGACGTCGACTTTGAGGGTGCGGTCCCCCCCGAGGCGCTCGAACTCCCGCTCCTGGATCGCCCGCAGGAGTTTGGACTGCAGCTCGTAGGGGATCTCCCCGATCTCGTCCAGGAACAGGGTCCCCTTGTCGGCCAGTTCGAACCTGCCGACCCGCCGGGCCACGGCCCCGGTGTAGGCCCCCTTCTCGTGCCCGAACAGCTCGCTCTCCAGGAGGCTCGCGGGGATGGCGGCGCAGTTGACCTTGACGAAACCGTTCCCGCCGCGCGGGCTCCGCTGGTGGATGGCCCGGGCCACCAGTTCCTTGCCGGTCCCGGTCTCCCCGAGGATCAGGACGGTCGCCCCGGTGGGCGCGACGATCCGGATGTTCTCGCGCACGGCCTGGAACGCGGCGGACTCCCCCAGCATCTCCCCGACGTCGCGGTCGGAACGGATTTCGTCCTCCAGGTAGCGCTTCTCGACCGCGAGTTTCTCCTTCATCTCGGCCAGCTCGGCGTAGGCGAGGGAGTTTTCCACGGCGACGGCCACCTGGCGCGAAATCTGCACCAGCAGCCCGACATCCTCGTCGCTGAACCCCCGCCCGTCGATCCGCCCCAGTTCCAGGGTGCCCAGGACCGCGTTCCGGGTGGCCAGCGGGAGGGAGCAGGAGGAGCGGAACCCCGCCTCGACCCAGAGCCGGTAGAGGGGCGAGGGGAACCGGCCGAAATCGACCCCGTCCGTCCGGACCGGCAGCCCCGTGGCGATCGCCTCGGCGGCGGGAAGGCCTTCGGGGCTCACCGAGGTCCGTTCGATCTCGAGCCCCAGGGCCGGATCGCACCAGATCCCGCCCACGCGCAGTTCCCCGGTGATGCGGTCGCAGAGCATGACGGCCGCCAGGTCGAAGTCGAGCGTCCGGCGGAGCTGCTCGGTCATGGCCGCGAAGAGTTCGTCCGGGGCGAGTTTGGAGACCAGGGCGTTGGTCAGGTCGAACAGCAGCTGCAGCCGGTCGCGCTCGCGCAGGTAGCGCTGGCGCGTCAGGTGCGAATCGAGGGTGACCGCGAACTCCGAGGCCACCCGCAGGATGAACCCCCGCTCCTCCCCGCTTGCGGAAGCCTCGGAAACGAAGGCGAAGGCCAGCACCCCCAGGCGGTGCTCCCCCGCCGTCAGCGGGACCATGAAGAGGGCGGTCAGGCCGCGGTGGCGGATCGGGTCGAGCAGTTCCCGCCAGCGCTCCTCCCGGTCCACCCGGGGGATGAAGAGGGGCTGCTGATGCGTCCAGACCCACCCCGCGGGAGTGGCCTCCCCGGGGGGGAACCGGTCGAGGGCCCGTTCGCCGATCTCCTCATCGGGGGCCAGCGCCTGCATCCGCAGGGTGTCGCTCTCCGCATCGTGGAGCAGAAGCGCGAGGTAATCGAAGGGGACCACGCGCCGGAGGGATCCGGCCAGCGCACGGCAGAAGCCGCCGAGGTCTTCGTGCCCCGAAATCGCCTGGGACAACTCGAACAGGGCCTCGTAAAGCTTGGACTTGTCTTTGTTCACGATGGAATCATACACCCGCGACGGCGATATTGCATTGGCAGATGCCGTTGGCACCTGCCAACACGTGCCACCCTGAGGGGGGAGGGGAGGACCCGCCGGAATCGCCCCCTCCCCTGTTTTTGCGGGATGGATGGAGGTAGACTATGCGGTTCCACCATTTTTGCCACGAGGATGTCGATGGCACGGAAATTGCTTTATATCCCGTTTTCGATGCTTTGTTCATCGTCGCACTGAGGAGTCGTTCTATGCTGGCTGAAAATCGGATGCAACATCTGGTCGCCGCGGGGTGTCTCCTCGCGGGATTGTTTCTTTCGGGATGCCGGGACAAGGCCGCACCGCCGGCGGCGGGTCCGGCGGAAGTGGCCGTGGTCACCGTCGGAACCGAACGCGTCGTCCTGACCACCGAGTTGCCCGGCAGGATCAACCCCTACCTCGTGGCCGGGATCACGCCCCAGGTGAGCGGGCTCCTGCAGAAGCGCCTGTTCCAGGAAGGGGCCCTGGTGCGGGAGGGGGACATCCTCTACCAGATCGACCCGGCCCCCTACCAGGTGGCGCTCGACCAGGCCACGGCCGCGCTCGCGCTCTCCGAATCGGAGATCGCCCTGGCCGAGGCCAACATCCCCGCCATCCGGTCCCGGGCCGAACGGCTCAAGGGACTCGCCGCCATCCGCGCCGTCGGGGCGCAGGACGCCGACGACGCCCAGGCCGCGCTCCGGCAGGCCGAAGCCAACCTGGCCGTGCGTAGGACGGCGGTGGCGGTCAACCGAGCCGCGGTGGAAAGCGCCCGGATCAACCTCTCCTACACGCCGATCAAGGCGCCGATTTCGGGTCGCATCGGAAAATCGAACATCACCGTCGGGGCGATGGTGACGGCCTACCAGCCCACCCCCCTGGCCGTGGTGCAGCAGCTCGACCCCATCTACGTGGACGTCACCCAGGCCAGCGCCGAGCTGATCGGGCTGAGGAGGCGCCTGGAGGAGGGGGATCTCAAGCGCTCCGGCTCCGGCCTGGGCAAGGTCAAGCTCCTGCTCGAGGACGGCACCCCCTACGAAAAAACCGGTTCCCTGAAGTTCCGCGACGTGACGGTCGATCCGACCACCGGGTCGGTCACCCTCCGGCTGGTGTTCCCGAACCCCGGGCAGATCCTCCTCCCCGGGATGTTCGTGCGGGCGGTGGTGGAGGAAGGGGTGCGGGAAAACGCCCTGCTGGTCCCCCAGCAGGGGGTGAGCAGGGACACCAAGGGGAATCCCGTCGCGCTGGTGGTCGACGCCGGCGGAAAGGTGGAGCAGCGGGCCCTGGCACTCGACCGCGCCCTCGGGGACCGATGGCTCGTGACCAGCGGGCTCCAGCAGGGGGACCGCCTGATCGTCGAGGGGATGCAGAAGGTGCGCCCCGGCACCGAAGTCAGGGCCGTTCCTTTCGTACCGGCCCCCCAGCAACCCCCGACGGCAGCCCGATAGGAGAGGTCCCTCATGGCACGATTTTTTCTCGACCGCCCGGTGTTCGCCTGGGTCATCGCCATCGGCATGATGCTGGCGGGCGTCATCGCCATCAACATCCTGCCGATTTCCCAGTACCCCCCCATCGCCCCCCCCTCGATCAGCATCCGGGGAATGTACCCGGGCGCCTCGGCGAAAACCGTGGAGGACACGGTCGTCCAGGTCATCGAACAGAAGATGACGGGGCTCGACCGGATGATCTACATGTCCTCCAAGAGCGATTCCACGGGCATAGCCCAGATCGAGCTCACCTTCTCCCCCGGCACCGACCCGGACCTGGCCTGGGCCAAGGTGCAGAACAAACTCCAGCTGGCCATGCCGAGCCTTCCCGAGATAGTGCAGCGGCAGGGGCTCTCGGTGGCGAAATCGACCCGCAACTTCCTGATGATCGTCGCCCTGACGTGCGAGGACGGGAGCCTGGACCAGAACGACCTGATGGATTACGCGATCTCCCAGGTGCAGACGTCGATCGCCCGCGTGCCGGGGGTGGGGGAGGTGGAGGCGTTCGCGGCCCAGTACGCCATGCGCATCTGGCTCGACCCGCACAAGCTGACCAACTTCGGCATGACCCCGAACGACGTCGTCGCGGCGATCCGGACCCACAACGTGCAGGTGTCCGCCGGCCAGTACGGCGGGACCCCGGCCGTACCGGGGCAGCGGCTCAACGCCACCATCACCGTGCAGAACCTGCTGAAGACGCCGGAGGAGTTCGGCGCCATCCCCCTGCGCAACAACCCCGACGGCTCGGTGGTGCGGGTGCGGGACGTCGCCCGCGCCGAACTGGGGACCGAGTTCTCCCAGTTCAGGCTGATTCACAACGACGGGCACCCGGCGGCGGCGCTGGCCATCCGGCAGATGGCCGGGGCCAACGCGCTCGACACGGCAGACAACGTCAAGGCGACGATGGAGGAACTCTCGCGCTACTTCCCCGCCGGGATGAAGGTGGCGTACCCCAACGACACGACCCCCTTCATCCGCGTCGCCATCTCCGAGGTGGTCCGGACCCTGATCGAGGCCGTCATCCTGGTCTTCCTGGTCATGTACCTCTTCCTCGGGAACATGCGCGCCACCCTCATCCCCACGATCGCGGTCCCCGTGGTCATCCTGGGGACGTTCGGGGTGCTCTCCGCTTTCGGCTATTCCATCAACATGCTGACGATGTTCGCGATGATCCTCGCCATCGGGCTACTGGTCGACGACGCCATCGTGGTCGTGGAGAACGTCGAGCGAATCATGACCGAGGAGGGGCTCCCCCCCCTGGAAGCCACCCGGAAGTCGATGGACGAGATCACCGGCGCGCTGGTGGGGATCGGGCTGGTCCTTTCCGCGGTGTTCGTGCCGATGATGTTTTTCGGGGGATCCACCGGCATCATCTACCGCCAGTTCTCGATCACCATCATTTCCTCGATGATCCTGTCGGTCCTGGTGGCCCTGATCCTGACCCC
>CAZWXG010000169.1:0-1067 GCA_964637825.1 uncultured Acidobacteriota bacterium
TTCAACATCCTGACCGGGCCGGCCGAGTTTATGGTTCACCCGCGCGATGCCGAACGCGCGCGCGCCCTGCTCGACGGCTTCGACGCGCCGCCGCTCGAGCCTGCCCCCGACCCGGAGGAAGACGCCTGACCTCCTGCAAAGGCCCGGTCCGATATGATATTGCTGGCGGGTATCGTCGTCGTCGCGTTCGGCCTCTTCCTCATCGGCCTCACCGGGGTCGTATGCGCGCAACCGGCGCATGCCGCGCGATTCTTCCTGTCTTTCGCGCGCTCGGCGCGCGCCCACTATGTGGAACAGGCCTTCCGCCTGCTCATCGGCGCCTCGCTCGTCGTGCTCTCGCCGGCCATGTGGCAGGCCGGCGTGTTCCGGCTGATCGGGTGGGCCATCGTGGCCACCTCGGTGGGATTGATCCTCGTTCCGTGGCGATGGCACCATAGATTCGGGGAACGGGTGCTGCCGATGATCGTTCGACACATGAGGCTGTATGCGCTGGGGCTCTTCGCATTCGGCGTTCTTCTCCTCTACGGGGTCCTGGCGGGTACGCTGGTGACCGGCAGCTGAACAGCGGCGTGACGCGTAGGGGAAAGGGAAGTCCATAAGTGTACAACGCGGGAGGGTGACATGATCGAGCCAGCCAGGAATACGATTTGCCTTTGGTACGACGGCGACGCGGAGGAGGCGGCGCGGTTTTACGCCCGGACCTTTCCCGATTCGGCCGTACTCGGGGTGTACCGCGCCCCGGGGGATTTTCCGTCGGGGAAGCAGGGGGACGTGCTGACCGTCTGGTTCACCGTTCTGGGGGTCCACTGCCTGGGACTCAACGGCGGGCCCGCCTTCAAGCACAGCGAGGCGTTCTCGTTCCAGGTCGCCACCGCCGACCAGGCCGAAACGGACCGCTACTGGAACGCGATCGTGGGCAACGGCGGACAGGAAAGCGCGTGCGGCTGGTGCAAGGACAAGTGGGGGCTGTCCTGGCAGATCACCCCCGTCGCCCTGACCCGGGCGATCACCGGCCCCGATCCCGCCGTCGCCAGGCGCGCGTTCGATGCGATGATGACGATGACAAA
>CAZWXG010000169.1:1167-4881 GCA_964637825.1 uncultured Acidobacteriota bacterium
CAGAATGCCTCAACTTCTCGACCGCTGGGGGCACATCATGGTGGATTGGGTTCAGACTCTCACTCGACTGGAACAGACCTTTTTCGTGTGCGCCGCCGTGGGCAGCGTATTCTTCCTCATCCAGCTGGTGCTGGTGTCTTTGGGGGGCGGAGACGCCGGAGCCGACGTGGGCGCGGACGCGGGGGGGCACATCGGGGACGGGACGCTGGGGGGGGACGCGGACCTCTCGGCCGACGGGCACCACCCGAGTTCCGACCTGGGCTTCAAGCTCCTCTCCTTCCAGGGGCTGACGGCGTTCTTCATGCTGTTCGGGCTCGTGGGGCTCGCCATGAGCAAGGGGAGCGGCGTCGGCGGCGGGATTTCGGTGCTCACGGCCGCGGCCGCCGGGTTCCTCGGCATGCTGGTGGTGGCGAAGCTCTTCCGCTTCTTCATCGGCATGCAGTCCTCGGGCACCATCGACATGAAGAACGCCGTAGGCAAAACCGGCCGTGTCTACCTCCGCATCCGGGCCGGCGCCAAGGGGCAGGTGGAGGTGGCGTTCCAGGGGCGGCTGCGGGTGTGCGACGCCATGAGCGCCGACGGGAGCGAGATCCCCAACGACGCGCACGTCGAGGTCACCGGGCTCGAAGGTCCCACCCTGATCGTGAAGCGCCTTTCCTAGCCTTTCCGCCGTACTTTTCGTAAAAGGAGTCGCCTATGCCGTACTGGATCGTAGCATCGATCGCCGCAGCCTTCCTGCTCGTGTTCTTCCTCCTCTACCTGGCCGGGCGCTACAAGCGCTGCCCGTCCGACAAGATCCTGGTCATCTACGGCAAGGTGGGCGCCGGGCAGAGTGCCCGCTGCATCCACGGCGGCGGCGTACTGGTGCTGCCGCTGGTGCAGGACTACCGCTACCTCAGCCTCACCCCGATGACGATCCAGATCGACCTGCAGAACGCCCTGTCGCTGCAGAACATCCGCATCAACGTGCCGAGCACCTTCACGGTGGGCGTGAGCACCGACCCCGGGATCATGACCAACGCGGCCGAGCGGTTGCTCAACCTTCCGCCCCCGCAGATCGAAGCCATGGCGAAGGAGATCATCTTCGGGCAGCTGCGTCTGACCGTGGCGTCGCTGACCATCGAGCAGATCAACCAGGATCGCGAGTCGTTCCTGGAGGCGATCCGGAAGAACGTGGAGCCGGAACTCAACAAGATCGGCCTCTACCTGATCAACGTCAACATCACCGACATCACCGACGAGTCCGCCTACATCGTCTCGATCGGGAAGAAGGCGGCGTCGGAGGCCATCAACCGGGCGAAGGTGGACGTGGCGGAGCAGGACAAGTCGGGGGCCATGGGGGAATCCCAGGCGGTGCGCGACAAGGAGATCCGCGTGGCCGAAAACATGGCGGAATCGGTCAAGGGGCAGAAGAAGGCCGAGGCCGACCGGCGCGTGTTCGTCCAGCAGCAGGAGGCCCAGGCGGTCATGGGGGAGAACGTGGCCAAGGCGAACATCGCCGGCTACGAGGCCGAACTGGTGTCGAAACAGGCCGCCGCCCTGCAGAAGGGGGAGGTCGCCAAGCGCCAGGCCGAAGTGGAGATCCAGAAAGCCCAGTACCTGGCCGAGCAGGAGCGGCTCAACGCCCTCGAGGTGGTGCAGAAGGAGATCGACAAGCGCAAGATCGAAATCTCGGCCGAAGCCGAGGCCGAGAAAACCCGGCGCGAGGCGCGCGGGCAGGCCGACGCGATCCTGCTCCGGTACACGGCCGAGGCCGAGGGGATCCGGAAGGTGCTGGAATCGAAGGCGGCCGGGTACCGCGTGCTGGTGGAGAGCTGCGCCAACGACGCCAAATCGGCGGCCACCCTGCTGATGATCGAAAAAATCGAGGAGATCGTCGCCCGGCAGGTCGAGGCGATCAAGAACCTCAAGATCGACAAGATCACGGTGTGGGACAGCGGCGGCGCGGGCGGGAGTTCGTCGACGGCGGGCTTCCTTTCCAACCTGATCAAGTCGCTCCCGCCGCTGCACGAAGTGGCCCGCATGGCGGGGGTGGAGCTGCCCGACTACCTGGGCCACGTCGCCCCGGAGCCCCCGGCCGCTCCCGAACCCCCGGCCGCTCCCGCTCCCCCCGCCGCGCAGGCCTAGGGAAGCGCGGGCTGCAGTTTGACGCGCGGGTTCACGTACCGGCCCTTGTTCTGCGTTTCCCGGCCGAATTGGATGGCCCGGGCGGGGCAGCGATGAAGGCAGGCCAGACAGACGGTGCAGGCGCCCTCCCAGAGGGGGCGCCCGGCATCGTCACCGTGAATGCACCCCATCGGGCAGATTTCCCTACACAAACCACAGGCAGTGCAGCCGTCGTCCACGTGGAGCTTGCCCGTCCGCTTCGACGAGCTGACCTCCTCCATGGGCATGAACAGGCTCTCGGGAACGCCCGCGCCGACGGTACCGGGCTCCCCGCGCCGGATGCTGTCCGTGATCGCCTCCAGGCGCCGGTCGGCCGCATCCAGGATCGCCTCGAGCCGCGCCGGTGGAGGGACGACGGACCAGACGATGAAATTGTCCGGCATCACCAGGTCGAAGGACCCCTCGAACCGGATCCCTTTGGCTCCCAGCAGCGTGTTGAGCGCCGCGGACTCATGGCCCGAACTCGCCCCGCAGGTGAAGACGCCGAAAACGTACTGCCGCGAACAGCCCGTCAGGTCCAGCCGGTCGATGAAGCGCGCTACTGCGCCGGGCAGGGTCCAGGCGAAGGTGGGAACCACGAAGCCGATCCGGCCCTCGCCGCTCACGTCGTAGCCGAAGTCGCCGCTTCGGAGCGCGGCGCCGATGGAAACGAGCCGGTCGCCCGTAGCGGCGGCTATCCTTTCCGCGGCGTACTGCGAGTTCCCGGTGGCGGTGAAATAGAAAATCATGGGACCACGCTCCTTTTCAACGGCAGAGTCTGCCGGATGAATATCATTTCGAATACGTTGATGTCCACCCCCCGCTGATCGGCTTTCATCCCGAAGCGAAACGAGGACGGAGTCGCGGAAAAAATTCGTTGAATCGTCAGAAGTCTTGGTAGTATGTTGGTAGTATGAAAGTCAAGACGTCAATCACACTATCCGAGGACCTGCTGGGAGCTATCGACCGCCATCAGCCCGAATTCAACAGCCGCTCCGAATTCCTGGAGGCGGCGGCGCGCAGTTACCTGGTCCGACTCGCGAGAAAAAGGGCGGAGCGGCGCGACCTGGAAATCATCAACCGTCACGCCGATGCCCTCAACGCCGAAGCCGAGGATGTGCTGACCTTTCAGGTGACCGTGTGAGACGGGGAGAACTCTATCGGGTACGGCATCCATCGTCTCAGGACCCGAAAAGATTCCGCGTATTTGTCATCGTCAGCCGGCAGGTTCTGATCGATTCGCGTTTCTCAACGGTGATCTGTGCACCCGTGTACACTTCATACGAGAGCCTCTCCACACAGGTCCCGGTGGGAATCGACGAGGGGTTGAAGCATGACAGCGGCATTCACTGTGACGGGCTGGTCAGCCTCCCCAAAACCATGCTGACCCATTTCATCGGCAAACTCTCCGACGAAAAAATGCGGTGGCTTGATAAGGCTATCAAGGCCGCGCTCGGACTCCATGAAGACTGAGCCGATACGGCCAGGCCCCCCTCCCCGGAATCAGGCGGCCCGGGATTCCTCACGGTTCAGTTCGTCGAATTTGCGGCCGGCGTAGCGCGCGGCCAG
>CAZWXG010000170.1:0-1305 GCA_964637825.1 uncultured Acidobacteriota bacterium
GCGATGTTGTCGCCCAGGCTCTGGATATTCACATCGAAGGTGAGGGCGTCATCCCCGCGTCCCCCCGCCAGCAATACCCTGCCGTCGGCGAGCACGGTGGCGCTGTGCCCCGCCCTCACGGCCGTCATGGGCGAGGAAACCGGCGCGAAGGTTCCCGTACCCGGGTCGAAAATCTCCGCGCCCGCGAGGTACGCCGCCCCCTTCCCGCCGGCGATCAGGACGCGGCCGCCGGACAGGAGGGAAGCCGTGTGCTCCGCCCGCGCTTCCGCCATCGGCCCGGCCGGGGTGAACGCGCCCGTCTGCGGGTCGTAGATCTCCGCGGAACCAAGGGCGCCGGAAGCGTCCAGCCCCCCCGCCAGCAGCACCCTGCCGTCGGCGAGCAGCGTCGCCGTGTGACCGCGGCGCGCCGCGGTCATGGCACCGGTGAGCGTGAAGGTCCCGGTCGCCGGATCGTAGAGTTCGGCCGAATCGAGGAAATTGTCGCAGACGGCCTCGCTGCTCTGGGTGTTGTTGCAGCCCCCGGCGATCAGCACCTTGCCGCTCGCCAGCGTCGTGGCGGTGTGGCCCCACCGCGCCACGCCCATTTGCGTGACGGAGCCGAATGCCCTGCCGATCGGGTCGTACAGTTCCGCGGTGCCGATGAAGGCGCCGTTGAAGCCGCCGGAGATGAGGATGTTCCCGTTCTGCAGCCGGGCCAGCGCGGGATCCTGGCGGGCCACGCTCATCTGGACGCCGAGGAGCGAAAACCGGCCCGCGACCGGCTCGAAGATCTCGACGGTGCGCAGGTAGGTGCCGTTGTATCCCCCGGCGATGAAAACCGTACCGTTGGCGAGGACAATGGCCGCGGCGTTGCTCCTCGCGGACGCCATGTCCTCGACCGGGGTGAAGGTCCCGGCGGCCGGCAAGTACATTTCCGCGTGCTGCAGGTGGTGGTTGTCGTATCCCCCGGCGATCAGCACCTTGCCGTTGGCCAGCCGGACGGCCACATGGTCCTCCCGGGGCACGTTCAACCCGCCCGCGGCGGGTGAGAAGGCGCCGGTCAGCGGGTCGTACAGGTCCGCACTGCCGTTATAGACGTCGGCATTGGGGTTCACGGTGGCGAAGACCCGTTTCTGCGCATGGGCCCCGGGGGCCGGAAAGAGAAGAAACGGCAATAAAAGCAGGATGAATCGGCAACGCATATCGCTCTCCCAACAGCTGCGGCCGGCCCCGCCGGCCAGATGAATCCGGGGACCTCCCGGAAATGAGGACGTCATTATATACGACGCCTGACCCGATAGGGAGACAAACTACCGGGAGTTTTTT
>CAZWXG010000170.1:1405-2473 GCA_964637825.1 uncultured Acidobacteriota bacterium
GGGGTTTGTCATCCCCCGGGTTTTGTGCCACTATTGGCAATTGTCGACAAAGAGCGCGGTTAGTGCCACAATGGACGGCCCCGTGGAGGGCTGAAGCACGGCCAACGATCCGCGCGGCGCGAAATTTTCACGAGGAGGTGAGGGGTGACGCGGTTTGCCTATCGATCGATTATCGGGCTGATTTTCGCCATCATGACCCTGGCCGTCGGCATTGGTCCGGCGGAGGCGCAGACGGGTTCGCTGCGCCTGGAAGGCATCGTCTGGGACCCCTCCGGCAATCCCCTCGCGGGCGTGCGGATGACGGCCACGGAAACAAGCTCCGGACAGGAGTACGCGACGGTCAGCGACAGCGACGGTTATTACCGGTTCCTCGCCCTGCAGCCCGGCGTATACACGGTCACGGCCAGAACCGAGAGTTTCCGGGATGTCGTGCACCAGAACCTGCACCTGTACACCCCCGGCAGCACCCAGGAGAATTTCAGCTTCGAGGTGTCGGCGATCGAAAAGGACGTGGGCCCGACGTCGCGCACCCGGACGCTCGACTCCGACCTCGCCCAGGCGCTCTCCCGGCGGGACCTGGAAGCGCTGCCCCTGCTCAACCGCAGTCCGCTGGAACTCTTCCCCTACCAGCCGGGGGCCCAGATCAACGGCGGCCGCGAGGGCCTCTCCACGATCAACGGCGTACGCCCGTCGATGCACACCGTGCGCAGGGACGGCGTGTGGGTCACCGAGCCGGAAGATCCGCGGCTGGGATCGGCCCTCCTCCCCGGAAACATCGATTCTCTCTCCAGCGTCCAGGCGTTCACCACCACCGCGACGGCGGAATACGGCGGCGGCGGGGGATCCCACTTCGTGACGACCTCCCGGCCCGGGACGCGGGAGTGGCACGGCAGCGCCTACAATTATTTCCGCAACGACAACCTGGACGCCAACGAATTCTTCCGCAACGCCCGGGGCCTCGAGCGCCCCGAGTTCACCCGGAACATGTTCGGCGGCACGCTCTCGGGAAAACTGGGGGCGCGCACCCTCTTCTTCGGGAGCGTCGAGCTCAACCGCACCCGGGAGCAG
>CAZWXG010000170.1:2573-4874 GCA_964637825.1 uncultured Acidobacteriota bacterium
GCCCACATCGACCAGGAACTGGTCAATGTCCGGGTGGACCACGATCTCAACGCCCGTCACCGCCTCTTCGCCCGATTCGACTGGAACCGCTCGAACGCCACGGACACCTTGAACAATGCGGTAGAGCCTTTCCCCGGGATTGCGGGCGGCAGGATCTCCGTCAACGACTTCTCCCTCATGGCGGGCTCGGACTACGCGTTCGGCCCCACGATGGTCAACGAGCTGCGGGTCAGTTTTCTCCGCGCCACCGCCGACGTCGAGCGTCCCGGCAGGACTTCGGAGCCCATGCTTTCGGCCAACTCCTGGACCAACCCTCTGGACACCTCGTCCCCGAGGTCCTCGAGGATACCGGCGTTCGAGATCCTCGACAACGTCTCCCGCTCCCGGAACCTCCACGCCTTCAAATTCGGGGCGGCGTTGCGGCGTACGCGTCTCGGCAGCACCGATTACGGCGGGGCCTACCCGGACATCACCTTCGCCAGCGCCAACGGGAACCAGGTGCCGGAACTGGTCGGCCCTTCCGAACAGTCGGAAATTTCCGCCGGCGACCGGCTGGCGTTCGAGAACCTTTACAACGACCTGCTGGGCAGGGTGGAAAGCATCGGCCGGACCTACCATTCCGACCTGGAAACCTTCCTCCCGGGCGGAAGCGCCCGGAAACGCGACTTCGCCCTGCTCGATTTCTCGGCCTTTATCCAGGACGACTGGAAGATCCGCAGGAACCTGACCCTGAACCTGGGTCTCCGCTACGAACTGCAGACCGTGCCCGAGGAATTGAACGGCTACCAGGGCGTCCTGGATCGGCTGTCCGAGGTCTCCGCTTCGGCCGGCATCGCCGATTTCTCCCTCAGGGCGGGGGACGACTGGTACCGCGGGAAACGGGGGAATTTCGCCCCGCGGGCGGGTTTCGCCTGGGATATTTTCGAGACCGGGTCGACCGTGCTCCGGGGCTCCTACGGCCTTTTCTACAGCCCCCTGACCGGTGGGGTCACCCGCTTCATCGATCAGAACAGCTTCGGGTTCTCCCAAAGGGTCACCGTTTACCCCAACTCCGAGAGCACCGACTACCGCCTCGGCGACTCCTTCCCCATGCCCCAGCAGCCCGGAGAGGTCAATGTCCGGCCGGGAGCCGATCGCTCGGCCTCCATCGCCGTGCTCGACCCCGATCTCGCCACGCCGAGGGTCCACCAGTTCCACCTGACCCTGGAGCGGCGGTTGTGGGGGGCCGTCTGGGAAGCGGGGTACACCCGCACGCGGGGCAAGAAGCTGTTCCAGGTCCTCAACCTCAACCAGCCCCGGATCGAGGGGGATTTTCTGCAGGCCTTCAGGGAACTGCAGGCTTACCGGAATTCGGGAGTCCCGGTCCCGGAGACCAACACCCTGGTCCGCATCTTCGGCACCCCGCTCGCGGCCTTCGACGCCCTCAAGGGGTTCAACTTCGACAGCGGGCAGGCGGGAATCGCAGCGGACAACCTGGACCGGAACTACTACGACCGTTACGCGGACGCGGGGGTAAGCGAGTTCTATCTCCGGAGTTACCCGCAGTTCGACCGCTTCCTGTACGGGACCAATTCCGCCGAATCCTGGCACGACGCCCTGAGGCTGGGAGTGCGCAAGAGCACCTACAACTACCACCTGCGGGCGCATTACACCTGGAGCAAATCGCTCGACACCGCGTCCACGGACGGGTCCGATTACACCTTCACCGCGGACAGCCTCAAGCCCGAAACGGGAAAGGCCTACAGCGATCACCACCGCAAGCACGTCTTCCACCTCGCCTTCGATTACGCGCTCCCGTTCCGGCGCAACCCCGACAGCGATTACGATTTCCCCACCTGGGTCAACGCCCTGTTCTCGGGCTGGAACCTGGGCGCCCTCTGGACCCGTACCAGCGGCGCGCATTTCAGCATCAACTCCGGCCTGCAGACCCTGTACAGCGGGGTGTACAGCCTGGTCGATTTCGACCGCAGCACCGGCCGGGAGATCGGCAGCTTCACCACGGAGGGGGGGCAGGCCTACTGGATTTCGCCGGGCGCGTCGGACCTGTTCAGCTATCCGGAAGCGGGTCAGCCCGGCAATTCGGGCAGGAACTATTTCACCGGTCCGGAATACTCCAACCTGGACGTGGTGCTGCACAAGAAATTCGTCTTCCGCGAGCGTCATTCGCTCCAGTTCAGGCTCGAGGCGTACAACGTGCTGAACACCGCCCAGTTCGCCCTGCCGGACACGAACTACTCCAGCCCCACCTTCGGATCGCTCGGTTCCACGGTGGGAAATCCGCGCCTGATGCAGGTGGCGCTG
>CAZWXG010000171.1:0-4845 GCA_964637825.1 uncultured Acidobacteriota bacterium
CGATTTCGGCGCGGCACTGCCGGATGCTCCCGGCGAACGGTCCCTGGAAGAACTCGCACCGGGGCTCCCCCACCGACATCGACGCGTTGCCGGGAAGGACGTACCGCGCGGTTTCGCCCGGGCGGCTGACGAACTCCATGCTCCCGCTCCGATAGCCGACGCACATGGAGGCGAAATGGCCCGCGAGGATGATGCCGAAACAGGCGTGGATGAGGGTGGGGGTGACCCTGACCAGAAACGTGCGCATCCCCGTGCTGCGGCGGCGGTTCCAGTGATAGGCCAGACGGTCGAGGATGCAGCAGGCCGTGTTGACCCCGAGCAGGAGGAGGACGAGGGCGAGCAGCACCAGCCACCAAGTCTTGTCGAGGTTGCCGGTCCCCCACTCCCGCAGCCAGTCCTCGAGCAGCATCCGGTTGAGGGGGTCGAACACGGCCTTGCTCGACTTGACGTAAAGGCCGCCGGTCACAAAGAGGGCTATGGAGGCCCAGAGCAGCCAGAGGGTCAGGTTGACCCCGGCCAGGAATTTCCAGATTCTGTTCCCCATGGCGGATTTCCTATGAAGTCAGCTTGCCCAGAAAATAGGCAAGGTAGCGAAAGTAAAGGACAGGGATGAAAGCGATGGCGACCAGGCGCGCGCGCCGCGGGGCGGGCCACCCGGGGAGGAACTTGAGATGGAGGTAGAGGGCGAGGAAGAGCCAGAAGGCGGCCGAGTTGTAGTGCCGGTCGGAGGAGAGGTGGAAGGGGACGGCCCACCCCAGGTAGCTCCAGACCGCGCCCAGGACCTGCGAGAGGCTGAAGAGGACGAAACTCAGGATGAGGAAGTTGTGAAAAGTGTGCGGCAGGTCGCGCCGGCAGAGGTGCAAGAGTGCGAACCAGCAGGCCAGGAAGAAGGCGGCGTAGGCCATGCTCTCGGTGAAGAAGAAGGCCGTGACCCAGCCGACCGGGTGCATCGGCCCCGGCGGATAGACCAGCGACCCCTGCGCCGCCAGGACCCGGGTCTGGAGCGAGGTGAGGAGGGCGACGGCGAAGATGAGGATGACGGCGGTGTGGGCCGCCTCCTTGCGGTCCGAACATGCCCGGTGCAGGAGCGCCAGGGCGGCAAGCGCCCAGGGGAGGAACACCTCGAGCGACACGATGGTGTTGGGCAGGAACATGCCGCTCGACCGGCCCAGGCCCAGGAGAAACCAGCCCTGCAGGAGAAAGCCCGCCAGGAGAAAGAAGGGGCCTGCGGCTTTCAGCCTGCCGGGCCGGCAGCCGAGGACGGAGACCAGGAAGGCGGCCGCAGCCGCGTACTGCGCCCAGTAGGGGATGGCGTTCGGTTCGTTCATGATCTTTTCCTTTGTGCGTGAAGGCGCATTATAGGGAAGGGAACGATCGTTTAAAAGACTTAAGTTAACGATAAATGACAAAAGATGACCCATGGGGAGGAGGGGCGAATTCCCTTCCCTCTCCCGGGGCGGGCGGCATAAAATGCCGGTGCCGGCGGCGGGCGGACCAGGGCTGCCCGGAGGACGGCTTCAAGGGGGTGACGATGCGAGCGACTTTCGTTGGAATGCTTCTCTGCCTGTGTGCCGCGGTCCCGGGGATCGGTCCGGCCGCGGCGCAGTTCAAGATGGACCCCGCCGAGGCGAAGCGCCTGGCCGAGGAGACCCGCGAGGACCACGAGAACATGATGCGGCAGGTGGGCATCCGGAAGCTGCGCCCGGGTCCGAGTGGGAACGAGAAGGACCCCAACCACGCCAACTACGACGAAGCCCTGGCCAATCCCTTCCCCGACCTTCCCGAGGTCCTGACGACGAAGAACGGCCGGAAAGTGACCTCGGCCAAGATGTGGTGGGACGTGCGGCGGCCCGAAATCGTCGAGGATTTCGAGCGCGAGGTCCTGGGGCGGGTCCCCCCGAACGTCCCCGCGGTGAAGTGGACGGTGGTCAAGACGACGCGCGACAAGGTGGGGCCGCGTCCCGTCGTCGGGAAAAGACTGACGGGGCGGGTGGACAACGCCTCGTTCCCCTCGATCGACGTCGAGATCGACATGATCCTGGTCACCCCCGCCGAGGCCGCCGGCCCCGTCCCGATCATGATGATGTTCGGATTCGGGACCCTTCCGGGCGAGCCGGTCCCCGAGGGCCCCTGGGGGCGCATGTTCACGCCCCCCCCCGGCAGCGACCCGCCCGCCACGGAGCAGCTGATCGCGGCCGGCTGGGGCTACGCCTACATCAACCCGGGGAGTATCCAGGCCGACAACGGCGCCGGGCTCCGCAAGGGGATCATCGGCCTCGTGAACAAGGGCCAATTCCGCAAACCCGACGACTGGGGCGCGCTGCGCGCCTGGGCCTGGGGCGCCGGGCGCGGGCTGGATTACCTGGAAACGGACCCGGCGGTGGATGCCGCGCGCGTGGGGATCGAAGGGGTCTCGCGCTACGGCAAGGCCGCCCTCGTGACCATGGCCATGGACCGGCGTTTCGCCCTGGTGCTGGTCGGGTCCTCGGGGGAGGGGGGGGCCAAGCTGCACCGCCGGAATTTCGGGGAAGCGGTGGAGAACCTGACCGGTTCGGGCGAATACCACTGGATGGCGGGCAATTTTCTGAAATACGGAGCGGCCGAAGCCGATTTCGGCAGCCGCAACGCCGGGGACATCCCCGTCGACGCCCACATGCTGATCGCCCTGTGCGCCCCGCGCCTCACCTTCATCAGCTACGGCGTCCCGGAGCAGGGGGACGCGCACTGGCTGGACCAGAAGGGGAGCTTCATGGCCGCCGTCGCCGCGGGCCCCGTCTTCCGCCTGCTCGGCGCGAAGGACCTGGGGGTCGGCGACGACTATAAACACGTCACCCTGCCGGCGGTCAACGCCGGGCTGCTCGACGGCCAGCTGGCCTGGCGGCAGCACGACGGGGGGCATACGGACGGCCCGAACTGGAAACACTTCATTCCCTGGGCGGACAGGTTCCTGAAACCCGGGGCCGCGCGTAGATAGCCTGCGGGAGGGGAAGATGAGGCTGTTGCTGCTGATGCTGCTCGTGGCGGTTCTTGCCGCCGTCCCGGCCGGGGGAGCCTTCGCGGCCCAGGGCCCGGTCCGCGTGCCGGCGGACCAGCCCGCACCCCGGACCGATCCCAATTCCCTGACCGCCCACCGGCAGCTCCTGGAAAAGGCGAAACAAGGGAGGATCGACGTCTACTTCGCCGGGGATTCCATCACCCGCCGCTGGGGGGCCACCGATTACCCCGCGTTCCTGGAGCACTGGAAGCAAAGCTTTTTCGGCTGGAACGCGGCCAACTTCGCCTGGGGGGGGGACACCACCCGGAATATCCTGTGGCGCCTCCTCGACGGCGAACTGGACGGGGTGCACCCCAAGGTGATCGTGCTCCAGGCGGGGACCAACAACATCGGGACCCGGGTCGGGGCCGGGGAGGCGCAGGAGCAGGCGGAGGAGATCGCCCGGGGGCTCGCGGCCATCCTGAAGGTCATGAGGGAGAAGGCGCCCGGGGCGACCATCGTCCTCGTGGGGATCTTCCCGCGCAACGACAACATGGCCGCGCTCCCCGTCATCGACCGGGTCAACCGGAAGCTGGCGGCCATGGCAGACGGCGACCGGATCCGCTTCCTGAATATCAATGGGAAGCTCGCGGACGCAAGCGGGGTGCTTTACGAGGGGATGACGGCGCCCGACCGGCTCCATCTCGCCCTGGAGGGGTACCGGGTCTGGGCCGACGCCCTCAAGCCGGTCCTGGGCGAGATCCTGGGCCCGCCGGCGGCGGAGGATTTCGCCCCGCCGCCCACGGGTGACCCTTCCGCCGGGAAGAAAGGGATGTAGCGGTTCAGATCCCGGCCGCCGCCCCGGCAGGCTGGGGATCGGCGGGTACCACGTCGACGTCGGCGAACTCCCGGCGCCGGGAGGCGACTTCGTCAAAACCCTTGAGGATGGCTTCGTAGACGATGTCGCCGACGCGGGGCTCGACGACCACCCGGTGCTGGGCGCTCGAGAGCACGACCAGGTCGGCCCGGGGATTCCTCCGGGCGACGAGCACGCCGTTTTCGACGTCGACGACGCTGTCCTTCCCCCCGAAGACATAGGTGACGGGTACCACCGTGTTGCGCGCGATCCAGCGGGTGACGAGCTGAAAGGGGACCAGGGTGGAGCCCCCGACCAGCGACACCCTTTCAAAATGCGGCGCTTTCACCTCCTTGCCGTCGCGGACCAGGGTGGGGGCTTCGCCGAGGCTGAGGGTGGCGCCCTGCAGCGCCCGCGCCGCGACGCCGATGCCCAGGAGCGATCCCGCGGCCAGGGCAAGGGCCCGGCGGCCGGAGCACCCCCCGCTCCGGTACTTCGCGAAGATGAGGCCGAACCCGCCGGCGGCCGCCATCGGCAGCCCGAGGTAGTACAGCCCCGCGATCCCGTAGCTCGCCGCCCGGGTGGTACGGCTCCGGGCGCGCAGGTAGGGGCTGAGGAGCACGATCCCGGCGACCTTGCTCGGGTGGCGCGCCGCGATCGTCAGCACCACGTTGGCCCCCGTGGAGTAGCCGACCAGCGCGACCGGCCGCTCCTCCTCCCGCCAGAAATCGAGGAAGAGCTGTTCCGCCTCGCGCCAGTAATGCCAGGCGCGGCTCCGGAGGAACTGCCCCTCGTCCCCGCTGTGCCGCGGCAGGCCGTGCATGAGGACGGTGGCCGGCAGGCGCTCGTGCATGGCGGTGCCGAGGTCGCGCAGCACTTCGGGGCTGCTGGCGAACCCGGCGAACATCATCACCCGCTGGGCCGCTCCCGGGGGCGCGACCTTGGCGTCCAGCCTGATTTCGGTGACCCAGTCCAGTTCCTTCAGTCGCTCTTCCATGTCGCGAATCGGTCCTCC
>CAZWXG010000172.1:0-1706 GCA_964637825.1 uncultured Acidobacteriota bacterium
TGTTCGGGCGGCGGCAGCGATCCGGACGATAACAACAACCCGCCCCCGGTTTCGAGTGCGGCGACCGTCCTTGCGGCCAACGACCTGGGGATGCACTGCATCGACTCGGAGTTCTCGGTGTTTTCGATCCTGCCCCCCTACAACGTCGTCAACGCGCAGGTGGTCCGGCGCGACAGCTCCGGGCGCCCCTACCTGGCCGATCACACGGGGGTCAGGGTCACCTTCGATGCCGTCGCCGACCCCGCCGGGTCCGTCAACAGTTTCAGCCTGGGGAAAACCAATTTCTGGCAGTATGCCGGGGCGCTGTTCGGCATGACGCTCCCCGCCGGGGAGGGCCTGACCGGGGTCTACATGCCCCGGGAACAGCCCTACACCAACGGGCCCCAGCTGATGCCCTATCATCTTCAGAAAGCGGTGTTTCACGCCGAGGGGATCCCGATCACCCCCCTGGACGACGACCTGGAAAGCAACCCCTACCCCCTCCTGCGCATCGCCGCCGCCGATGCCCTGAACGGGGCCGCGCTCGGCCACCTGGACGTGGTCGTCCCGGTATCCGCCGAGACCGACTGCAAGACCTGCCACAAGACCGGGGCGATGGCGGCCAACGACTCGGACATCTCGTGGTCCCTGTCCCCGGACCTGGAGGTCCAGAGCAAGATCAACATCCTGAGGCTGCACGACGCCGAGCACCAGACCTCCCTGGAAGCGTCCCAACCGGTTCTGTGCGCGGGGTGCCACTATTCGCCGGCACTGGATCTGGCCGGCACGGGGCCGGCCGGCGGGCAGATCGGCAACCCGAATTTCTCCAATGTCATGCACGAATTTCACGGCGAACTCGAGGCGAACGGCCAGCCGGTCTTCGCCCCGGGCGGGACGGTGGAGCAGACGTGCTACCAGTGTCACCCGGGCAACGTCACCCAGTGCCAGCGCGGGGCGATGAAGACGGGCGGCATGAATTGCCACGCCTGCCATGGGAACATGCTCGCGGTGGGGGGCAGTTACGCCCTGCTGCCGGGAGGCAGCATCGACGGCACCAATGACGGCAACGACCGCAGGCCGTGGAAGGACCTGCCCCGCTGCCAGTCGTGCCACACGGGAGACGCCCTGGGCTACCTTGCCGGGTCCGCCCTGGTGGCCGATCCGGCCTGGCCGTTCAGGCTGCGCCAGGCCTACCGGACGGGAGACGCCGCCGCTTCCCCGCTCCTGGCGGCCAACAAGCGTTTTGCCGAGAACACGAACTCCCTGTACCGCTCGAGCAAGGGGCACGGGGGGATCCTGTGCGAAGGGTGCCACGGCAGCACCCATGCCGAATGGCCCAACGCCTCGGCGACCGCGAACGACAACCTGGCCGCCGTGAAGCTGCAGGGGCATGCGGGCCCGATCATCGAATGCGCCACCTGCCATGCGCCCTCGAGCCTGGCGCGCACGACCAGCGGGCCCCACGGCCTTCACAACGTCAACGACTCCCGGTGGTACGACGAAGGGCACGAGGAGTTCTACGAGAACAACAAAAACGGGTGCAAGGCGTGCCACGGGGCGAACCTGACCGGGACGCCGCTCGCCCGGGTGCCGGTCGCCCGGTCATTCAGCGTGGAGGGAAAAACGTTCAGTTACGCCCGGGGAGATATGGTGCGCTGCGACCGCTGCCACGGCATGCCCGATCTCTGATCCCCGCGGCGGCCGGGAATGGGAAGGCTATGAGATTT
>CAZWXG010000172.1:1806-4841 GCA_964637825.1 uncultured Acidobacteriota bacterium
CCTCGAGAGGGGGGAGCGGTTCCGAGCCTATCGGCTGGCCGGGATCATCGCGGATTCTTCGGCTCAGGGCGCCGGCCGCGCCGTCATCGAGGACCTGGAAGCGGGGACCACCCGCGCCTACGCCGTCCCCGACCCCCTTCCCGATGGTTCCCGCCTGGCCGCCATCCAGGGCGACTATGTCGTCCTGGAAAAGAACGGCGTCAGGAAACGGTTGCGGCTCCATTCCCGCCGCGGTGCCCGAAACGGCCCGGATGCCCCGGAGGCGACCGGGGCGAAAGGGTACACGAGGATCGGCCAGCACGAGTTCGACCTGAATCCGTACCGGGTATTCGGGGGCGACCCCGACCGGATCCTCGATTTCTCGCTGAAGCCGGCGCTCCGCGGGGACTCCATGGATGGGGTCCTGATCTCCGGACTCGATCCCGCCGGCCCGGCCCATCGCCTCGGATTGCGGGAGGGCGACGTCCTGCTGGCGGTCAACGGCAGGCCGGTCGACAGCCTCCTCAACGGCGTCCGGGCCTGCCTCGACGCGCACGGGTCCGACGACGTCGAGATCAGGCTCCGCCGCGCAGGGCGCCCCGTCACCCTGACCTACCATCTCTTCTGGCAGGGCCGCGGCTCGTGGACTGCAGCCACCGTGCTCCGGTCGCGGGCCGTCGCCTCCCTTCTCGACGACGCCTCCGTTTTGCACCTTTTCTAGCCCGATTGGTCTCGCGGGGCGCGCTGGCTCGTCCCTGCCACGCGGGCTTTCCATCGCCCCCGATGCCACGGAAAGTTCTCCATGGCATGATTTTAAATGCCCTGGTATGATAAAGCATGAAAGGAACCACTATGAAAACAGCACCCTTCGCCACCAAACTACCAGCGGACCTGATTGCCGAGCTCGATGATGTCTGCAGGGCCCTCGGGCTGAAAAAGAACTTTGTCCTCGAAGCTGCCTTGAGGGAAAAACTCGAGGACCTGGTGGATGCCGCCGACCTTCAGCATGCCATCAGGGAAGCCACAGGCTTCCATGCGTGGGAAGACATCAAGCGTGAGGATCGCCTGACAAGGGGCAAAATTGCCATATAAGCTCGAACTGGAAACCCGTGCGCGCCGCGAATACCGCGATTTGCCGATGCGCGTGCGCGAAAAGGTCGCCGATGTCCTGGACGATCTGCAGAGGAATCCGCGTCCGCCGGGAGGCAAAAACCTGGTGGGGGCAACAGGCTATCGCGTCAGGATGGGAGATTACCGCATTCTCTATACAATTGACGATGCGTCATCGGTGGTGCGCGTGTACCGGATCGGGCACCGTCGTGAGATCTATCGCTGAGACCGGTCCCGGCCCGTGTCGTTCAGGAGACCGGCAGAGCCGGGACGTCCCCAGATTTCGTCACCGCAGGGGCGAGCGACCCGTAGCCGGGGGTCTTTTGTCGGCGAGGCCCGACGTCAGGCTGCTTCTTTCGGCTTGTAATGCAGAACCAACAGCTGGTCTTCTTTCAGCGCCAGACTGGCATAGGTGCGGCCGTCATTATCCGCAAACTCCACCTCGAACACATCCTGCCCCAGCAGCTCGACAACCGTTCCCACTTGTCCACGGCGAAGTTTCCGGGCAGGCAGCTCGTCCGTCAATGCCACAACATCCAGAAGCTTGATGTTTTCGCTCATTTCTTCTTCCTCTACAATACATAGCAGCTCGTCAATCGTGGAAAATCCTCTCCCCGGCGAACGATCCAGCTGCTTCGGACCACCGCCTGTCCCGATGGCCCGGTTATGCTGAAGTCTACCACTTACCGTCTACCATACTCATCGTGCTCTTCCGGCATTGCATCATTGTTTACTGCCGCCGCCCGCAGCGCACGCCGAAGATCCCCGACATGTTCAAGCGTGATCCCCAGTGATGACTTGAAGACCCGAGCCTTGTGGCACCCACGACGATGCTCGGGATTCAGGCAGTAATCCTGCAGCTTCTTTCCATCAACGACAGCCCGTTCTCCATTCGGCAGTTTCACCGTGTCGCTCTCCCTTGGGCATTGTAACACGACCCCATTTCTTTTCCGGCTCCTCGACAGGCTTTCGTTCAGGTCGTGCCGGATGCGTCGACGGATTCCGGTCTTCATGGAACGGGCACAGCCCGATCATGTCCGCCCCGTGCCGCTCCAGCCGGATCCCCCCTCCCCTCCGCCAGTCGCTCCGCCGACACCTCCGACTTCAACCGCTCGATCTCCGCATCAGGGATTCGCGCCATAGGAAAACCCCTGTCAAGAAGAATGTCGCGTTTTACAGCTTGCACTTTTATGGAACGTAGACTACAATTATAAATTGTTATCATGCGAAAGACCATTTCTTCACTCCCCAATTCGCAAAAATCTGGCGTTTATACTGGCGTCATGGCTAACACGGAAAAATCTCTGAAAAAGGAACCCTCGGAGTTCGCCAAGCGCATCGCCGAAGCGCGCCTGCGCGCCGGTTTAACCCAGGCAGAACTGGCAAAAAGGCTTGGCGTCACCCAGCAGGTGGTTGCCGCCTGGGAGCGGCGGAATGTCGCTCTCCGCGCCGAACAGATCCGCACCCTGGCGGAGGCTCTCGGCACCACCGCGGATTACCTCATCGGGATCTCAGCCAACTGGAAAGGTGCAAAAGGACCTTCCGGCAAGGTGAGGCAGGTTTTCGAGCAGGTCTCCAAACTCCCCCGCCGCCAGCAGGAAAAAGTCGTCGAGTTCGTCGAAGCTTTTGTCCAGCATAAAGCAGCGGCAGGCTAAAACCAGGAAACCATAGGGAGGATTATAAGGTGCCAGAACAGGAACTTATGGAAAGGGTTACTTCCAAACCTGATGTATGCGGCGGCAGACCCTGCATTCGCGACACCCGCATTGAGATCGCCGTAATTCTGGACGGCCTCGCCGAAGGCATGACGGAACCGGATATTTTTGATCACTATCCGCAACTGACGAAAGACGACATTCACGCTTGTCTCGCCTATGCCGCAGACCTCGCGCATGAGAGCGTCTGGAAGACGGGCACTCTGCAATGAAGCTCAAGCTGGATGAGAA